>JBAXSU010000112.1:0-11343 GCA_037130535.1 Actinomycetota bacterium
CGAGCGTTCGCCGCTCCGTGCCGCCGCCACCCGATGGATGGAGGTGTAGTTGGGATAGAAGAAGCCCTGATTCACGCCGAGGCCGAGTACCTCGCTGAGGTACCCGTTGATGACGCCTCCGTGGCAGACGATGGCGATGCGCTGGCCCGAGTGGGCCTCGACCAGCCGCTCGACCGCGCCCACCACCCGGCGGTGGAACTCGTCGGGCGATTCGTCGTGCACGGTCCACTCGCCGCGCAGCATGGCCTGCCAGCGCGGGTCGTTGGCCGCCTTCAGTTCTTCGATGGGCACGTACTCGCTCGAGTTGCGGTCCCACTCGGCCACATCGTCCTCGATAGCGACGGGCACACCCAGCGCGTTGGCGAGCGGCGCTGCAGTCTGGCGAGCGCGCTGCAGCGGGCTGGCGTAGACGGCGTCGATGCGCTCGGGTGCGAGGTACTCAGCCAGGTGCGCAGCTTGCGCGTGGCCCGCCTCGGACAGTTCGGGGTCGGCCACCCCTTCTTCGAGTTCGCGACGGACCGGAAGGGCATGACGGATCAACAGAAGCTCCATGGCACTGTGATTAGCAGGATTGAATGGTGCCGATGGAGTCCAGAACCAAGATCGTCGCCACCCTCGGTCCCGCCAGTGAGTCGGCCGAGATGCTCGACCGGCTGCTCGTGGCCGGTGTCGACGTGGTGCGCCTCAACCTCTCCCACGGCAGCGTCGACGAACATGTGCGCCGTCTGCACGATGTGCGTGCTGCGGCAGCGCGAGTGGGGGCCGTCGTCGCCGTCCTCGCCGATCTGCCCGGCCCGAAGATCCGCGCGGGGCAACTGCCGCCGGAAGGTGTGCATCTGGTGCAGGGCGCCGAGGTGGTGCTGCGCGCCGGCGACGGGCCCAGCACGGTCGACGAGTTCCAAGTCGACTACGACTCGCTCATCGCCGACCTGCAGGTGGGCGACCGGGTGGTCATCGGCGACGGAGCCATCTCGCTGCGGGTCGAAGCGCTCCTCGACCACGCTGCCGTCACCCGGGTGGTCACGGGTGGCACCACCCAGGGCCGACCCGGCGTGCATCTGCCGTCGGAGCGGATGCGTCTACACACGCCCACCGCCGACGACCTGCGTCTGGCAGCCGTGATGGCCGCCGAAGGCGTCGACTTCCTGGCCGTGTCGTTCGTACGGGCTGCCGCCGACCTCGAGCGGGTGCGCGAGGCGGTGCGGCCGCTCACCACCCGGCTGGTTGCGAAGATCGAGACCCTGCCCGCCGTCGCTGCGCTCGAAGACATCGCTGCTGCGGCCGACGCGGTGATGGTGGCGCGCGGCGACCTGGGCATCGAGTGTCCGTTGGAGGACGTGCCCCACCTGCAGAAGCGCATCGTGCGCCACTGCGTCGAGATGGGTGTTCCCGTCATCACCGCCACGCAGATGCTCGAGAGCATGATCACCGCCCCGTCGCCCACACGCGCCGAGGTGAGTGATGTGGCCAACGCCGTGTTCGACGGCTCCGACGCGCTGATGCTGTCGGCCGAGACCGCTATCGGGCACGACCCGGTGGGCGTTGTCGAAGCGATGGTGCGCATCGCCGAACGGGCCGAGGCTGAGGCCAGCTATACGGCCTGGGGCAACCGGCTGGGCAGGGTGCAGCGGCGGCAGTGGCCCACTGGCGCCGAACGCATCACCATGGCCATCACCCACGCCGCCGGTATGGCGGCAGTCGACGCCGGTGTCGATGCCATTCTGTGCTGCACCCGCTCGGGCCGATCCGCGAGGGCGATGTCGCGATTCCGACCCACACCGGCGCTCGTCGGCCTGTCGCCCAGCGCCGAGACTGTACGGGCGATGGCGTTGTCGTGGGGCGTGCAGCCCATTCAGGTGGGCGAGTACGCGTCGACCGACGAGATGGTGTGGTTCGCGGTCGAGACGGCGCTGCAGCAGGGCCTCATCGCGTCGGGTCAGACGGTGCTGGTGCTGGCAGGTGCACCCGATCGGGCCAGCGGTGCCGCCACCGATGTGTTGCGCATCGTGCAGGTGGCATGAACTCGTCCGCAGTGTGGTCCGATGTCACCGGTAACCCGTCAGGGCCGCTGGTGGTGGTCATCCACGGTTCGATGGACCGCTCGGCGGGGATGCTGAAGGTGGCCCGTCAGCTCGACGACCGGGCTCATGTGCTGCGCTACGACCGCCGTGGCTACGGGCGCTCGTGCCCGCACGATGGGCCCTTTGGCATGCAGCAGCAGGTCGACGATCTGGCTGCGTTGCTCGCCGATCGCGCGGCGGTGCTGGTCGGCCACAGCTACGGCGGCAACGTCGCGCTCGCCACGGCCGCCCGCCATCCACACCTGGTGCGGGCCGTGTCGATCTACGAGTCGCCTCTCAGTTGGGAACCGTGGTGGCCGGGCACGACCGCTGGCGCGAACGCGCTCGCCACCCGCGGCGAGCCTGCCGATGCTGCTGAGTCGTTCATGCGGCGGCTGGTGGGCGACGTCCGCTGGGAGGCGCTGCCCGAACGCACCCGTCAACAGCGTCGGCTCGAGGGCGCGGCGATGGTGGGCGAGTTGTCCGACCTGCGCGAGCACGCCCCGTGGCGTGCCGAACAGATCAGCGTGCCCGTGCTGGCGGGCTACGGCTCGACGGGTCGGCCGCACCATCGGCGAGGGATGGAACATGTCGCCGCCACGGTGGCCGGCGCGCAGGCGGTGTCGCTCGAGGGCTGCGGCCACGATGCGCCGATGACGCATCCGGCGCTCTACGCCGAGGCGTTGGTGGTGCCGCTGCTGCGCTGAGGCTCAGCCCTCGTCGATGAGGGGGATGTCGATCTTCGTGCCGAAGAAGGTGCAGCTGGTGCCGTTGTCGGTGCCCGCCGCGAGGTCGGCCGTCACGGTGTCGGCACAGGAGTCGAGCGCCTTGCGCTGGGTCCACACGCCGAGCGCAAGGCCCAGCATGAGCAGCACCATGATGAGCTTCGCCATCACGTTCTTGATGATCATGCCCATCACCAGCGACAGCACCACGAATCCGATCGCGACCACGATCGCAAGGTTCTTGGCGGCCTGCAGGTCGATGGCGAGCATGCCTGAACGTTACGCCCTAGCGTTGCCGGCGTGAGTGACCCCACCGAATCCACCCGGCCCATCTCGATGGGGTCGGGTCTGCCCACCACCGTGCTCCCGCCGGCCGACCCGACCGCCCGGCATGCCCTGCTGCAGGCCATCGGCGCGTCGGTCGACGAGCGCCGCGACCAGGTGGCCGCCGTGGTGGCCCGCTATCCGCGGTACATCGATGCGTGGGCCGCGTTGGGCGACCTCGGGCGCGACACGGTCGAACGGTACGCCGCCTATCGAGTCGGGTACCACCGTGGCCTCGATGCACTCCGGGCCAGCGGCTGGCGCGGGTCGGGCTATGTGCGCTGGTCGGCCGACAGCAACCTCGGCTTCCTGCGGGCTCTGCGCGGCCTCGGCCTGATGGCCGCCGAGATCGGTGAGAACGACGAGGCCGAGCGGGTGGCGCAGTTCCTGCTCCAGCTCGACCCGACGGGTGTGCCCGCCGGCGAGCGCTGACGGCAACGGCATGACGGCTGGCGATTCCCGGTCGCTCTGCGTTGCCGGGGCGGTGTTGATGGGCGGTGCCAGCCTCCGGATGGGCCGCGACAAGGCCCTCGTCGAGGTCGATGGCGTACCGATGGCCGCCCGCGTGGCAGCAGTGCTGGACGCAGCAGGGTGCCAGCCCGTGGTGGCCGTGGGTGGCGACGCCGCGGTCCATTCCCGGCTGGGCGTGCCGGCGGTGCCCGATCGCTGGGCGGGTGAGGGTCCGCTCGGCGCCATCGTCACCGTGCTCGGGGCAATCGACGGGTTCGATGCCGACGCGGTGATGGTGGCCGCCTGCGATCTGCCCTGGCTCGACCGGGCCACGGTCGACGCGCTCATCGTGCGCTTCGTGGCCGCCGCCGGATCGGTCGACGCCGTCGTCGCTCACTCCGACCGACTCGAACCGCTCTGCGCGGTATGGGCGCGCCAGGCCCACCAACCGCTCGAACGTCTGGTGCTGGGGGGCGAGCGGGCCGTGCACCGCGCACTGACATCGTTACGGGTGGTCACCGTGCAGGTCGATGCAGCGGTCGTTGCGAACGTGAACAGCCCTGCCGACCTGCCGGGCGGATAACGTGCGCACCCATGCCCATCAGTGAAGTGTCGGTCGACGAACTCGAGTCAGCCCTGGCCGCAGGTGCACGCGTCATCGACGTGCGTGAGGTCGACGAGTACACCGAGGGCCACGTTCCCGGCGCAGTGCTCGTGGTACTCGGCACTGTGCCCGAGCACGTCGACACGTTCCGCGGCGACGACGTGCCGTACGTCATCTGCCGCTCCGGCGCCCGCAGCATGCGGGCCTGCGAGTTCCTGGCGGGGCAGGGCGTCGAGGCCGTGAACGTGGCGGGGGGCACGATGGCCTGGGCGATGGCCGGCAAGCCGGTCGTCGCCGGAGACCAGCCGACGTGACCTTCGAGTGGGTGGCCGACCAGGCTACGTTCGAGAGCATCGTCGACGAACTGTGCGCCGAGCCGCGCTACGCCATCGACACCGAGTTCCACCGCGAGCGCACCTACTACCCGAAGCTCGCCCTCGTACAGATCGGCTGGGGCGGCCGCATCGTGCTGATCGATCCGCTGGCGGTGGATGTGCGGTCGCTTCGTCGGCTGTTCGGCTCGCCGAGCATCGCCGTGTTCCACGCTGCGCAGCAGGACATCGATGTGCTCACCCATGTGTGCGGGGCGGTGCCCGAGTTCATGTTCGACACCCAGATCGCAGCGGGCTTCATCGGCTACAGCACGCCGTCGCTCGCCTCGTTGCTGCAGGGCGAACTGAACGTCAACGCCTCGAAGGGCGACCGCCTCACCGACTGGCTGCGCCGACCGCTCACGGCCGAGCAGCAGCAGTATGCGGCCAACGATGTGGCGCACCTGCTGGATCTGCACGATCGACTTGTCGCCTCACTCGTCGGTCGGGGCCGCCTCGAGTGGGCTGCCGAGGCGTGCGAGGAACTGCGCACCCGTCCGGCCGGTGCCATCGACCCCGAGCAGGCGTGGCTGCGCCTCAAGGACGTACGTGTGTTGAAGGCCAAAGCGCGCGGAGTGGCACAGGCCGTGGCCGCGTGGCGCGAACGCCGTGCTGCGCAGGCCGATGTGCCGCCGCGCCAGATCCTGCCCGACCTTGCCGTGCTCGGCATCTCCCAGAAGCACCCCACCACGGTGGCCGAACTGTCCCACGCCCGCGGGGTCGACGAACGCCACAGCCGCGGTGCGCTGGGCACCGAGATCGTCGCTGCGGTGAAAGACGGCCTCGGACGCGACGTCTCGCTGCCCACCAGCGACGGCGACGACCTCGACCGGGCCCTGCGGCCAGCCGTCACCCTCGTGTCGGCGTGGGTGGGCGAGGTGGCTCGCACCGAGAAGATCGACGCAACGCTGCTGGCCACCCGCAACGATCTGGTCAGCCTGCTCCGTGGCGACCCCGCAGCCCGGTTGGCGAGCGGTTGGCGTCACGAACTGCTGGGCGACGGCATCCGTCGCCTCGTCGAGGGACGCGCTGCGCTCACCTTCGACGGCCGCGGCGGCCTGCGACTGGTACCGGTCGACTGAGCACCGCGTCGGCCTGATCGGTTCAGTGGCCCGATTGGTTCAGCGAGTGGCGCGCCGCAACTTGGCGGCGAGCGCATCGAACACTGCGGCGACGTCGGCGCTTCGGCTGCCGTAACTGTGGATCGGGCGCCGTTCACCGATGGCCTGGTTCAGGATCGCTCGGTTGGGCACGACCGGCTGCCACACCGCCTTGCGGCCGACGATGCGAGTGAGTTCGTCGAACCGGCGGTCAGCCTCGCTGCTGGTGGGTGGCACACGGTTCACCACCACACCCGTCAGTTCGAGGTGGGGGTTCTGCGTGTCCCAGATGTCGTCGATGACGTCGGCAACCGCACCGATGCCGCGCAGGCTCAAGGCCGAGGGCTCGACCACGACGAGTGCGTGGCGTGCCGCGCTGAGGCCGCTGCGGGTGAGGTTGCCGAGCGATGGTGGGCAGTCGAGCAGCACCTGGTCGTACTGCTCGGCCACCTCGGCCAGCGCCGTTCGCAGACGCTGCGGGTCGCCCACCTCACGCCGCTGGAGCGCCGTAGTGGCGGGGAGCACATCGATGCCAAGGCCCCAGTTCGACGGCACGATTGCATCGCCCGCCGGAGTGCGGTGCAGAACGTCGGCGGCCGACACCGCGAGGGCGTCGGGGTCGATGCCGAGCACCCAGGTGGCCGACGCCTGAGGGTCGAGATCGACCACGAGCACCCGACGGCCGGCCTGGCCCAGCGCCGAGGCGAGCCCGAGGGTGACAGTGGTCTTGCCCACCCCACCTTTCTGGTTCAGCAGTGCCACCACGGCGCTCATCGGCACAGTGTGCCAGCGCATGGGCTCCGCACGGTCTTCTCGTGGCCACTTGACCGGCGGGTCAGGGATGCCGTGATTCGACGGCCGCAGCGGGTAGCATGCGGAACAGTCTCAGTTTTCTCATCTTCGGGAGCCCTATCGTGAAGAAGGGTCGTCACCGCCGCTTCGAAGAAGCGCGCAAACTCAAGCAATCGGGTCCGAGTGCGTTCGACCTGGGGTTCGGGAGCAACGACAATCGTGAATCCTCGCCCGACGACGAGTACGCCGAACTGGCGCAAAAGTACGGCGTCTCGTTCGACGACGACGAAGACGACCTCGATGAGGACGACGACTGACCGCAGCCGCCCGGCTGCATCTCACCCCCCGGTGCCCACATGAACCCTTTGAGAAACATTGCCCTTGTCGCGCACGTCGACCACGGCAAGACCACCCTCGTCGATGCGCTGCTACGCGCCACCGGCACGTTCGCTGCCCATCAGGCCGTCGTCGACCGTGTCATGGACTCGAACGACCAAGAGCGCGAGCGTGGCATCACCATTCTCGCCAAGGCGGCGTCCATCGTCTGGAAGGGCGTGAAGATCAACCTGGTCGACACCCCTGGCCACGCCGATTTCGGCGGTGAAGTGGAGCGAGCGCTCACCATGGTCGACGGCGTCATCCTGCTGGTCGACGCGGCCGAGGGCCCGCTGCCGCAGACGCGATACGTGCTCCAGAAGGCGCTTTCTCGCAACCTGCCGGCCATCGTGGTCATCAACAAGGTCGACCGCGGCGATGCCCGGCCCGAGGAAGTGCTCGACGAGATCTACCAGCTCTTCATCGACCTCGACGCCGACGACGAGCACATCGATTTCGAGATCATCTCGGCCGTGGCGCGCGAGGGTCGGGCAATGAAGGGCATCGGCATGCCTGCCACCGACGCCGACCTGTCGCCCCTGCTCGACACCATCCTCGAAGCCATCCCGGCACCGCAGGGCGACCCGTCGCTGCCACTGCAGGCCATGGTCACCCAGCTCGACGCCAGCGAGTACCTCGGCCGCCTCGCCATCGGCCGCATCGTCAACGGCGTCATGCGCCGTGGCGAGACCGTCGCCCTCCTCGAGGAGGAGTTCAGCGAGGGGCAGCCCGCGTTGAAGCGTCGCCTCACCCAGCTCATGGCATTCGAAGGCGTCAGTCGCAACGAGGCCGAGGTGCTGTCGGCAGGCGACCTGTTCGTCGTGGCCGGCTTCCCCGAGGTCGAGATCGGCGACACCATCGCCTCGGTCGAGGAACCCATCGCCCTGCCCCGCCTCGTCGTCGACGAGCCCGTGCTGCGCATGACGTTCGGTGTGAACACCTCGCCGCTGGCCGGCAAGGAAGGCAAGTACCTCACCAGCCGCCACCTCGTCGACCGCCTCAACAAAGAAATCCTCGGCAACGTCTCGATCAAACTGTTCGAGACCGGTTCGCCCGATGCCATCGACGTGGCCGGCCGTGGAGAACTGCAGTTGGCCGTGCTCATCGAGGCGATGCGCCGCGAGGGCTACGAGCTGCAGGTCAGCCGCCCGCAGGTCATCACCAAGGAGGTGAACGGCAAGCGGTTCGAGCCCCAAGAGCGCGGTGTGGTCGACGTGCCCGACGAGTACGTCGGCACCGTCACCCAGGAACTCGCGCCGCGCAAGGGCCGCATCACCGACATCCGCCCCGGCGACACCGGCCGCAGCATCGTCACCTTCGAGTGCCCGAGCCGCGGCCTCATCGGCTTCCGTTCGATGCTTCTCACGGCCACCCGCGGCACGGCGCTGCTGCACCAGCACCACCACGGCTGGGTGCCGTGGGCGGGCGACATGCCCGATGCCCGTGGCGGCGCCATGGTGGCCGACCGACTGGGTGTCACCACCGGCTATGCGCTCGACAAGCTGCAGCTCAGCGGCCAGTTCTTCGTGCACCCCAGCGAGCAGGTGTACGAGGGCATGGTGGTGGGCGAGTGCGCCCGCGAGGAGGAGATGGTGGTGAACGCTGTGCGCCCAAAGGAGAAGAACAACATCCGCACGCACAGCCACGACGACGCCGTGAAACTGCCGGCGCCGCGCATCCACACCCTCGAGACCGCCATCGAATGGATCCAGGAGGACGAGCTCGTCGAGGTCACTCCGAAGAGCATCCGCATCCGCAAGCGCCACCTCGGCCTCGAAGACCGGCGCAAGGCGAACAAGAAGGTGCCTACCTCCTGACGGCGGGGTGCGGCAGTGGTGTCCACCGCGGCCGCTCGAGCAACTCGACCCAGCGGTCGTACACCTCCTGGCCCACCAGCCCGACGATCTCGTCGCGCAGATAGCGGTACACCGGGTCCTTGCCCACGAACGCGTCGGACGACTCGGTGCACCACCAGTGGAACTCCTTGCCGCCCTCGCTCCAGTCACGGCGCTTCCACTCGCGCAGCGTCGAGGTGACGTAGCCCTGGTCGTCGGTGTGGTGCTCGAGCCGCAGCGGCAGTTGCCAGCACACGTTCGGCTTCCAGTCCATCGGTCGCTCGCCGGCCTCGAGTGCCGCGGCGTGCAGTGCGCAGCCGGCGCCGCCGGGGAAGTCGGGTCGGTTCAAGAAGATGCACGCCCCGTCGACCACGCGGGTCATCGTGCCACCGTCGTCGGAGGGGGCGAGGAAGCCGTTGCGCTTGGCCTTCTTGGCGAACTGCCAACGGTCGGGCGACAGGCGCACCACCGCGCTCACCACCGTCTGCACATCGTCGTCGTCGACGAAGTGCGCGCCGTAGCTGCAGCACCCCTGCTGCAGATGGGTGGCGTCGTCGTCGAGCACGCCCTTGCAGCCCGCGCCGAAGATGCAGCTCCAGTTCGACCGCAGGAAGGTGGCATCGGCCATCCACGTGCGGTTCTCGTGGTCGTCTTCGAAGCTGATCCACTCGTGCACGTCGAGCATCGGGGTGGGTTCGGGCGGTCGGCGGCGTGCAGCGGGCATGGGCGCACAGGGTAGGCGACGACGCATCGGTTCCAGGTAGACGGCAGTGCTCGCTGGGTAGGCTGCGACCCGATGTCTACGCCCCCTGCCACCGCCGACCAGCTCCGGTCCGCTTTCCTCGACTTCTTCGCCGCGAAGGGCCATGCCGTCGTGCCCTCGGCGAGCCTCATCCCGCACGATCCGACGGTGCTGTTCACCGTCGCCGGCATGGTGCCGTTCAAGCCGTACTTCGTCGGCGACGAGGCGCCGCCCTATACGCGTGCGGTCAGCTCGCAGAAGTGCGCCCGAGCCGGTGGCAAGCACAACGACCTCGACGATGTGGGCCGCACCAAGCGGCACCTGGTGTTCTTCGAGATGCTCGGCAACTTCAGCTTCGGCGACTACTTCAAGCACGAGATCATCCCGTGGAGCTGGGAGCTCACCACCGAGGTCTTCGGCCTCGACGGCGACCGGCTGTGGATCACCGTGCACGAGAGCGACGACGAGGCCGAGGCCATCTGGCACGAGCAGGTGGGCGTGCCGATGAACCGCATCCAGCGGCTCGGCGACAAGGACAACTTCTGGCAGATGGGCGACACCGGCCCATGCGGTCCGTGCAGCGAGATCCACATCGACCGCGGCCCCGGATTCGGCCCCGAGGGCGGGCCCCTTGCCGATCCGGGCGGCGACCGGTTCATGGAGTTCTGGAACCTGGTGTTCATGCAGTACAACCAGGCACCCGACGGCAGCCGCACGCTGCTGCCCAAGCCATCGATCGACACCGGCGCCGGCCTCGAACGGCTGCTGTGCTTGCTGCAGGGTGTCGACGCCGTGTGGGAGACCGACCTCATGCTGCCGCTCATCGACCGGGCGTGCAGCCTCACCGGCAAGACGTACACCGCCGGCGACTACGACGACCGTGTCAGCTTCAGCATGCGCGTGCTCGCCGAACACGCGCGCAGCAGCGCCATGCTGGTCAGCGACGGCGTGTTCCCCAGCAACGAGGGGCGCGGCTACGTGCTGCGGCGCATTATTCGTCGAGCGGTGCGCTACGCCTATCTGCTGGGCACCGAGAAGTTGGTGATGCCCTCGCTCGTCGAGACCGCGGTCGAGGTGATGGGTTCGGCCTACCCCGATGTGGCCAAGAACAAGGACTTCATCGTCGGTGTGCTCACTCGCGAAGAAGAACGCTTCCGCCAGACGCTGAAGACCGGTCTGTCGATCCTGGAGGACGAACTCGAGTCGAAGCCCGGACAGTTGCCCGGCTCGACAGCGTTCATGCTGCACGACACCTATGGGTTCCCGCTCGAACTCACCGAGGAGATCGCGGGCGAACGCGGTGTCGCGGTCGACGGTGCCGGGTTCGACGCCGAGATGCGCGCCCAGCGCGAGCGTGCCAAGGCCGCACGCAAGGGTGCCGCGGTGGGCGACGACCGCCTCGACCAGTACCGCGAGATCGTCGAGCAGCACGGCACTACCGACTTCGAGGGCTACAGCGTCGACAGCACGTCGTCGACGGTGCTGGCCGTGCTGGTGGGCAGCACCGGCCCGTGGGGCGACGACGACGACATCGTCGAGATCTTCCTCGACCGTTCGCCGTTCTACGCCGAGAGCGGCGGCCAGGTGGGCGACACCGGCACCATCACCACCCACACCGGTGTGGCCGACGTGCTCGACACCACGTTCGCGCTGCCTGGTCTACGTCGGCATGTCGCGCGCATCGTGAGCGGCGAGCTGTACCCGGGCGTCGATGCAACCGCCAGCATCGATGTGGCACGGCGCAACGCCACCCGCCGCAACCACACCGGTACCCACCTGTTGCACCACGCGCTGCGCCAGGTGCTGGGCGAGCACGTGAAGCAGGCCGGCTCGCTGGTGGGTCCCGACCGATTGCGGTTCGACTTCACCCACTATGCGGCGGTCACCGACGACGAGATCGCTCGCATCGAGGCCATCGCCAACCACGAGACGTTGTCGAATGCGCCGGTGCGCGCCTTCGAAACC
>JBAXSU010000113.1:0-11224 GCA_037130535.1 Actinomycetota bacterium
GGTGTGGAAGGACCGCCGGGTACGGCCCGATCAGGCGACGGGCTGAGCGCCGTCGTCGGGCGGCTCGGGTGTGGCCGCCACCTCCGCGGATGCAGCCACGGGGAGGAACAGCCGCTCGCGGTAGAAGCGCAGTTCGGCGATGCTCTCGCGGATGTCGTCGAGCGCGCGATGGGTGCCCACCTTGAACGGGCGGCTGTTCAGCGCTGCCGGGTACCAGCGCTTGCCCAACTCCTTGATGGTGCTCACGTCGACGCTGCGGTAGTGCAGCCAGTGCTCGATCTCGGGCAGGTAGCGGTCGAGGAAGCGCCGGTCCATTCCGATCGAGTTGCCACACAGCGGCACGGTGCGCGCCTCGGGCACATGCTGCTTGATGAACGCCAGCGTGGCGGCGCCCGCTTCGTCGAGGGTGATGGTGGAGGAGCGGATGGCGTCGGTGAGGCCGCTCTTGGCGTGCATTTCGACCACCACCTGGTCCATCATGGCCAGCGCCTCGTCGGACTGGTGGACAACGAGGTCGGGCCCCTCGGCGACGATGTTCAGTTCGTCGTCGGTGAGGATGGTGGCGATCTCGACGATCACGTTCACCGCCGGATCGAGGCCGGTCATCTCCAGGTCCATCCACACGAGCACGATCGGCAACACTAGCCACGATGAGCGACCAGCGATCCTTCGACCCGACAACCGTCCCCGTGAAGCCTGCGGCGACGGTGATGCTCATCCGCGACACCGCTGGCGACGGCGTCGAAGTGTTCATGCTGCGCCGCACCCTGGCCGCCGTGTTCGGCAGCGGGATGTACGTGTTCCCCGGCGGAAAGGTGGAGGGTGCCGACGGCGACGACGTCGACCGGGCGCACCGGTTGGCCGCCATCCGCGAGTGCTTCGAGGAGGCGGGCGTGCTGCTGGCAACGGCCGCGGCCACGGGCGAGCACATCGCCGACGGCCATCCCGCGCTCGCCCATCGCGACGCCATCCACGACGGCACCGCCGAACTGCTGGCGCTGTGCGCCGAGCACGACCTGGTGCCCACCATCGAAGAGCTCGCCTGGGTCAGTCACTGGATCACTCCGGTGGGCGAGCCGCGCCGGTTCGACACCCGCTTCTACCTGGCCCCGGCACCCCCCGAGCAGACCTCGGTGCACGACGACAACGAGACGATCGCCAGCTTCTGGACACGACCGGCCGAGGCGCTCGAGCGCCAGGCCGCCGGCGAGCTGACGATGATGCCGCCCACCATCAAGAACCTGCAGTTCCTGGCCGGGTTCGCCTCGGTTGCCGACGCAATGGCCCACGCCACCACGATGCCGCCGCCCGACTGCATCCTGCCGAAGGTGGTCGTGCGCGACGGCCAGATCCGCGGCGTGTTGCTGCCTGGCGAACCGGGCTACGACGACCTGTAGTCGGCTCGGTGGCGCGTCAGGCGACGGTCTCGTAGCGCAGCGGAGCGCGACCGCGACCGTGGTGGTGCGGGTCGGGGCCGAGGTTGCGCACCGAACCTGAATCGACCAGTTCGGCGATCGCCTTGCGCACGGTGATCTCGCTGCCGCGTACGGCCTCGACGACTGCAGCCATGGTGAAGGTGCCGGTGAGCCCGCGCACGTGCGCCTTCACCTGCTCGGTGGACACCGATGGCGCCCGGCCACTCGAACCCGACGTGCGCCGGGCCGGGCGGGGTGCGGTGCCGCGGCCGGCACCGGCCACCATGCCGGCGGCGCGCAGGGTGGCGTCGGGCACGCCCAGCGAGCGGAATGCAGCGGCCGACACATCATTGGCCTCGGCCCACTGCTTGGCGCAGCGGATGAACTGGTGCTCGTAGTGCGCCGGGTCGACGGCCTTGGCCCGTTCGAGCCGGGTGATCAGACGGAGTTGCTCGATCGGGTCGGTGGCCTGCTCGGCTTCGCGGGCCAACTCGTCGATGGCCTCTTGGTCGACCAGGGCCGACGGATCGCGCAGCGAGAGCAGATACGACCGCACCGCGGCCTCGGGATCGACGATGTCGGACATGCGCCGGAATCTACCGGCCGAGCGCGGCGGCGCGTCAGGGTCGATCGGCAGCGTCGAGCGCCGCAGCGACCATGTCGAGCATGCGTGCCGAACAGCCGGCCATGTTGGTGGGCGGCGCCACCTCGTCGATGATGAGTCGGGCGATGCGACGGAACTCGTCGGCCGCGGCCCCGGTTCCCGCCAACGACACCGGCTGACCGGTGTCGCCGCCGGCGGCCACAGCGGGTTCGATGGGGATGCGGCCCAATAGCGCCACACCCACCTCGTCGGCCAGGGCTTGGCCACCGCCCTCGCCGAACAGTGCGTACGACTCGCCGTGCTCGCAGGTGAAGGCGCTCATGTTCTCGATCACACCGCACACCCGCAGGAAACTGCGACGCGCCATGTCGGCTGCACGGGCGGCCACCTTCTGGGCGGCGAGCGCCGGGGTGGTGACGATGAGCAGATCGGTGCGCGGCAGCATGCGCGCCAGGCCCATCTGCACATCGCCGGTGCCCGGCGGCATGTCGATGAACAGGTAGTCGAGTTCGCCCCAGTGCACGTCGCGCAGGAACTGCTCGACGGCCTTGGTGAGCATGAGGCCACGCCACATCAGCGCCGTGTCCTCCTCGACGAGGAACCCGGTGCTCACCACCTTCAGCGTGCCGCGGCCCACCCGGCGCTCATTGGGGATGATCTTCGGCTTGTCGCTGCCCTCGACGGCCTCGGCCTCGAGCCGGTCGTCGATGCCCAGCAGACGCGGCACCGAGAACCCCCAGATGTCGGCATCGAGCACGCCGACCGTGAACCCCTGCGCAGCAATTGCGGCGGCAAGATTGACCGTGACCGAGCTCTTGCCCACGCCACCTTTGCCGCTGGCCACGGCGAGCACCTTGCAGGTGAGGGGCACCTCGGTGTCGGGGGCGTTCTCGCGGGCGTTCCAGCGAGCCTTGGTCATCACTTCGCTGCGCTCGTCGGCGGTCATCTCGCCCCAGTCGATCTTCACGTCGACCACCCCGGGGTGCACGGCCACGCGGGTCTCGATGTCTTTCTTGATCTGGGCGCGCAGAGGGCAGCCACCGATGGTGAGCTTCACGTGCACGGTGACCAGGCCGTCGGCAGCGACCCGCACTCCGGGCACCATGCCCAGCGTGACGATGTCGGCGCCGAGTTCGGGGTCGATGACTGCACGGAGCAGTTCGACGACCTCGTCGGTGCTGGGGGGAACAGCAGGTTGGCGAGCCACGGAATGATTGTACGGGCGCCCGGGGTTACACTGGCCGCCTGTACCCGGTTCAGCCGTTCCACTGAGGAGAACCCCATCGTGATCACGCTCACCGACACCGCCGCCGTCAAGGTGAAGGAATTGCTCGAGGCCGAGGGCGCCGCCGATCTGGCGCTGCGCGTGGCCGTGCGCCCCGGCGGGTGCAGCGGCTTCTCGTACGAGATGTTCTTCGACGGCGACTTCGCCGCCGACGACGAGAAGGCCACCTTCGGCACCGCCGGGAGCGAAGTGTTGGTCGTGGTCGACCAGGCCTCGAAGCAGCTGCTCGAGGGTGCTCAACTCGACTACAAGGACGGCCTCAACCAGGCCGGCTTCTCGATCACCAACCCGAACGCCACTCGCACCTGCGGCTGCGGCAGCAGCTTCAGCTGAGCGTGTCGGCCAGCACGGCCGACAGTTCTTCGAGATCCCACACCACGTCGATGCGGCGCTGCACGGTGCCGGTGGCATCGGCGATCCAGATCACTGGTTCGTAGGTGAGGCCCAAAGCCGTCACCGCTGGCGCCACCTTCGTGCCCGCCTGATCGGCGAACACCTCGGTGTGCACGAACACTGCTGAGCCCGTGTAGGCCTTCGATGCCTCGATGAGGAACTCGAGGCCCGGCGCGCAGGTGCCGGTGGAACAGTGGGCCGGGGTGCCCACCAGGTACACCACCGGCTTGCCCGCGGCCAGCGCATCGCTGAGAGTTACCTCGTGGAACGGGCAGGCACCGTCGAGTCGGGTGCACACCGGGTCGACACCTCGTGCATCGGCAGTGGTTGGGGTGTCGAACGGGGGCAGCGGCGTGCCGGCCACCGGGACGGTGATCTTCGCTGGATCCTCGACGATGAACGGCGTGGGATCGCCCGTCTGGCCCTCGAGCGTGAAGTCGTACAGCCCTCGCTTCGGGATGTCGAGCTCGACGGTCCAGTACGGCGCACCGAGGGTGTCGCCGCGGCGGGGCAGGTCGAGGGTGGCGACGAGGTTGCCCTGTTCGTTGCGCACCTCACCCTTCAGGCGTGCGGGGCCGCTGGTGAGGAGCCGGGCCTGGTCGTCGGCGAGCGAGAACGGCAGGCGCACCGGGCCGGTACCGATCGAGTCGCTCTGGAAGCGCTGCACCACCGTGAAGTTGCTGGCCGCTTCGCCCGAACCGGCATCGTCGGTGCCGCCGGCTTGGGTTTCGGTGCCGGTGCCGTCGGACCCG
The DNA here is from genome assembly GCA_037130535.1 of Actinomycetota bacterium. Taxonomy (GTDB): domain Bacteria; phylum Actinomycetota; class Acidimicrobiia; order Acidimicrobiales; family Ilumatobacteraceae; genus VFMC01. Next base: position 4,450 of record JBAXSU010000113.1, read on the forward strand.
CCGCATGCGGCGAGCAGGGCACCCACTCCCATGGCCCCGGCAGCGGAGGCCAGCAGTCGACGGCGACTGACGAACGGGTTCGGCGGCGTCATGCCGCCAGCCTACGATGAGGCCATGAGCAAACCCCTCGGTCCCTACACCCCTGTCGTGCGCGCTGGCGACTGGATCATCGTCAGCGGTCAACTCGGCATCAAAGACGGCGCCCTCGTCGACGGTGGTGTGGCCGGGCAGACCGCGCAGGCGGTCGAGAACCTGAAGGCGCAGCTCGCCACCGTGGGCGCCACCCTCGCCGACATCGCCAAGACGCTGTGCTTCCTCACCGACATGGACACCTTCGCCACGTTCAACGAGGCCTATGTGGCCGGTTTCGTTGACGCCCGCCCGGCGCGCAGCACCATCGGCGTGGCCGCGCTGCCGTTCGGTGGCGCCGTCGAGATCGAGGCCTGGGCCTACAAGCCCCAGGCCTGAGTCGCTAGGATCGCCCCCGTGCCCGGTGCCATCGCCATCATCGTCTTCCTGCTTGTGTTCCCTGTCCTCGCCTGCATGGGCATGGCAGTGGTCGCCGGTGCGCTCGGCTACTTCCTGAACAAGGACGCCGAGGTGCGCGCTGAGGGCAGCGAGCTGCTCGACCTCAACGTCTGACAGCGGCGCGGCCATGACTGACCGCGCCCGCGTGATGCACACTCACGACTCGTCGCTCGAGGTGCTCACCCAGGCGGTGCTCCGCTACGCCGTCGACCGCATGCGGCTCGACCCACCGCCGCTCGACCAGCCCCGAACCGTTGCCGAACTGCGCGCCATGGCCGGCCGCACGGTCACGTCCGGCGGCCTGGGCGGTCTCGAGGCGTTGCGCGTGTTCGGCGACGTGCTCGCGCCCGCGTGTATCAGCGTCGACCATCCGCGCTTTCTCAGCTTCGTGCCGGCCGCACCCACCGAGGCATCCATCCTGTTCGACCTCGTGGTGGGCGCATCGAGCATCTACGCGGGCAGTTGGCTCGAGGGCGCCGGTGCGGCGTTCGCCGAGAACGAGGCGCTGCGGTGGTTGGCCGACCTGGCCGGTATGCCCGCCGAGGCGGGTGGCGTGTTCGTCAGCGGTGGCACGGCGGGCAACCTGTCGGCGCTCATCGCCGCCCGGTGGCGCTGGCGGCATCGCGCCGAGGGCCGCTTCGACCGCACCCGCGGCCTGATGCTGGCGTCGAGCGGCGCTCACTCCAGCATTGTGGCCGCAGGCCGGGCGATGGATGCCGACGTGCTGATGGTGCCCGCCGATGCACGTGGGCGGATGGACGGCGCCGTCCTCGCGGCCACTGTCGACGGTCTCGACCCGGTCGATCGCGAGCGACTGTTCGCGATTGTCACCACGTGCGGCACCACCAACGCCGGTGTCATCGACGACCTGCAGGGCGCGGCCGATGTGGCCCAGCGGTTGGGTGTGTGGTTCCACGTCGACGGCGCCTACGGCGGTGCCGGGCTGGCGGCACCCAGCGTGCGGGCGCGGTACACCGGCATCGAGCGGGCCGACAGCTACATCGTCGATCCGCACAAGTGGTTGTTCGCGCCGTTCGACTGCTGCGCCCTGCTGTATCGCAATCCGGCTGAGGCCAAGCGGGCGCACACCCAGCACGCCGAGTACCTCGACGTGCTGCACGGTGATGACGATGCTGAGTGGAACCCCAGCGATTACGCCCACCACCTGTCGCGCCGCGCCCGCGGGCTGCCGCTGTGGTTCAGCCTGGCCACGCACGGCACCGACGCATATCGCGACGCCGTGGAAGAGACGCTGCTCGTCGCCCACGCCGGGGCGGCGCTCATTGCGGCGGCTCCGCACCTCGAACTCATCATGGAGCCCGACCTCAGCGTCGTGCTCTTCCGGCGTGTGGGCTGGGACGCGGCGCAGTACCAGGCGTGGAGCAACCGACTGCTCGAGGCGGGTTTCGCCTTCGTCACCCCCACCGGATGGCAGGGTGAGACGGTGCTGCGCATCTGCGTCGTCAACCCGCGCACCACCGTCGACGACGTCGCCCTGCTCGTCGATTCCCTCGCCTGAACGGAGGCACCATGGCCGATCTCCTCATCCGCAACGCCCGCCTGCTCGCAACGATGGACGCCGACCGGCGCGAGCTCGCCGGCGGCTGGGTGGCCATCACCGGTGGGTTCGTCGAGGCTGTCGGTGCCTCGACCGACCCCGAGCCGGCCGCGGCTCGGGTCATCGATGCCACCGACTGCCTGGTCACACCGGGCCTCGTCAACACGCATCACCACATCTTCCAGAACCTCACCCGCGCCTACCCGCCGATGACCGACAAGCCGTTGTTCGGTTGGTTGCAGAGCCTGTACCCGCTGTGGAAGGCCATCGACGAAGAGGCCGTGTTCGCCAGTACCTGGATCGGCCTCGCCGAGTTGGCGCTCAGCGGCTGCACCACCTCCACCGATCACCACTACCTTCACCCGCGGGGTGCGGGCGATCTGCTGGGCGCCGAGATCACGGCGGCCCGCGAACTGGGTGTGCGTTTCCATCCCACCCGCGGGTCGATGAGCCTGTCGGAGAAAGATGGCGGTCTGCCGCCCGACGTCATCGTGCAGGACGACGACACCATCCTCGCTGCCAGCGAGGAAGCCGTCGCCCGTCACCACGACCGCTCGCACGGGGCGATGATCCGCATCGCACTTGCGCCGTGCAGCCCGTTCAGCGTCACCGAGGAGTTGATGGTGCGCTCGGCCGAGCTGGCCGAGCGGCTCGACGTGCGCCTGCACACCCACTTCGCCGAGAACGTGGAGGACGACGACTTCTCGCTCGCGATGTTCGGCTGCCGCCCGATGGAGTACCTCGAGCGCACCGGCTGGTGCAGCGACCGCACCTGGGTGGCGCACTGTGTGATGCCGAACCCCGACGAGGTGCGTCGCCTCGGCGCTGCGGGCATCGGTGTGGCGCACTGCCCGAACAGCAACCTCATCCTCGCGTCGGGCATCTCGCCCACGGTCGACCTGCGGGCGGCCGGCGTGAAGGTGGGCCTGGGCGTCGACGGGTCGTCGTCGGCCGATGCGGCGTCGTTGTGGCTCGAGGCGCGCCAGGCGATGCTAGTGGCGAAGCTGCGCAGTGGCGCCCACGCCGGCACGGCGAGGATGGCGCTCGAGATGGCCACCGTCGGCGGCGCCGGCTGCCTCGGCCGTGAGGGCGAACTCGGGGCGCTCGCCCCGGGCGCGGTGGGCGATGTGGCGGTATGGCGCCTCGACGGTCCCACCTTCGCCGGCGCCCTGGCCGACCCCATCGAGGCCTGGCTGCGCTGCGGCCCCACATCGGCGTGGCACACCGTCGTGCACGGACGGTCGATCGTCGACGAGGGCCGCCTCACCCATCCGGCCCTGCCCGAGCGCCTCGCCCTGCACACCCGCCACGCCCGCCGCATCCAACTCCTCGACCGCTGACCCCCGCCCCGGCCGCGATGAGCAACCTGCGCACTGGCTGCGCTACTCGCTCATCGCACCCCGCCGGTCCGCACCCGCGATGAGCAACCTGCGCACCGGGTGCGCTACTCGCTCATCGCACCCCGCAAACGACGGCGGGTGACGGGGGGCGAGGGCTGTTCGCGGGCAGACTGGAGGGCGTGGAGCAAGGCCCCCCGAGCATCCGCTACTACGACACGCGCCCCCAGCGGCGCTGGTTCGGCGTGCTCGGTGTCGGGTTGCTCCTCGTCGCTGCGTTGGCGGTGGGGGTGTTCGCGGGCATGCGCTGGTGGGATCGCAGTTCGGCCAGCGCCGAGGTGGCCGTCCTCGAACCACGACTGCCCGCCGGGGCACCCGTGTTCGACCCCTCGGCAGGCGCGGCTGATCCTGCAGGCCAGGCCGATCTGGGTGATACCGATGCGGTGCACGTGGCGATGATCGGCGACTCGATCACCAACGGGTCGCGGGCCGAAATCGACTACGTACTGGGCGCCCAGGGTGTGCAGGACGTGTCGATCGAGGCCGAGGACGGCAGGCGGATCGAACTCGGCGACGGCACGGGCTCGCCGCTGTCGGGCGTGCGTGCGCTGTACACCATGCTTGCCGCCGGGTTGAGCCCCGACGTATGGGTGATCGCCCTGGGCACCAACGACGCCGGCCAGTACGCCGACCAGGCCGACTACGCACGCCTGGTACAACTGCTCGTCGACATGGTGCCCGACGGTGTGCCACTGGTGTGGGTCGACGTGTATCGCGGCGACCAACCCGAGGGCTCCCAGCAGTTCGACGACGCGCTTCGGGCCACGTTGGCTGGCCGCGCCGACACCGTGGTGGTGCCGTGGTCGACCATCGCCGCCGACCCGACCCGCGGAGTATTGCGCAGCGACGACGTGCACCCGAACCAGGACGGCCGCGCCGTGTTCGCCACGGTCGTGGCTCAGGGTGTCGCCGAGGTGACCTGACGCGGGTGCCGACCCGAGGGTCAGTTGCCCCAGCGGCCCTGGCCGAAGCGGTAGCCCACTGAGCGCACGGTCTGGATGAGGTTGGCGTGTTCTTCGCCCAACTTCGCGCGCAGACGCCGTACGTGCACGTCGACCGTTCGGGCGCCGCCGTAGTACTCGTAGCCCCACACCCTCGACAGCAGAGTCTCGCGGGTGAACACCTTGCCCGGGTTCTGGGCGAGGAACTTCAACAGCTCGTACTCCATGTAGGTGAGGTCGAGCGGGCGGCCGGCGAACGAGGCCTGGTAGGTCTCGAGGTTCAGCACCAACCCGCTGTGCTCGACGAGCTCGGGCCGAACCCCTTCGCCGGCCCGCCAGAACAGGTGCTTCAACCGGGCCTCCACCTCGACCGGGTGGAACGGGGTGAGGCAGAAGTCGTCGAACAGATCGCTGCGCAGCTCGAGGTCGGCGAGCTGTGAGCCGTTCACCAGCACCATCAGCGGCGCCACCAGACGGTCGCGCTTGCGCAGCGCGCGGCACAGCGCCCACGCGCCCTCGGGGTCGGTGTCGCACGCCACGACGGCACCCGACCAGCCGCCCGCCGGTTCATGCCGGGTCGCCTCATCGGCCGACGCGACCGCCTTCCAGCGGTAGCCGCCCAGATCGAGCGTGCGCGCCAGATCGGGCGGTGGCGGATCGGGGAAGACGGCGAGCAGTTCCATCGTCACAGCGCCCGCAGGTACCGGTCGACCTCGAACGCGCTGACATGGGTCTTGTAGGCGCGCCACTCGATGCGCTTGTTGCGCAGGAACCACTCGAAGATGTGCTCACCGAGTGCCTCCTGCACGAGCGTGGAGCGCTCCATCACCTTCAGCGAGTCGCTGAGCGACTGGGGCAACTGCTCGATGCCCAGCTTGCCGAGGTCGGCGTCGCCCATCTCGAACAGGTTGGCGTCGGCCTCGGGTGGCAGTTCGTAGCCCTCCTCCACACCGCGCATCCCGGCGGCGAGAAGCACGGCGAAGGCGAGGTACGGGTTGCACGCCGGGTCGGGCGAGCGGTACTCGATGCGGGTGGCGCTGGGGTTGCCGCGCTTGGGGATGGGTACCCGGATGAGGCCACTGCGATTGTTGCGCGCCCAGCTGACATGCACCGGCGCCTCGAAGCCCGGCACCAGACGCTTGTAACTGTTGACGGTCTGGTTGGTGACGGCTGTGATCTCGGCGGCATGGCGCAGCAGGCCGGCCATGAAGCACTTCGCCACCGGCGACAGGTTGTACGGGTCGTTGGCGTCGTAGAACGCGTTTTCGTCGCCCTGGAACAGCGACAGGTGCACGTGCATGCCGCTGCCCTGCACGCCCTCGAGCGGCTTGGGCATGAAGGTGGCGTGTACGCCCTGGGCAGCGGCCACCTCCTTCACCACCATGCGGAACGTCATGATGCTGTCGGCCATGGTGAGCGCGTCGGTGTGGCGGAGGTCGATCTCGTGCTGGCTCGGGGCGTCTTCGTGGAACGAGTACTCGACCGGGATGCTCATCGTCTCGAGCGTTCGGATGGTCTGCTTGCGCAGCGAGCCCGACAGGTCGGTGGTGGTGAGGTCGAAGAAGCCACCCTCGTCGAGTGGCACCGGCGCCGTGCCACGTTCGGGCGGGGCGAAGTAGAAGAACTCGATGTCGGGAGCCACGAAGAACGTGTAGCCGTGGGCGCGTGCAGCATCGAGTTGGCGCCGCAGCACGTGGCGCGGGTCGCCGCCGAACGCCGAGCCGTCGAGTTGGCGAACATCGCAGAACACGCGGGCCTCGGTGCTCTTCGGATCGCTCCAGGGAAGCACCTCGAACGTGTTCGGGTCGGGCATCGCCAGGACGTCGCTCTCCTGGATGCGGCTGAACCCGTCGATCGACGAACCGTCGAAGGTCATGCCGTCCTCGAGCGCGTTCTCGAGTTCGGCCGGGCTGATCGCAAAGCTCTTCAGGTTGCCGAGCACATCGGTGAACCACAGGCGGATCAGGCGGACGCCGCGCTCTTCGACGGTGCGCAGCACATAGTCACGTTGCTGGTCGAGCACGCTCATCTCCTCAGTCTGCTGCCTGACGGCAACGGTTGAAAACACGAACGGGGGACCGGCGAACCGGCCCCCCGTTCGACGTGAGTGCTGTGGGTCAGCCGCAGACGGCGTCGAGCAGCAGACGAGTGACGGTGTAGGGGTCGCAGTTGGCGTTCGGGCGACGGTCCTCGGCGTAGCCCTTGCCGTCGCGGGCCACCTGCCACGGGATGCGGATGCTGGCGCCGCGGTTCGACACGCCGTAGCTGAACTTGTTGTACGGAGCGGTTTCGTGCGCACCGGTGAGGCGGCTCTCGATGTCGTGGCCGTAGCCCTTGATGTGCAGGTCGAC
>JBAXSU010000114.1:0-11116 GCA_037130535.1 Actinomycetota bacterium
GGCACGCCCGCGCCCGCCGTGACGATGGCCGACATCGTGCTGACGTTGATCGAGTGGCTGCGGTCGCCGCCTGTGCCGACGATGTCGACTGCCGTGTCGCGGAGTTGCGCCGACAGTGGCACCACTGTGGCAGCCTCGAGCACGGCATCGAGCAACCCTGACAGTTCTTCGGGCGTCTCGCCCTTGGCGCGCAGCGCCACGACGAAACCGATGAGCTGCGCGGCCGTTGCCTCGCCCGCCAGGATGGTGCGCATCGCGTCGCGGGCTTCGGCCACGTCGAGGTCGTGCCCATCGAGCAGCCGCGTCAGCAGCGCCGGCCAACCGCCATGTCGTTCGAGGAGTTCGCTCATCGCGACGAGGCTAGGGCACGGCGCACCCGGCGCGACGGGTGTTCAGGCAGTGCGACGTCGTTGGCGGATGATGCGCCGCCGCTCGCGTTCGGTGGCTCCGCCCCACACACCCTGCTTCTCGCGGATGGAGAGTGCGTGCTCGAGGCAGGCGACACGCACCTTGCAGCCGGCACAGACGCTCTTGGCCTCTTCAGCCGCCTCTTCGTCTTCGGGATAGAAGATGCTCGGTTCGAGCCCCAGGCACGCCCCCAATTGGCGCCAGGAGATCTCCTTGACAGACACGACGTTCGCCCCCAGGTTTCACGGTGTTCGTCCGGCGACAGCGCCGAACAGGAGGAAATCTAGAGTCATCCGGCTCGCTGCGCCAGAGTCATTTTGTGACGATTCCGCGCGCGTCCAAGGCCGCTGCCAGGGGTGATTCTCGCCGACCTGTCGCCAGCGGCATGTTCAGGGCAACAGATCGCCGCGGAGTTCGGCCACCGTGGAGGGCAGCAACTCGACCGCCTCGAGGTACTCGGGATGGTCGACCGTGAGCAACACCTCGCCGTCGAATGCCGCCACCTGTTCCGGAGTGAATTCGAATCGCACGTAGTGCACTGCGGCCGTCACGTCGGTGCGCGTGAGCTGTGCTTCGTGCTGCGCCTCGGTGATGGACCGCACCGTCGAGCCGTCGGGCAGCCGGAACACCAGGCTGCGCTCGACGCCCACCAACTTCGGCAGCCATTCGCGCATCTGCGCGTCGGTGGTGAGCTCGATGAACATCGTGGCGCACAGTTGGCCGGGCTCGGGCACCATCGGGTTGTAGATGTCGAGTTCTTCCTGGATCGCCTCATCGGTGACGAGCTTCTCCACGCGGGCCATCTCCTGGATCTGATGGCGCACCGTGGTGCCGTTCTCGAACATCACTGTCACCAGCGTGCCGAGCGCAATGCGGCGACGCTCCTTCAGGGCGATTACTTCGGCGCGCAGCGCGTCGCGCTGGCGTTCGTAGGCGCGGACATCGACGATGTCGTCGAGCGTGAGCTTGCGAGACATGGGGGGTCTCCTCTGTTGTGCCGGACGGGTCCGGGTTTCAGCGTGGGGGGTTCAGCGTGGGGGTTCGGGAGCGATCCCGTAGGCGCGGGCCACCATCTGCAGCGGGTGCATCGGGGTCTCGCCCGTCTGCTCGGCGATGGCGGTGTTGGCCAGATGACAGTCGCCGGCGACAGCGTCGCCGTTGGCCCGGCGGATCTCGTCGCCCAACTTCTCGGCGATGGGCATCGACAGATGTGCGTTCTCAGCCCGTAGGCCCCACATGCCGTCGATACCGCTGCACTGCTGCACCAGCTTCACCTTGGCACCGGTGAGCTTCATCAGGTCGCGACTCTTCAGGCCGATGTTCTGGGCCTTCAGGTGGCACGGCACGTGATAGGTGACGGTTTCGGGCACGTCGCCGGTGAATTCGGTGTCGAGGCTGGTGCCCTCGGCCTTGTGCACCTTCATTAGGTACTCGGCGGCGTCGAAGGTGTGCTCGCTCACCAGTTGGGCGTCGGCACCGCCGACGTAGTCGACGTAGTCCTTCTTCAGCACGTAGCCGCACGTCGGTTGCGGCACGACGATGTCCTTGCCCTGGCGCACCGACGCGGCGAGGGCCTTCACGTTCTTGTCGGCGATCTTGGTGAACTGGTCGAGGTCGCCGCTGTGCAGGAAGGGCGCACCACAGCACGAGGCTCCGTCGGCCAGCGAACACTCGATGCCGTTGCGCTCGTACACCTTCACCAGGTCTTGGCCGATATCGGTCTTCTGGTACTCGACGAGGCAGGTGGGGAACACGGCAACGCGTCCCTGGCGCTTGTTGATGCGCACCCGCGGCCGCTTCGCGAACCAGGTGCTGAACCGCTGCCGGGCATACGGCGGCAGGAGGCGCACACTCGACACGCCAGCGGTCTTTTCGACCATCTTGCGCACCAGCGAACCGGGCTTCGCGGCGACCACCTTGTTCGCCACCGGCGCGGCGGCCGTCGCGACCTTGCCCATCAGGTCGGTACGACCCATCACCTCGGTGGTGAGGCGGTCGCGAACACCGATCTGCTTGGTCTCATAACGCATCGCGTCGGCGCGCAGCATGAGGCGCGGGAAGTCGAGCGCCCACTCGTGCAGGTCGGGGATGTAGGGGCAGTTGATGTAGCAGAGCTTGCACTGGAAGCACTCGTCGATGACCTGGTCCTGCTGGGCCAGGGTGAGTCGTCCTGCGTCCTGGTCGTCATGACGGTCGATGAACTCGAACAACGTCGGGAACGAGGTGCAGAACTTGAAGCACAGACGACACCCGTGGCAGAGGTCGTAGACGCGGGTGAGTTCCTCGCGGACGTCGGCCTCGTCGAGGTACAGGGGGTGCTTGGGGTCGTAGATGGTGCTCATGGAGTGTGCAGCCTCGCGCGGGCCGGCCGGTGCGACCGGCCCGCGCTACTGGCCGAAGGGTTGGTCAGCTGAGCGACTCGAGGCCCTGGGCGAAGCGGCCGGCGTGGCTCTTCTCGGCGCGGGCGAGCGTCTCGAACCAGTCGGCGATCTCGGCGAAGCCTTCGTCGCGGGCCGTCTTGGCGAAGCCCGGGTACATCTGGGTGTACTCGTAGGTCTCGCCGGCGATCGACGCCTTGAAGTTGTCCTCGGTCTCGCCGATGGGCTCGCCCGTGGCCGGGTCGCCCACCTGGGCGAGGAACTCGAGGTGACCGTGCGCGTGGCCGGTCTCGCCCTCGGCGACCGAGCGGAACAGTGCCGCGGCGTCGGGGTAGCCCTCGACGTCGGCCTTCTGGGCGAACCACAGGTAGCGGCGGTTTGCCTGGCTCTCGCCAGCGAAGGCTTCCTTCAGGTTCTCGTGGGTCTTGGTGCCGTGCAGGCTCATGATGTTGCTCCTTGTTCTGATGGTTGTGAGGGTTGTGGGGGTTGGTGGAGGGAGACGGTCAGTCGGTTGCGGCGCAGGTGCCGCACCGACCGTGGAACACGACGGTGGTCGAGTCGATGTGGAAGTCGGCCACGGTTTCGCCGGAGACACCCGGGCCAATGGGGCCGAGCGGCAGGTGCACATCGCGCACCGCGCCACATGCGTCGCACACGAGGTGCTGGTGGTCGGAGAGGTTCGGGTCGAACCGCGCCGAGCCCGGCACGAAGTCGATCTGCTGCAGTTCGCCCAGCGAGACCAGATCGTTGAGGGTCTGGTAGACGGTGCGCAGCGAGATACCGGGCATCTGCTCGCTCGCGGCGACGAAGAGCGCTTCGGCCGAGGGGTGGGTGGTGTTGTCGTGCAACAGACGGAACAGCAGATGGCGCTGGGGCGTGAGCTTCAGCCCACGTGCCCGGAACGCCTCGGCGAGTTCGGTCGGAGTCTGCACGCCGGCACCGTAGGCCGATCGAGCACCCATCCGCAAGTTGTGCGAATCTGCAATCGATGCAGATACGGCGAGAACCACGCCTCCATAGGATGGGCCGCGTGACCACCACCGCCACCCCGTTCGATCGCGCCCACATGCTGAGCCGACTCGAGCACGAGGAGTTCGACGTCGTGGTGGTGGGCGGTGGCATCACCGGGGTGGGCGTCGCGCTCGACGCCGCCACCCGCGGCCTGCGCACCGCCTTGGTCGAGGCCCACGACTTCGCGTGGGGCACCTCGTCGAAGAGTTCGAAACTGGTGCATGGCGGGCTGCGCTACCTGCAGCAGGGCGAGGTGCGACTCGTGTACGAGGCGCTGCGCGAGCGCCAGCGACTGCGCCGCAACGCCCCCCATCTGGTGGGCGTGATGCCGTTCATGATCCCCATCCTCGCCCGGCCCTCGAAGCCGGGCGATGCCGACACCAAGAGCGTCGTCAACCGCAAGATCGCCCGCGCCCTCGGTTCGGCGATGTGGATGTACGACCTCACGGGCGGCTGGCGCATCGGCAAGTTGCACCGCCGTTTGAAGAAGGCTGCAGCCGTGGCCCACATGCCCACGATGCCCGCCGAGCGCGTGCTTGCCGCATACCTGTACTACGACGCCGCTGCCGACGACGCGCGGCTCACACTCACCGTGGCCCGCACTGCCGCGGCGCAGGGTGCGGCCGTAGCGAACGGATGCGCCGTCGTCGGCATCACCGGACAGCGTGGCGCGCACCAGGTGGAGGTGGAGGCCGACGGGCGTCGGTTCAACATCTCGGCGCGCAGTGTGGTGAACGCGGCCGGCGTGTGGGCCGACCGGGTGCGCACACTCGACGAGGGCACCGACCCCGACAGCATCCGCCCGGCCAAGGGCGTGCACGTCACCGTGCCGTGGCAGTTGGTGCGCAACGACATCGCCGTGGTCATCCCGGTGCCGAAAGACAAGCGCAGCCTGTTCCTGGTGCCGTGGGGCCCCAACGGCGACGGCACCTTCCAGCACACCTACGTGGGCACCACCGACACCGACTACGACGGCCCGATCGACGACCCGCAGTGCACGGCCGACGACATCGCCTATGTGCTGCGCGCGCTGAACGCCTCGGTGGCACCGGGCCCCGACGGCCCCATCACCGCCGAGCACATCACCGGTGTGTGGGCCGGGTTGCGTCCGCTGGTGAAGAGCACCGGCGACGGCCGCACCGCCGACCTGTCGCGTCGCCACGCCGTCACCGTCAGCGAGCACGGCGTCGTCACCGTGGCGGGCGGCAAGCTCACCACGTATCGCGAGATGGCCGAAGACACCGTCGACGAGGTGCTGCGTCTGCTCGGCCGCAAGGGCCGCTGCCGTACGCGGCGCATGCGGCTGCTCGGCGGCGGCAGCGACCGGCCGACGTCGGACCCCCATCTGCTGTCTCGCTACGGCTCAGTGGCCGGCGAGGTGCTCGCCGGCGATGCCGACTCGTTCGAGCTGCTGGTGCCCGGGCTGCCCTACCTTGCAGCCGAAGCCGTCTATGCGGTGCGCCACGAGATGGCCCGCACCCTCGACGATGTGCTCAGTCGCCGCACCCGCGCCCGCATGCTCGACCGCGAGGCCACACTCGCCGCCGCGCCCGCCATCGCTCGGCTCATCGCCCCGCATCTGGGCTGGGACGAGGCCGAGACCCAGCGCCAGGTGCAGGCCTTCGTGGCCAGCTGCGCCGAAGAGGCCGCTGCTGGCGCCGTCACCGAAGCCGAGTTCATCGCCAGCGTCCGAGGAGCATCGTGACCGTCACCCCCACCCCGCCCATCGAACTCACGGGCACGGGCGCACACCTCGGTTCTGCGCCGGTGGCCATCCCCGCCGAGGTGGTCGACCGGCTGCAGAGCGTCTGCCCCACCACCGTCGACCTCACCGCGCGTGCCGAGGTGAGCCGCGACTGGTGGCCGTTGTCGATGCATTGGGCACTCGCTGGCCAGGCACCGCAGGTGGCCGCCGCCGTATGCTCGCCACGCACCGCCGACGAGGTGTCGAGCGTCGTGGCCGCCTGCAACGCAGCGGGCATCCCGGTCACCGCAGCAGGCGGACGAAGCGGAGTGTGCGGCGCCTCGGTGCCGGTGTTCGGCGGCGTGTTGCTCGACCTCACCGCCCTCGCTGGTGTGGTGTCGGTCGATGCCGTGTCGGGCATCGTCGAGGTGCTGCCCGGTACGTTCGGCCCCGACCTCGAAGCAGTGCTCGCTCCGCGAGGTCTGTCGGTGGGCCACTTCCCGCAGAGCTTCGACATTGCCACCGTCGGCGGCTGGGTTGCCTGCCGCGGCGCCGGCCAGTACAGCACCCGCTACGGCAAGATCGAAGACATGGTGGTGGGCCTCGAGGTGGTGCTGGCCGACGGCAGCATCGTGCACACCGGCGGCGCCCCGGCGGCTGCCGCCGGACCCGACCTCGGCCAGATGTTCATCGGCAGCGAGGGCACCCTCGGCATCGTCACCCGCGTGTGGCTGCGCGCCCATCCCCTGCCGGCCAGCACCCGCATGAACGCGTATGCGTTCGCATCGTTCAGCGAGGGCATCGAGGCCTGCCGACAGGTGCTGCACGCCGGCGCCACCCCGGCCGTACTGCGCCTGTACGACGCACCCGAGAGCCAGCGCGGCCAGGGCGGCGACGGCACGCAGTGCACGCTGCTGGTGCTCGACGAGGGCCACCCGGCCATCGTCGATGCCACGATGCAGGTGATCGCCGAGGCATGCGCGGCCGCCACCGAACTGGGGCCCGACCGAGTCGAGCGCTGGATGCACCACCGCAACGACACCAGCGCGCTGCAGGCCCTCACCCGCAAGGGTTTCGTGGTCGACACGCTCGAGATCGCTGCGCCGTGGAGCGCACTCGACGGCATCTTCGACGGGGTGCGTGCCGCGATGCTGGCTGTGCCCCACGCACGTGCAGCCACCTGTCACCTCTCGCACAGCTATAGCGACGGCGCGTGCCTGTACTTCACGTTCGCGGCCACTCCCCCGGCCGACGAGGTCGAGTCCACCTACGTGGCCATGTGGGACGCCGGCCAGCGCGCCGTGCTGGCCCACGGCGGCAACCTGTCGCACCACCACGGCGTGGGCCTGAACCGCAGCCGGTTCATGGCCGAGGCCCTGGGCTCGGGGTTCGGTGTGCTCACCGCGCTGAAGCACGGGCTCGACCCCAACGGCATCCTCAACCCGGGCAAGCTCGGCCTGCCCTCACCGTTCGGCGAGGTGCATTGGCCGTGAACGCCCCCCGGTCACGCAGTGGGCGCTGGGACATCGACGCCATCAAGGCGGGCGCCGGGGTGTGTGCCGTGTTCGCCGTGCCGCTGCAGGTGCTCGCTCTGCTGTTCGCCGATTCCGGTGTCGCCACGCTGCTGCGGCTCGGTGCGCTGTTCGGCTTCCTGCTGGGCGCCGGCATCGCCGCCTGGGTGCAGCAGCGCCGGCTGCCACTCGCCCACGGTCTGGTCACCGCGCTCGGCGCCTTCGTCGTGGTACAGGCGACGTTCGTGCTCGGCCGGGCGATCGTCGGCAACGACCTGCGCCTGTCGGCGTTCATCGCCAATCTGCCCCTCGCCGCAGGCGCGGGCCTGTTCGGCGGCTTCCTCGGTCAGTGGCTGCAGTCGCGCGGCATGGTGCCGAGCATCCGCCGACCCCCGGCGCCGTCGTCCGACGGCGGCCACCACCTCGACAGCGACGAAGGGACCACTGCATCGTGAGCGTGCTCGTCATCGACATCGGCACCACCGGTCTACGGGCCGCGGTGCAGGCCCCCGACGGCACGCTGGGCGATCTCGTCTACCGACGCCTGCCACCCACCAGCCCCGCGCCCGGCCTGGTCGAGTTCGATGCCGCGGAGATGGCGGCCGCCACGCTGGAGGTGGCACGCGAGGCGCTGTCGCTGCACGGCGGCCCGGTGCAGGCGGTGGGCGTCAGCACCCAGCGAGCATCCACCGTGGTGTGGGACCGCGCCACCGGCCAGCCGATCGGCCCGGGCCTCGGCTGGCAAGACCTGCGCACGGTGTTCGACTGCATCATGGCCAAGGCGAACCACGGTCTGGCGCTGGCCCCCAACCAGTCGGCCACCAAACTCGCCTGGCTGCTCGACAAGCTCGACCCCCACCGCAGCCGCGACCTGTGCTTCGGCACGGTCGACAGCTGGATCGCCTGGGTGCTCACCGAGGGCGCCGCCCACGTCACCGACCGGTCGAACGCCGCAGTCACCGGCCTCACGCTCGGCGACGCGAGCGACTGGAACGACACCGTGCTCGGCGTGTTCCGCGTCCCCCGGTCGATGATGCCGCGGCTCGTCGACACCTCGGGCCCCATCGCCCCGGCCACCGCGCTGCCCGGTGCGCCGATGCTCAGCGCGCTCGTGGGCGACCAGCAGGCCAGCCTGGTGGGCCAGAGCTGTGTGCGCCCCGGCGACACGAAGATCACGTTCGGTACCGGCGGCATGCTCGATGTGTGCGTCGGGCCCACTGCGCCGGCATCGGCCAACCGCAGCAGCGACGGCACCTTCCCCATCGTGGGCTGGTCCATCGGTGGCGTCACCACCTGGGGTGTCGAGGCCATCATGCTGTCGGCCGGCACCAACGTTGAGTGGCTGCGCGACGATCTCGGCCTCATCGGCACGGCGGCCGAGAGCCACGACGTGGCCCAGCGCTGCGCCTCCACCGACGGCGTGGTGTTCGTGCCGGCGCTGCTGGGCCTGGGCACTCCGCACTGGGACTACGGCGCCCGGGGCGCGCTGTTCGGCCTCAGCCGTGGCAGCGATCGTGCCCATGTGGTGCGCGCAGTGCTCGAGGGCATCGCCCACCGAGGTGCCGATCTGGTCGATGCAGCAGAGGTTGCTCTGGGCTCCGGTGCCACGGGCCGGCGGATCGACGTGCTGCGCATCGACGGTGGGATGAGCCGCAACCCCACCTTCGTACAGGCGCTGGCCGATGCCGCCCAGCGACCGGTCGAGACCGCCCCGGTCGCCGACGCCACCACCCTCGGCGCCGGGTACCTGGCGGGACTGGCCGCCGGGGTGTGGGGGTCGCTCGACGACATCGCCGCCATCTGGCGCCCGGCCGCCCGCGTCGAACCTGCCGGAGCGCTCGACCGGGCCCAGTTCCATGAGGCCGTTCGTCGAACCCGTGGTTGGATACCCGACCTGTCGGCTCTGGACTTCTAGTCTTGTCACCTGGAATTGCTCCGCTCCCCCTCGGCCTACAAGGCTGAGGGCAGCGACTGGAAAGGACACCCTCCCTCGTGGACATCGATTCGCCCGCAACACCGACGGCCGACGCGGCCGACGGCTCGTCACTGCGGCGCCGTCTGCTCGGCGCCGGCCTGGTCGGCCTGGCCGGTTCGCTGCTGCCCACCCTCGCTTCGCGGGCCGGCGCCACCTCGGTGCCGCCCGACTCGACACCGGCGGCCACCACCACAGCCCCGCCGCGTCGGCCCACCAGCGACGACGCAGCGCTGCTCGGTTTCGCCCAGCAGGTCGAGCTCGCAGCCGTGGTGCTGTACGACCAGGCGCTCGCCGGCCGCCAGTCCGACGGCGCCAACCGCTCCACACTGCTCACCATCCGCGAATCGCACCAGGCGTACGCGCAGGCGCTGTCGGCCATCCTCGGCAAGTCGGCTCCCGATGTCCCCGCCGCCGAGATCGTCGATCAGTACGGCGCTGCGTTCACGGGCCTGCCCGGCGCGATGCTCACGGCCGCTGCCGAACTCGAGAACATCGCCGTTGCCACCCACACCGAGTTGGTGGGTGCACTGCAGGGCACCGACGGTACGGCGCTCATCGCGTCGATCCTCGTGGTCGAGGCCCGCCACGTGGTGGTGCTCCTCGACATGGCCGAACAGACCGATCTCGACGCATTGCTCGTCAACGACGCTGCCGCACTGTCGGCAGAGGGGTGACCACGATGACCCGCCAAGACATCAGACGCGACGAAGTCGCCCGACAAGCCCGCTCACTCGGCTCGCCCACCGCACGCGACCAGCGAGCACTGGCCAACACCTTCGAGGCACTGCTCACCTCCGACACCACCGCCCAACAGCGCGTCGATGCGCTGCTCGGCCGTCGGCGCCTGTTCCAGATCGGCGGCTTCAGCGTCGCTACGGCAGCCCTCGTCGCCGCCTGCGGCGGTGGCACCACCTCGCCCGGTGTCGCCAAGATCGGCGAGTACCCCACCACCACCGTGCTGCCCGACGCCAAGGTCGACGACGTGGTGCTCCTGCGCACCGCCTCGTCGCTCGAGCACTCGGTCATCTCGCTCTACGACGTGGTCATCGCCAACGCCGACCTCATCGACCCGGCGTACCTCGATGTGGTGAAGCGCTTCCGCGACGACCACGCCGCGCACGCCGCCACCGTCGAGCAGCTCACCGCCGACCAGGGTGGCGAGCCCTGGACCTGCGGCAACCCGCGTATCGACACGCTGCTCGTGCCGGCCATCCTGCGCGCCATCCAGGGCGGCCCCGCAGAGGACGGTCTGGCCGAGATGGCCCCCAGCGACGACCCGCGCCGCGACGTGCTGAACGTCGCCTACGCGCTCGAGTCGTTGGCCGGCAGCACCTACCAGTCGCTCATGCCCTCGCTGTCGCTGCCGTCGCTGCGCAAGGACGCCATCACCATCGCGTCGCAGGAAGTGCGCCACGCCGCCATCCTCGCCATCGCTGCCACGGGTCGCCCGCTCGGCTACGTGAACCCCGACGACATCACCGCTGCCGGTGGTGTTCCGCCTGCGCCCGAGACCACGGCGCCGGCCGCCGAGGGCAGCACGCCCATCATGGCCATCCCCACCGCGTATGCCATCCCGTCGCAGTTCGGCAACCTCGGCGCCACGCCGCTCATCATCGGTGCGCCGAACGACATCGGCAACCGGGTGTCGATCAACCTCGAGACACCGAGCCTCAACTCGCTCGTCTACGAGTACATGACCCCCGACTGCTGAGCACCGGCCCCGTCACCCACTCCCCTACACTCGTCGCCGACGGTGAGTCGGTCGGGTGACCGCGGCACGACGTCGGCTCCGGCCGTCGATCGTGTCGAGGAAAGTCGGGACTCCACAGAGCAGGATGCTGGCGAGAGCCAGGTCGGGGCGACCTGACGGACAGTGCAACAGAGAGCAGACCGCCGATGGACCGGTTCGCCGGTCACAGGCAAGGGTGAAACGGTGCGGTAAGAGCGCACCAGCGTGTGGAGCGATCCCCACGGCTCGGTCAACCCCATCCGGAGCAAGATCAAGCAGGAGGCATGGGCTGCTCGTCCGGCCCGGGCAACCGGGTCAACCTCCGGGTCGATCGCTGAGATGGATGGTCACCGGGGCCGGCAACGGCCCCACAGGATCCCGCTTACAGACCGACTCACCGTCACCACCCGAGTCCCAGCC
>JBAXSU010000115.1:0-11113 GCA_037130535.1 Actinomycetota bacterium
CCAGAATCGGCGGGTGCGGGTGTTCGGGCCGAGTGGACGGCGACAGATGACCGGGCGACGAGCCGGACTACGGGCCGGACTGCTCGTCGTGCTCGCCTTCGCGCTCACGGCCTGCCGGGTCGACGTCGCCGTCGACGTCGAGATGGTCGAGAACGGCAGCGGGGTCGTCACCGTCACCGCGGTGGCCGACGCCGAGTTGGTGGCCCGCGCCCCTGGCCTGGCAGAGGATCTGCGTTTCGACGACCTGCTCGCCGCCGGTTGGGTGCTCGAGGGCCCGGCCACCACCGCCGACGGCGGGCTGTCGGTGGTGCTGCGGCACACCTTCTCGTCGCCCGAGCAGGCCACCGCGCTGCTCGCCTCGCTGAACGGCACCGACGGCCCGTTCGAAGCGGCTGCGTTGACGCGCACCGCCTCGAAGGAGCAGATCGCCTACGCCCTCACCGGCGGGGCGCGTATGGAGGCCGGGCTCGCCTCGTTCGCAGACCCCGATCTGCTCGCCAGCGTGGGGGCCACGCCGTATGCCGACAGCATCGCCTCGGCCGGACTGACGCCCGAGCAGGTGGTCGGCCTGTCGTTCAGTGCGTCGCTACCGGGCACGGTGGACGGCTCCACCGGCGCCATCGACCCTGCGGGCGACGAGGGCAAGGTGCGCTGGTCGATCCCGCTCGACGGCTCGCCGCTCGATCTCGCCACCACCTCGACCGTTTCGCTGGAGCGGGGTTCGATGTGGCATGTGCTGGCCACGATCGCCTTGGTGGTGCTCGTCGCCTGGGTCGTGGCCTCGGTGGTCCTCATCGCGTTCGTCGCGCGGGCACGTCGCCGCCGGGCGCGCTGAGCCGGCACACGAGTACGCGCGCCACACCCCCGCGTTACGGTCGCAGCGATGGCAAAGCTTCGACTCGTCTACCGCTGCACCGACTGCGGCGCAGCTGCACCCAAGTGGGCCGGGCAATGCGGGTCGTGCCGCGCCTGGAACACCCTCGTCGAAGAGGTCGAGGCCCCCGACGCGCCAACTTCGTTGGTGCCGCTCGGGCCCGGTTCGGTGGCCCGCCCCATCGTCGAGGTGAACAGCACCGAAGGTGGCCCGCGCCCCACCGGTATCGCCGAACTCGACCGGGTGCTGGGCGACGGCCTCGTCCCCGGCTCGGTGGTGCTGCTCGGCGGCGAACCGGGCATCGGCAAGAGCACCCTGCTGCTGCAGCTGCTGGCCTCCTGGCCGGGGCGCACCCTCTACATCAGCGCCGAAGAGAGTGCATCGCAGGTGCGGTTGCGTGCCGACCGATTGGGTGCCCTCGGCCCCGACCTGTGGCTGCTCACCGAGACGATGCTGCCCCACATCGTCGCGGCCATCGAGCAGGTGCAGCCCAGCCTGGTGGTGGTCGACAGCATCCAGACCATCGCCGACCCCGAACTCGGTTCGGCCCCGGGCAGTGTGGTGCAGGTGCGCGGTTGCGCGGCACGACTGGTGCACGAGGCCAAGTCGCGCGACGTGCCGGTCGTGCTGGTGGGCCACGTCACCAAGGAGGGCAACCTGGCCGGGCCCCGGGTGCTCGAGCACGTCGTCGACGTGGTGCTCGGTTTCGAGGGCGACCGCCATCATTCGCTGCGCTTGCTGCGCGCGGTGAAGAACCGTTTCGGCCCCACCGACGAGTTGGGTCTGTTCGAGATGGGCGAGCTGGGCCTCACCGGCGTACCCGATGCGAGCAGTCTGTTCCTGGCCGACCGGCGCACCGGTGTGCCGGGTTCGGCGGTGCTGCCCACGCTCGAGGGCCAGCGCCCGATGCTGGTCGAGGTTCAGGCGCTCACCAACGTCACCACCAGCGGGGCCCCTCCGCGGCGCAGCGTGCAGGGCCTCGACCCCGGGCGCCTCGCGCTGCTGCTGGCCGTGCTCGACCGGCGGGCGCGCATCAGCACGGCTACCACCGAGGTGTACGCGTCGGTGGTGGGCGGCACCCGCCTGGGCGAACCAGGTGCCGACCTGGCCCTGTGCCTCGCGCTCGTCAGCGCACTGGCCGGTAAGCCGCTGCCACCCGACCTGGTGGTGTTCGGTGAGGTGGGTCTGGCCGGCGAGGTACGCCAGGTGGGCCACGCCAAGCGGCGCCTCATCGAGGCAGCGCGGTTGGGGTTCCGCCGCGCCATCGTGCCGACCCACTCGCCCGATGGGGTCGAGGGCATGTCGGTGCACCGAGTGGCCACGCTCACCGAGGCACTGTCGGCCGCCGGCCTCACCGGACCGTAGAATCAGGCGCATGTCCAGTACCAGCCCGGCCGATGCCTTCCACGTGGCGCTGGCCGCCGTTGCCCCGGGCACACCGTTGCGCGACGGTCTCGACCGCATCGTGCGCGCCAAGATGGGCGCGTTGGTCGTGCTCGACGACAGTGCCGATGTGCTGTCGATCTGCAGCGGTGGCTTTCTGCTCGATGCGCCGTTCAGCCCCCAGCGCCTCAGCGAACTAGCGAAGATGGATGGCGCCATCATCCTCAGCGCCGACCGCACCCGCATCGCTCGGGCCAACGTGCACCTCGTGCCCGACCCCACCGTGCCCACCAGCGAGACAGGCACCCGGCACCGCACGGCCGAGCGCGTCGCCCGCTCGTTGCAGGTACCGGTGGTGAGCGTGAGTGAGGAGATGAGCCTCATCAACGTGTACGCCGCCGGCGCGAAGCATCAGGTGCAAGACATCGGCCGCCTGCTCGACCGTGCAAACCAGGCGTTGCAGACCCTCGAGCGCTACAAGGCCCGTCTCGACGATGCGCTCGCCAACCTCACCGCGCTCGAAATGGGCGATGTGGTGACGGTGCGCGATGTAGTGACAGTGGTGCAGCGCGGCGACATGGTGCACCGCATCGCCACCGAGCTCGAGACGATGATCATCGAACTCGGTGTCGACGCCCGCCTGCTGCGCTTACAGCTCGACGAGCTGTACAGCGAAGTCGACGAGGAGTGCGCCCTCGTGTCCGCCGACTACCCCTCCATCGCCACCAGCGCAGTGCTCCCCTCCCTCGACGGCGACCTGCCAGCGGCGCCGCGTGGCCTGCGCCTGCTTGCCCGGGTGCCGGGCCTGTCGTCCGATCTGGCCGGGGCGGTGGTCGACTGCTTCGGCGAGATCGGTGCCCTGCAGCGCGCCACCGTGGCCGACATCGGTGCCGTCCCCGGCATCGACCTGGCCCAGGCCGCCAGCATCAAAGAGACCCTCGACCGACGCACCGAGTCGGCCATCCTCGACCACTACGCCTGAGCGCCCGCAGCGTCAGCGAGCAGTGCCACCGACAGCTGCCCAACCGTGGGCACCGCTCACTTCCAGGACGAGACTCATGAGTTCCGGCGATGTCGCAACCGGCACATCACACGTGCCTCGCGCACAGTACGGCTCACGCCTTCTGGATGGTGAGGTAGAGAAAGGGCTGGAACCACGCCCTGTGCGTCTTCGGGGAGAAGGCCCGGAGGGCTCGCTCGGTTCGACCAGCCCGAGACAGCGCCCAAGCCAACGAACGAAGGCTGCCCCGCTGATGAAGTTGCATGCATGAAACAACGTCGAGGTCTCGGTGATCGCCGATCGCCACCTCGAACTCGTGGAAGCTCACGCCGGAGCCGCGCCGCAGGAAATGATCCATGTCGGCGCCATCGTCATCGAGGTAGCGATCACCGAAGCCGACTCGAGGACTGAACGAGCTGTACCGGTACGCCAGCTCATGCGGCAGCCATGAATAGAACGGCAACTGAGATGTGTGTGAGTCGTACGGCCACAGTCGATTCGGCGTCTCGACCAGTGTCAGGAGGCCTCCGGGCGACAGAAGATCCCAGGCGGCACGAAGCGACGCGAGCCGCTCTCCGGTCGTCATGTGCTCGAGGGCAGCCCAGAAGATGATCCAATCCGGTTCGACGTTCGCATCGGCCATGTCGACAGCATTGAGTTCTTCAAATCGGCACGAGAGGCCCATCCGATCGACGAGCTCGCGGGCTTCCCGCACGAACTCCGGCATGATGTCCAATCCAACGACCTCGGCGCCCTGTTCGGCCATGCATGCAGCAGAGATGCCTTCTCCTGAGCCGATCTCCAAGATGCGAGTCCCGTTCAAAGCGCGGGTGGAACTCAACCACGGTGTTACATCGGTTCTGAATCTCCGGAATCGGTCTCGGTTCTCACCGGCAAGGTTCTCGGGCTCGGGGCGCCAATTCGCTGTGAGTTCGGCCGGGAGTCTGCGTGCATCGAGCCGTCGTGCCACACGACGCGCACGGTCAGCAATACCTGTGTGGGGGGTGGTCCGGACGGTTCGGCTCAAGATCCAAAGCCTAGGTCGGAGCTGTTTCGGATCCGCAAATCGACTGAGCCAGCCAGGTTCTGCGTCAGGTCCTCTCTCACTTCGCAAGGACCAGAAGATGCCTGCGACGAAGGAGTACAGGTCGGCAAGGCCCGCCCAATGCGTGACCTGGGAACTCGTTGGATGACCGGGTCGAAGACAACGATGACGACACGGCCGGACACGTCCTCACAGCGGGCGCCGGATCGGACGAACCGACGCGTTCGGTCGGACGAACCAGCTGTGAGTGTGCGATTTCACCTCCATACCGACATGATCCGGGCTTGCGTTCACCGCCTTCATCACCGCCGCGCACTCACGGATGATCGGCGGCTGGTGCACCGCCTCGACGATGATCGCCGAGCGGACCCGACACGACTGCTCTCATCCGCCACCGAGCGATGCTGCAGTCGCCCGCGTACCGGGTCAGGCTGGAAGGTAGATGGCCCGCAGGGTGGGGCGGCCGCCGTCGGCCACGGCGACCTGGCCGTCGTCGACCAGCTTCACGAGATGCGACAGCACACTGCGCCGGGCCGGCTTGTGCAGTTCCTTGCGCACATCGGCATACAGCACCTTCACCATCGCGGCGATCGAGGTCTGGCCGCCGCGCACTGCAGCCAGCACCTGGGCCTCACGACCGAGACGGTGGGCGACGAACGCGGCGAGAAACGGCTGCGGGTCGGTGATCGGAGCGCCGTGCGTGGGCCACAGGGTGGCGTCGTTGCGGGCCGCCACACGGTGCAGCGATTCGAAGTAGGCACGCATGTCGCCGTCGGGCGGGGCGATGACCGTGGTGCTCCAGCCCATCACGTGGTCGCCGCTGAACAGGGCCCCCTCCTGCTCGAATGCGAAGCACAGGTGATTCGACGTGTGACCCGGCGTGTGCACAGCACGCATGGTGACCCCGTCGATCTCGGCCGCGACCTCGCCGTCGGCCACGTGCACGGTGGGCACGAAGTCGAAGTCGGTGCTCTCCTCCATCGCCACCGGCTCGCTGCTCTCGGCCGATGGCGGATCGGCCTCGTCATCATCGTCGTCGTCTTCGTCGGTGGCAGCGGCGTCGGCCTCGGTGGGGCGCGGATGTGCACCGAAGCCCACCGTCGGCGCGCCCGTGTGCTCGGCCAGCCATGCGGCCAGCGGCGAGTGGTCGGCATGGCAGTGGGTGACGAGCACAGCCGCCACACGTCGACCCGCGAGCGCAGCGGCAAGTGCATCGCGGTGCGCGTCGAGGCGCGGACCCGGGTCGATGACCACAACGTCGCGTCCGGCACCGACGATGTAGGTGCCCGTGCCGTGATAGGTGAACTTCGACGGGTTGTGCGCCACGACGCGCGTGATGGCGGGCGACACCTGCACGGCCTCGCCGTAGCGGGGTTCGGCCAGCGTGACGAACGGGATGGCCGTCATGGCAGCAGGGCCCGTACCTCGCCCACCACCCGGCCGTGGCCGCGGATGTGCTCGGCCACGAGCGGCGCTACCTCGTCGATGGCGACGCCGAGGCGGGCCAACGCGGCGAGCATCAACGGAGGCCGGGCCCGGTCGGCGCCGTCGGCGATCTTCAACGCAACGGCACGTCCATCGGGCAGGGCAGCAGCGAACACCCCGTCGGCACCGTCTTTGGCCATCAGACCCGGCACATGGCGCATGAACACCGTGACATCGCGGTGTTCGCCGCCCACCATTGCGGGATGGGTGGTCATGGCCGTGTACACCGCCTCGCCGGCAGCACCGGCGCCACCGGTGGCGATCGACCGGAAGCAGCGGGCGAGGCCGACGAGCGACATCACATGGGCCGGGGCTCCGCAGCCGTCGATGCCGATGTGCGGCGGCGTCTCGCCGGCCAAGTCGACGATGGCGGCGGTGATGCGCTGCTGCAGCGGGTGGTCGACCGACAGGTACGAGGCGTCGCGCGGCCAGTCGTTCAGCACACATGTGGCCACCATGCCGCTGTGCTTGCCGCTGCAGTTCATCTGCACGGCGAGCCGACCACCACCGGCACGCAGCACCGCCTCGGCAGCAGCATCGTCGAGCGGGAGATCGGGCGTGTTGGCCAGGGCCGAGTCGTCGAGCCCGGCCGAGGCCAGGATGCGCCGCGCCGCAGCGACGTGGGCGGGCGTGACATCGTGACTGGCACACACCAGCGCGAGCAGTTCGGGAGGCAGGGTAAGGCCGGCGCGTACCATCGCCACGGCCTGCATCGGCTTATTCGAACTGCGCGGGTACACGGCCACCGACGGGTCGCCCACGGCGAACTCGACAGTTCCGTCGGCGCCCAACGCCACCAGGGCGCCGAAGTGCACCGACTCGTCGAACCCGCTGCGCGAGGTGACGGCCACCGGCTCGTAAGCGTCAGCCAGCATCGTTGCTACCCGCCTTGCGGTTGGCCCGCGCCGCGCGACGCGACGGATGCCTCGCCTCACGCGGATCGATGACGGCAGTGAGCTGGCTGTCGACCACCTCGTAGCGCGTGCCCACGGCACCCACCACCGCCTGCAGCATCGCGGCGGCAGGCAGGGCAAGTAGTGCCCCCACCGGACCCATCGCTGCACCACCGGCGAGCGCTGCGCCGAACGCGACAGCAGGGTGCATCTCCATCGTGCGGGCGGTGATACGCGGGGCGAAGATGTAGTTCTCGACCTGCTGGTACACCACGATGGCGATGCCGACCACCAGTGCTTTCACCGGCGAATCGATGAGCGTGATCACAACGGGCAGCAAGCCGGCCAGATAGGTGCCCACCACCGGTAGGAACTGACTGATCAGGCCCACCCAGATGGCGAGGGCCACGGGTGCTGCGGTGCCCACCGCCTGGAACACCACCCAGTGGAACACTGTCGACAGGCCGGCGAGCAGTGCCCGCGAATAGAGGTAGCCGCCGGTCTTGTCGATGGCGAGGTTCCAACCGATCAGCACCGTGCGCTGCCGCTCGGCCCGCAGGCGGCTACAGATGGCTCGCCGCAGGCGCGGACCGTCGGCCACGAGATAGAAGGTGAACAGAAGCACCGACAGAACCTGCAGCAGCACACCCAGCGCGGTGAGCGACAACTGCAGTGCCCGGTCGCCCTGGTTGCGGATGAACAACTGCACCGCGCCATCGGGCCGGTTGATCTCGTCGATCACGTCGGCGGGGTTGATGTTCGAACCGAACAGGTCGTTGATGAAGTTCACCGAGCGGATGACGTAGCGCTCGAGGTTCGAGAGCAATTCGGCGATCTGCCCCGCGACCAGCGTGCCCATCGCCGACAGGAACACAATGAGCGCAATGAGTACGCCCCCGAGGATGACAGCCGTGGCCGTGCCGCGACGCCAGCCTCGTGCTGCCAACCGGTTCACCCCGGGCTCGACCGCGAACGAGAGGAACAGCGACACCACCAGCAGCACCAGCAGGCTGCTGAGCCGACTGAACAACGACCGTGCGACGAACGTTGCGAGGAAGCCCAACCAGAACACGACGATGGCGGGAACCACCCAGTGCGGCATCCGCGACGACCCGGGACCGTTGGGCGGCAACTCGGCGCCGGACGGGTTCGGGGCGGGCGCGTCGGTCATCGATGCCGAGCGTAGTGACCGAGTGCCTGCTGAAGCGGCCAGGCCAGATCGCCCCGCGCCGATGCGTCGCGCCCGCCCACCTCGACGGTGTCGAGCTGCAGCCAGTCGGCCATCAGCACCAACTCGGCGGCGAGCGCCCCGGCGACTTCATCCACTGCCACGCCGAGTTCAGCGAACGCGCCCGGCACGCGCAGCACGCCCTGCTGCCGATCGGCCTTCAGGTCGACTCGCGCCACCAACTCGTCGCCGAGCAGGAAGGGCAGCACGTAGTACCCGTACTGCCGCTTGGGTGCCGGCGTATAGATCTCGATGCGGTAGCGGAACCCGAACAGTCGCTCGGTGCGATCGCGGTTCCACACCACCGGGTCGAACGGGCTGAGCAACGCTCGTGCGTCGATGCGCCGAGGTAGTGCCACGTCGGGGTGCCGGTACGCGGGCTTCTTCCACCCGTCCACCGCCACCGGCACCAGCCGGCCGTCCTCCACCAGTTCGTCGACCAGCACCCGGCACGGGGTCGACTTCTGACGGTGGTAGTCGGTGAGGTCGTCGAGGGTGCCCACCCCGTGGTGTCGAGCCGCCAGCACGAGCAGTTCCTTGCGCGCCTCGTCCTCGCTGGGGGTCGGCCGGGCGAGCACGCCTGCGGGAATGACGCGCTCGGCGAGGTCGTACATGCGGGCAAAGTCGGTGGGGCGCCGCCAGGCCGAGATGCGGCCCGACCAGAAGAGGTGTTCGAGGGCGACCTTGCCGTCGTCCCAGTCCCACCACGTCCCCTTCTTGCCCACCCGGGCCTCGAGGTCGCCGGCGGCAATGGGCCCCTCGACGGCCACCCGCTGGTACACCTCGTCGACGTACCCGGGTCGGCGGTGCTCGAGCTGCATGAGCCGACCCCACTTGTGATCGCGCGCCATCTGCCAGCGGTGGAGGTGATGGTGTTCGGTGGGCACGTGCGATGCCTCGTGCACCCAGTACTCGAACAACTCACCTGCTGCAGTGGCGTCGGCGATGAGGGTGCGCGGATGTGGGCCCAACCGGGCGAACAGCGGCAGCTCCTGACTGCGCACCAGCACGTTCACCGAGTCGATCTGGATGAGGCCCATGTGGTCGAGCGCGCGCCGGAGATGACGGCGATCGACCCGACCGCTGGGGCGAGGCGAGCCGAATCCCTGAGCACCGAGCGCGAGGCGCCGGGCTTCGTCGAGCGACAGGCGCTGGGTGCGCACCGATGACGACCCGGGCCGGGTCAGTCCTTCACGGCGATGGTGACCGATTGGATGACCACGTCTTCACGCGGCCGGTCGCTACGGTCGGTGGCCACCTGCTGCATCGCGTCGAGCACGTCGAGGCCCTTCACGATCTGTCCGAAGTGGTTGTACTGCGGGGGCAGCTGCACACCACTTTGGCCGCTGATGAGGAAGAACTGGCTGCCGTTGGTGTTGGGCCCGGCGTTGGCCATGGCAACCGAACCGATCTGGTAGCGCTGGCGCACCGGCTCGTCGGGGAAGCGGTAGCCGGGGCCGCCGCGGCCGGTGCCGGTGGGGTCGCCACCCTGACACATGAAGCCGTTGATGATGCGGTGGAAGATGACGCCGTCGTAGTAGTGGTGCGCGGCCAGGAATACGAAGTTGTTCACCGTGATGGGCGCATTGATGGCATCGAGGTTGATGACGATGGTGCCGAGCGACGTCGTCATCGTGGCTTCGTAGCGCTTCGCTGTGTCGATCCCCATCTCGGGGGCCTCGGAGAACTGCTGCGTGACCGGGGCGGAACCATCGAGGGGCGGGAAAGGTGTGGACATGGCTGCGAGGCTATCCGGCCTGACTGGCGGCCTGACGGGCGGAGTAGTCGGCCAGCAGCGCATCGGACTGGGTGGCCGCCTCGGTGAGGGCCTGCTGCGGATCGCCGCCGTTCAACACGGTGGCCAGCGCGCGAGCCGTGAGTACGCGCACCTCGCGCTGGGGCCCGAGCAGCGGCCCGACGGCCGTGGGCACGTCGGGGGTCTCGACGAGGCTGGTGTAGGCCACCGCGAACCGGGGGTCGGAGGCGTAGGTGGTGGCCAACGGCTCGAGGTCGACGGCGTCGGGCCGGATGGGCACGTAGCCGGTGGCCGAGGCCCAGGTGGCCTGCGACTGGGCGCTGATGAGGTAGGCGATGTAGTCCCACGCTGCGGCTGCCTGCGCATCGCCCTTGTCGGCGGTGATCCACAACGAGGCGCCACCCACCAGCACGGTGGCGGCGCCGTTGGGGCCGGGCATGGGCGACACAGACACATCGTCGGCCGCAATGTTCGGGGCGATACCAGCGGCAATGGCGGCGAGCACCGTGCCCAGCGCGGCCGAGGTGCCGATGGTCATGGCCCCCGGCTCCTCGGCGTCGGCGAGCTTCAAGAAGGTGTCCTGGCCGCTGACGTTGTCGCCCACGTTGAAGAACCAGCCGTCGGCAACACCCTGCTGGAGGTAGGCCATCAGGTCGACACCGGTCTGGTTGTCGAACAGCACCTCGGTGGCGGGCGCCGAGCGACCGTTTTCGTTGTTGGCGTAGAACTCGCCCGCCTTGGCGAACCACTGCTCGACGTACCAGCCGCCGCCGCCGTCGAAGCTGGTGTCGAGCACCAGGCCGTACTTGGCAGCACCCGACTCGACGATCTGCTTCGAGGCAGCCAGCATCTCGTCGAGCGTGCGCGGCGGCGCCTCGGGGTCGAGGCCAGCGGCCGCAAAGATCTTCTTGTTGTAGAACAGCACCGGGTTGCTGACGTTGAAGGGCATGGCCCACTGCACGCCGCCGGTGGAGTAGGCGTTCACCGCCGAGGGCAGCAACACCGAGCGGTCGAACCCGGCCGACTCGGCGCAGGCCTCGACCGGGATGAACGAGTTGGTGTCGCGGAACGACTGCACTGCGTACTCGGGCGCCTGCACCAGTTCGGGGCGGCTGCCCTGGCCCGACTGCAGGTACTTGTCGATGACCTGCTCGTACCCACCCTGGTTCTGCAGGGTGACCTTCACCGCGGACTGGCTGGCGTTGTACTGGTCGGTGAGGGCGGTGAGCTGCTTCTCGAGTTCGGCGGTCATACCGTGCCAGAAGGTGATCTCGACCGGGCCGTCGGCGGCGGCGAGCGCGTCGGTGGGGCACGGGGGCAGGCTGTCGAGCGGGGTTGCCTCGGTAGTGGACGGCGCCGCGGTGGTGCCGGGTGCGGCCGTGGTGTCGGTAACCCCGGGGGCAGAGGTATCGCCCGGCGCTGCGGTGGTGGCGGGGGCCACCGTGGTGT
>JBAXSU010000116.1:0-11108 GCA_037130535.1 Actinomycetota bacterium
CTGCAGCACCACCGTCGGCAGGCCCAGTTCGCGCACGATGGCACCGCTGCGCTCGAAGCCGTCGCCGGTGACGGCGAGGTCGCAGATCGGATCGGTGATGAACGTGTCGAGGCCGAGCGACACGATGACGGTGCTGGGCCCGAACGCCGCGACGCGTTCGCACGCCGAGGCCAGGGCCGACACGAAGTGGTCGTCGTCGGTGCGTGCCGCCAACGGCAGGTTCAGGTTGCTGCCGAGGCCGCGGCCGGTGCCGGTTTCGTCGGCGTAGCCGATCGTGTACGGATAGGCGCTGGCCGGGTCGCGGTGCAGCGACACGAACTGCACGTCGTCGCGGTCGTAGAAGATCTCCTGCGTACCGTTGCCGTGGTGATAGTCGACATCGAGCACCGTCACCTTGGTGCCCGTCGTGGTGGCGATGTGGTGCGCGGCGATGGCGGCGTTGTTGAAGAAGCAGTAGCCGCCGTACAGCGAGGTGGTGGCGTGGTGCCCTGGCGGACGGCACAGGCCGTACGCGGCCCGCTCGCCGTCGAGCACCAGCTGCGTGGCGGTGAGAGCCGTGTCGACGGCGCCACGAGCCGCCTCGTAGGTGCCTTCGGTGAGCGGCGTGGTGATCTCGAAACACCACCAGCCGAGCCGGCCGTAGATGGACTCGGGCTCGTCGAGCGGGGCCATCTTGTTGCGCAGCCCGGCCCGGAAGAACACGTCCGGGGTGACCTCACGACTACCCGGCCGCACCGCCTGGTACTCGGTCCAGGCCGACGTGAGGAATCGGTGCAGGCCCGCATCGTGCACTGCCGTGATGGGTGCCGTGCCCCACTCGGTGGGTGCGAGGAACTCGTAGGCCGGATCCGCCGACAGGACCTCGCGGATGTTCTCGGCGCGGCCGATGTGCTCGAACGGGCTGTGCGCACTCGATGCCTCGAGTTCCACATGCGGATCGTGCTTCAGGTGGGCTGGCGTGTAGACGACTTTCATGCCGTCATCTTGCCACGGCGACCGCGGTGCGTCGGTTACGCCAGTTCCAGCACTTCACCCAGGTACAGCTCGCGGCAGCGGGCCCGCTGCAACTTGCCGCTCGACGTCTTCGGCAGCGTGCCCGGCCGCACCAGCATGACGTCGCGCGGCGGCAGGCCGCACACCTCGAGCGTGCGGTGGTGGATGCTGTGGCGCACGTCGTCGAGCGTGACCTCGCCGTCGGCGGCCAAGCGCACCTCGGCCACCACCACCACGGTCTCCTTGCCCTTGTAGCCATCGACACCGAACGCGATGACGTTGCCCGCGCGCACCCCGTCGAGAGTGCCACAGGCGCGCTCGATGTCTTCGGGAAACACGTTGCGTCCGCCGACGATGATGACGTCTTTGATGCGGCCGCACAGGATGAGCTGACCATTCAGCATGTACGCGAGGTCGCCGGTGCACAGCCAGCCGTCGTGGAACAGCGCCGCCGTGGCGTCGGGCCGCTTGTAGTAGCCGGGGGTGACCGAGGTGCCGCGCAGCAGCAGTTCACCCACGTGACGTTCAGGCATTTCCTCGCGTGTCTCGGGATCGACCACCTTCAGTTCCAACCCGGGCACTGCGGTACCCAGCAGCGGCAGGCGCCGCACGTCGAGTTCCTCGTCGGCATCGGCCACGGCCAGCGGCTTGGCGATGCGGTCGCGCTCGAGCACCACCCGGTCGACCGAGTCGGTCTCGAGGCCGACATGACGCTTCGGGAACGAGGCACCGATGGCCACCTCGGCCATGCCGAACGCGGGGAACACGCTGCCCGGCTTGAACCCGAACGGCGCGGCCGCCTGGCAGAACGCATCCACCGCCGCCGGGTCGACCGGCTCGGCACCGCTGAGCGCCAGGGTGAGGGTGGACAGATCGAGATCCTTCGCCCGCTTCAACGCGCGGGTGGCCAGCACCCACGAAAAATTGGGCCCGGCGGTGGCAGTGCCACCCCAGTCGCTGATCCACTGCATCCAGTTGCCCGGGTGGGCCAGGAAGTCTTGCGGTGCGGCCTGCACCAGTTGCACACCGCGGGTCATCGGGATCGACAGGAACCCGACCAGCCCCATGTCGTGGTAGAGCGGCAGCCACGACACCATCACCTCGTCGAGGCTCAGCTCGGCGGCGACGCAGCAGGCGTCGAGGTTCGCCGCCAGCACCCGGTCGGGGATCATCACGCCCTTGGGCTCGCTGGTGGAACCGCTCGTGTACTGCAGGATGACCAGGCGCTCGGAGTCGTTCGCCGGTATCTCCAACCGCTCGCCGCTCACCTGGCCGGCCACACCGGGCAGCACATTGCGCATCGGCTCGATGGGCGGGTCGCCCGGGGCGGTCTCGTAGAAGTCGGCGAGCAGATCGTCGATGAGCACCAACTTGGCGTCGCCGTGACGGATGCGCGTGCGGGTGCTGGAGATGAACTCGTCGAGCGACCCCATGCGCATGGGCAGCGGCAGCACCATGCTGGCGCAGCCCGCCAGCCAGCAACCCTGGATGATCGTGATGAGCGAACGGCTGGTGGGGCCGAGGATGGCAACGTGATCGCCGGGCACCAGGCCGCGGGCCTGCAGGGCGGCGCCCACCACACGCGCCTCGTCGTGGATCTGTGCCCAGGGCACGAACGCATCGCCGGTCTCGGGGGCCACCGAGTTGCCGACGAAGCGGACACCGGTGGGTCGGTCGGCCGCCTGGATGAGGCGGTCGACGATCGAGTTCGGCTGTGGGACGGTCACCGTCATGAAACGAAACCGTAGTGCCGACCGGCCCGTCCGTAGAATCCATGCACCATGAATGCGACCGGCGAGCAGCCCTCATCCGAGCCCCAGCAGAACGATCAGCAGGCCTTCCGCTACACCGGTGCCCTGGCCCAGCAGATCGAACTGCGCTGGCAGGACTGGTGGGACGAGCACCACACCTTCGAGACCCCCAACCCGGCCGGGCCGCTGGCCGACCCCGAGGCACTGGCGGGCAAGCAGAAGCTGTTCGTGCTCGACATGTTCCCCTACCCCAGTGGTTCGGGCCTGCACGTGGGCCATCCGCTCGGCTACATCGGCACCGATGTGTACAGCCGCTTCAAGCGGATGACCGGCTACAACGTCCTGTACTCGATGGGCTTCGACGCGTTCGGCCTGCCCGCCGAGCAGTACGCCGTGCAGACGGGCCAGCACCCCGCCGTCACCACGGCACAGAACGTGACCAACATGCGCCGCCAGCTGCGCCGCATCGGCCTCAGCCACGACCGCCGCCGCAGCATCGACACCACCGACCCCGGCTACTACCGCTGGACGCAGTGGATCTTCACCCAGATCTTCAACAGCTGGTACGACACCGACCGCAAGGTGGCCCGCCCCATTGCCGAGTTGGTCGACGAGTTCGACGCCGGCACCCGCCCCACCCCCGACGGTCGCGCGTGGGCGGCGCTCAGCACCGCCGAGCGGGCCGATGTGGTCGACAACCACCGCCTTGCCTACATCAGCGAGGCGCCGGTGAACTGGTGCCCCGGCCTCGGCACCGTGGTGGCCAACGAGGAGGTCACCGCCGACGGCCGCAGCGACCGCGGCAACTTCCCCGTCTTCAAGCGCAACATGCGCCAGTGGATGATGCGCATCACCGCCTACGCCGATCGGCTGATCGACGACCTCGACCTGCTCGACTGGACCGACTCGATCAAGGCGATGCAGCGCAACTGGATCGGCCGCAGCGAGGGTGCCCGCGTGCACTTCGAGTCGGCAGCAGGCCCCATCACCGTGTTCACCACCCGCCCCGACACGCTGTTCGGCGCGTCATTCATGGTGCTGGCGCCCGAGCACCCGCTGGTGGCGGCCCTCACCACCGACGACCAGCGCAATGCGGTCGAGGCCTACGTGCGCGCCGCCCAGGCGAAGAGCGATGTGGCCCGACAGGTCGACGACAAGACCAAGACCGGTGTGTTCACCGGCAGCTACGCCACCAACCCCATCAACGGCGCGCAGGTGCCGGTGTGGATCGCCGACTACGTGCTGATGGGCTACG
The DNA here is from genome assembly GCA_037130535.1 of Actinomycetota bacterium. Taxonomy (GTDB): domain Bacteria; phylum Actinomycetota; class Acidimicrobiia; order Acidimicrobiales; family Ilumatobacteraceae; genus VFMC01. Next base: position 4,000 of record JBAXSU010000116.1, read on the forward strand.
GCACCGGGGCCATCATGGCGGTGCCGTGCGGCGACGAGCGCGACTTCGAGTTCGCCCGCCAGTTCGGCCTGCCCATCCCCGCCATCCAGCAGCCCCCGGCCGCCTGGTTCGAGCAGCACGGCATCGCGGTGCAAGCGGGCGACGCGCTCGACACCGCCACCTGGCCCGAGGCGTTCACCAGCGACGCGCCCTATGTGCACAGCGCCAACGAATCACTCGACCTGAACGGCCTCGACAGCATCGCCGAGGCCAAGCGGCGCACCAACGCCTGGCTGGCCGCGAACGGTCACGGTGAGGCCACCATCACCTACAAGCTGCGCGACTGGCTGTTCAGCCGCCAGCGCTACTGGGGCGAGCCGTTCCCCATCGTGTACGACGACGAGGGCATGGCGCACGCCCTGCCCGACAGCATGCTGCCGCTGGAGCTGCCGCCCACCGACAGCTTCAGCCCGCGCACGTTCGACCCCGACGACGCGATGAGCAACCCCGAGAGCCCGCTCGACCGGCTGGCCGACTGGGCCCACCCCATGCTCGACCTGGGCGACGGCCCGAAGCGCTACCACCGCGACACCAACGTGATGCCGCAGTGGGCGGGCAGCTGCTGGTACGAGTTGCGCTACCTCGACCCCACCAACACCGACCGCTTCGTCGACCCGGCGGTCGAGCAGTACTGGATGGGGCCCCAGGGCGACGGCCACCCGGGCGGTGTCGACCTGTACGTCGGCGGCGTCGAGCATGCCGTGCTGCACCTGCTGTACGCCCGGTTCTGGCACAAGGTGCTGTTCGACCTGGGCCACCTGTCGTCGAAGGAGCCGTACCACCGCCTGTTCAACCAGGGCTACATCCTCGCGGCGGCGTTCAAGGACGAGCGCGAGATCTACGTCGACGCGTTCAGTGTGGAAGAGCGCGACGGCCAGTACTTCTCCGACGGCCAGCCCGTCACCCGCGAGTGGGGCAAGATGGGCAAGAGCCTGAAGAACGCCGTCGCGCCCGACGAGATCTACGAGGCCTACGGCGCCGACACGCTGCGCCTGTACGAAATGGCCATGGGCCCGCTCGACGCATCACGCCCGTGGGAGACCCGCGACGTGGTGGGCATGTACCGATTCCTGCAGCGCGTGTGGCGCAACCTCGTCGACGAAGACACCGGTGCCTTGCGCACCGACCTGCCGGCCTTCGACGACGCCACCGACCGGGTGCTGCACCGCACCATCGACGGCGTGCGCGCCGACATGGACGCGATGCGCTTCAACACGGCCATCGCCAAGCTGATCGAACTGAACAACCACCTCACCAAGCTGGGCGGCTGCCCGCGTGAGGCAGCCGATCGGCTGGTGCTGATGCTCGCCCCGCTGGCACCACACCTGGCCGAAGAGTTGTGGCGGATGCTGGGCCACACGGGCACCGTCACCTACCTCGACTTTCCCGTCGCCGACCCCGCGCTGCTGGTCGACGACACCGTCGAGGTGCCGGTGCAGGTGAATGGCAAGGTGCGGTCGCGCATCGTGGTGGCGGCCGACGCCGATCAGGCCACGATGGAGGCCACGGCCCTGGCCGACCCGAAGGTGCAGGCCGCGCTCGGCGGCAACGCTCCCAAGAAGGTCATCGTCGTGCCCGGCCGCATGGTCAACATCGTTGGCTGAGTCACCATCCGAGTCCCGCATGCCCGGCCCGGGTATGCGGGCTCGTGGTGATCGGGGCGAGCACCCAGAGCCCGCTTCCTGCCGCGCCGAACGCCGCCGGGGTTAGCCTCGGGGCATGGACGTTGCCGTCGTCGACTACCAGGCATCCGATGCGCCCGAGGCGTTCACCCGTTCGCTGCGCGAGACCGGCTTCGCCGTGCTGGTGAACCATCCCCTGCCCGAGACGCTCGTGCAGGACATCTACGACGAGTGGCTGGCGTTCTTCGACAGCGACGCCAAGTACGCCTACCGGTTCACCCCCGACGACCAGGACGGCTGGTTCGGGCCCGATGTGTCGGAGACGGCCAAGGGCAACACCGTGAAGGACATCAAGGAGTTCTTCCACGTCTACCCGTGGGGCCAATACCCCACCGAGGTGAGCCGCAAGGCGCTCGAGTTCGCCGAACGCTCGAAGGACATCGCCAACACCCTGCTCGGCTGGGTCGAGGCCAACACGCCCGCCGAGGTGGCCGAGCAGTTCTCGGTGCCGCTCACCCAGATGATGGCCGGGTCGAAGCGGTCGCTGCTGCGCATCCTGCGCTACCCACCGCTGCGCGGCGACGAGGCGCCGGGCGCCGTGCGGGCCGCTGCGCACGAAGACATCAACCTGCTCACCGTGCTGCCCGCATCGAACGAACCCGGCCTGCAGGTACGCGACCTCAGCGGGGCCTGGCACGACGTGCCGTGCGATTTCGGCAGCCTCGCCATCAACTCGGGCGACATGCTGCACCTGGCCAGCGGCGGCTACTACCCGAGCACCACCCACCGGGTCACCAACCCCACTGGCCCCAGCGCCACTCGCAGCCGCATCTCGATGCCGCTGTTCCTGCATCCGGCCGACGATGTGCTGCTGGCCGAGGGCCGCACGGCGTTCTCGTTCCTGCAGGAGCGCATCGCCGAACTGCGCAGCCAAGACATCAAGCAGTAGCCGCTGCGGCCGCCGGGCGGCGGCGGCTGCGACGCTGGCGCACGCGGCGCGCTGCACCGGCGATGCCGTCGGGGTTCTGCACCGCGGTGATCACCAGACCGATCGCTCCCACGAGCACGGTCCACCGGCCGAAGTCGACACCGAGGTTGTCCCAACCGGTGTTGATCAGCTTGAAGCCGATGCCGTCGGCGGCCAGGAACCCGGCCACCACCGCGCCCGACACGCTGCTGATGCCACCCAGGTAGGCGAAGGCCAACAGGGTGAGCGAGGCGAAGAATCCGAACGACGTGTCGCTGATCGAGCCGAACCGGTAGGCGATGAGGCAACCGGCGAGGCCGGCGACGAACGAACTGATGCCGAATGCCAGCAGCTTGGTGCCCGCAGTGCCGATGGCGACGCCAGCCGCCGCGCGCTCGTTCGAACGCACCGCCAGCATGCGGCGCCCGGTGGTGCTGCGGCGAACGTTGGCCACCAGCAGCGCCAGCACCGCCACCACCACGGTGACGAACACGCCGAACACCGGCCGGTACGGGTCGGTGGCGCTGCGCAGGCCGAGGTTCCAACCGAACAACGACGGGGCGGGCACCTTCGCCCCACCCGTGGTGACGTCGCCGACAAAGTCGGGGTTCTTGAACACGAACTCCTGGATGGCGATACCACCGGCCAGCGTGACGATGGCGAGGTTCACCCCACGCACACGCAGGGCCGGGATACCTACGAGCACCCCGAACACGGCGGCCACCCCCGCGGCGAGCAGCGGCGCGAGGGGGAACGGCACACCGAAGCGTTCGGCGAGCCGCGAGAGGCTGAACCCGCCGATACCGGCGATGGCCATCTGGGCGAGCGAGATCTGCCCCATGTACCCGGTGAGCACGGTGAGCGACAGGGCGAGGCCGCAGAACAGCACCGACGTCAGCAACGCCAGCCCCCACGCATCGGGTAGCAGCAGGAACCCGGCCGCCACCAGCACCACCCCGCCGAACGCGACGGGGGGGTTCACCGCACCCGATCCCACGGGCGGCATCCGCCCCTGGTCGATCGACCCGCGGGTGGGCAGCCGTTTACCCAGCAGCACCATCGCGATGACGATGGCCAAGAACACGAAGCCGTCGCGCACACCGGTGCGGGGCAACCAGTCGAGGTCTTGCTGCAACGGCGAGGCCATCGCCTGCACCATCCCGATGCCGAGACCGGCGGCGGCCGTCCAGCCGAACGAGACGAACCGGCCGATCAACGCAGCACCCAGGGCCGGGATGAGCAGTTGGGTGAACAGCAGTGGCGTGAGCTCGAACAGCGGTGCAGCGACGATGCCCACTACTCCGGCGATCAGCGCTGCCAGCACCCAAGTGATCAGCCCCAACCGGTCGGGTTCGAAGCCGAGCAGCACGGCACCTTTCTCCGACTCTGATGCCGCCCGAACAGCAAGGCCGGTGCGCGTGAAGCGCGACAGCGCCCACAGCGCCACGGCGAGCACGACGGCGATGACGGCGAGCCACATCGCATCCTTGGCCAGCAGGATCTCGTCGGTGAGTTCGATCACCCCGCTGGGCAGCACCTTGGGCAGGTTCACGCTGGCGCCCTCGAAGCGAACGCCGATCATGCCCTGCAGCACCAACAGGATGCCCACGCTGGCCACCACCTTCGCCAGCACCGGGGCTCGGCGCAACGCGCGGAACACGAGCAGGTAACTGATCAGCCCGATCAGCGCGGCGGTGACGAGGGTGATGGCCATCGCCGAGGCGACGGTCATCTGCACGCCTTCACCGAACGAGATGTCGCGCCACGGCCCCGGGATGAGCAACGGGTAACGGGCATTCGTACGCAGGTCGTAGTACGTGTATGCGCACCATCCGGCCAACGCCCCGTAGCCGAAGTTGATGACGCCCGAGCCGCGAGCGGTGAGCACGAGGCCCAGGCCGAGGAGGGCCGAGACCGCTCCTGCACCGATACCGGCGACCGCAGCCGCCAGGTAGGCGCTCATACGTCGAGTACGTCGAGCGCCGAGATGTTGTCACCGCCGAAGGCCGGTGTAGCACCGTCGGCGGTGTACTCGGCGAACGGGATGGCGAACGAACACACGGCAGGCAACGAGGGCACCGACCCACACTCGAGCGCAGCATCACTGCCCCACTGCAATGCTTTGCGCGAGCGGAACATCTCGAAGATCGCCGGGCCGGTGGCCGACGGGCCGATGCCCGTCGCGACACGCTGGATGGTCAGCATCTCGAGCCAGCCGAGCGACGTGAACCCGAACGGATCGACCTCTTCCGGCGTACCACCCGTCACGCCTGCGACATACTTCCGCATCGTCAGGCTGTCGGCGGTCTCGACCCCGCCCGTCGAGCCGGCGAAGTACCAGCCGACGGCATCGTCGCCCACGGCCTCGATCACCCGGTCGGCCAGGCATGCGGTGTTCGAGAACACCGGCGCCGTCACCCCCAGTTCCACACGGGCCCGCATCAGCGCCACACAACCGGCCTGGCCGTACAGCGAGATGATCGCCTCGGGGTTGCTCTCGGCGGCCTGCTGCATGAGCGAGCGGTACCCGGCGTCGGTCTCGGTCTCGCCGCCCTTCACCACGACCACCGACGCGCCACCCTTGGCGAGTGCGGGTTCGAGCGAGGCGAGCGCCGACACCGTCGCGGCTGCATCGTTGGCGATGACTGCCACGCTCTTCAAGCCGAGGTACTTCGGGTTGGTGATGGCATTGGCCGTGCTGCCCTGCACCACCAGGTTGCCAGCCGTGATGTACACGGCATCGGCCGTGTAGTCGGGCGGCAGGATGGGCACGGCACCGATCACCGGGATGCCGGCGGCGCTGAACGTCGCGTAGTCGACGAACACGTCGAGGCCGATCACAGCCAGGTCGACACCCTTTGCGGCCAGCTCCTGGGCACAGGCCTGCGACGACTCGGGGCTGCCCTGCGAGATGCAGATCTCGAGCTCGACGGGTCTTCCGCCGAAGCCACCCAACTCGGTGTTGGCGTACTCGGCTGCCGCCTTGAAGGCGTTGGTGAAGTCGGGGAAGTCGAGGCCTGGCGCGCCCTCGGTGTTCACCACACCCACCACGAACGGCTCGCCGCTCGGCGGTGGCAATGTGGTGGGACCCGCCGTGGTCTCGGGCGCCATCGTCGTCTCGCCGCCGGCGGTCGTCGTCTCCGGGCCGGCCGTCGTGCCCGGGGCCGCGGTGGTCACCGGCGCGGCAGTGGTGCCTCCGGCGCTGCCGCCGTCCTTCGCCTCGGTGCACGCAGCCAGGCAGAGACCCACCAGCGCGAGCACCGCCATCACCGATCGCCGAGTCGCCATGACCCACCCCCAAGAGTTCGAGTTGTCCCCGCCGGGAACCGTAGTCGCTCCCCACCCCCCACCGCGTCGAGCCCCGCGATGAGCAGGTTGCGCACCTGCGGCGCAGGTTGCTCATCGCGCCGGGTCTGCGGGCGGGGGCGATGAGCAGGTTGCGCGCCTGCTGCGCAGGTTGCTCATCGCGTTGGGGGCGGGCGGCCGGGTCGGGTGGGGGCGCCCGGGCGGGGTCAGGAGGGGGCGGAGTCGCGGAGGTAGCGGCGGCGCAACTGCATGAACGGCTTCTCGACCATCAGGTACGTGAGCGTGGCCAGGGCGAAGGTGCCGGGCACGATGAACACCAGCGTGTTCAGCAACGCGTTGGCGCCACCGGAGCCGGCGAACCCCACCGGCTCGCGGTCGACCAGCGCCACGACGAGCGCGTAGTGCAGCAGGTAGGCCGAGTAGCTGACGATGCCGGGCAGCACCAGCCAACGCGACACCACCGAGGGCAGATACTGCGAGGCCAGCAGCCACGACAGGATGAACGCACCCCACACCAGTCCCTCGACCGGCGGCCAGAACGCCTTCCAGGTGCTGGTTTCGTACCAACTGCCGTTGCGGTTGAACAGGTTCAACGCCACCACCACCGCCAGCACAGCCAGGGCCACGCCAGCCCACGCCCGGCCCCTCGACAACGCCGGCGAACGGCGCACGACGAGCCAGCCGATGAACATGCCGATGAGGAACTGGTCGATTCGGCCGATGATCGTCCAGTAGGCGATGTCGCGGGTGGCCGCCGGGTCCACCCCGGCGGCGAGCAGCCGCAGCAGGTTCATCAGCAGCACCAGGCCCACCAGGTAGCGCGGTCCGTAGGCACGCAGGAACCGGAGCAGGAACGGGAACACGAGGTAGAACGCGAACTCGACCGAGATGGTCCACAGCAGTGCGCCGAACGGACCGAGGTCGGCCTCGGCGATGGGCGGTGTGCCCTGCAGGGTGAACAGTTGCAGCACACCGGTGAACGAATACCCGGCAGGGCTGGTGTACACGGCCAGCAGCACCACCAGCACGTACATCGGCATGATGCGCAGCACCCGGTTCAGCAGGAACGGCCGGTACTGCACCTCGTGGTCGAGGGCGCCGTAGGTGAAGATGAACCCGCTCAGCACCATGAACAGCGCCACGGCCGTGTGCCCTTCGATGAGCACTGCTTCGAG
>JBAXSU010000117.1:0-11088 GCA_037130535.1 Actinomycetota bacterium
CGTCGACCGGGCGGTAGGTGAGCCCGGCGATGGCCCGATGGGCGTAGCGAACGATGCCTCCCCCGTCGATCACGAACACGCTGCGGCGTGGGAACCCGATGGGGCCCAGCGTGCCGTACGCGCCAGCGACCTTCTTGTCGGTGTCTGCCAGCAGCGGGAACCCGAAGTCGTACTTGCCCCGGAAGTGCTCGTGGCTCTCGATGCCCTGCGCCGAGATGCCGAGCACCTGTGCGTCGAGCGACTCGAACTGGGCGAGCTCGTCGTTGTAGCTGTTGAGCTGCTTGGTGCACACCGCCGAGTCGTCGCCCGGGTAGAACACCAGTACCACCGGTCGGCCGGCGAACTCGCCAAGCGTGTAGTCGCGCCCACCGGTACCGGGCAGGGTGAAGTCGGGCGCCCGGTCGCCCACCGAGAGGGCCATCAGCCGACCGCTTCCATGATCTCGTCGCTGATGTCGAAGTTGCCGTACACGTCTTGCACGTCGTCGTTGTCTTCGAGCGCGTCGACGATGCGCAGCACCTTCTTCGCGTCGTCGACATCGGTGACCTCGATGGTGTTCGACGACACCATCGTCGACTCGGCCGACTCGACAGCCACCTTCGCCGCCTGCAGCGCATCGCGCACCTCGTACAGCAGCGACGGGTCGCAGGTGATCTTCCAGAACTCGCCATCGGAGGCCACATCGTCGGCGCCGGCATCGAGCGCCACCATCATCACCTCGTCCTCACTGCCCTTGGCGAGGATGACGCCCTTGCGGCTGAACTGCCAACCCACTGCGCCGGGTTCGGCCATCGATCCGCCGAGCTTGGAAAAGATGTTGCGCACGTCGGCGCTCGACCGGTTGCGGTTGTCGGTGAGCACATCGATGAGCAGCGCCACACCACCGGGCGCATAGCCCTCGTAGGTGATGGCCTCGTAGTTGCCGCCGTCGCTCTGGCCGGTACCGCGCTTGATGGCCCGGTCGATGAGGTCGTTGTTCATCTGCGCAGCCTTCGACTTCAACACCATCGTTCGCAGCGTGGCGTTGGTGGCCGGGTCGCCGCCACCGTCGCGGGCAGCCACCTCGAGTTGCCGGGCGAGCTTGGCGAACACCTTCGCCCGCCGCGCATCGGCGGCACCCTTCTTGTGCTTGATCGTTGCCCATTTGGAGTGGCCGGACATGGTGCAGTGGCTCCTTGTAGCAGTGGTCTCAGCGGCCCGCGGTGGCCGACAGAACGTGGTGGACGAATGACACGAACAGCCCGTGCAACCGCAGATCGTCGGTGAGTTCGGGGTGGAACGACGCGACCAGCACAGTGCCCTGGCGGGCGAGCACGGGCACGCCACGGTGCTGGGCCAGCACCGACACACCCTCGCCGACGCGCTCGACCTTCGGAGCACGGATGAACACGACATGGAACGGTTCGTCGAGGCCCTCCACAGCGATGTCGTCCTCGAAACTGTCGACCTGACGGCCGTAGCCGTTGCGGCGGACTGCGATGTCGATGACCCCGAAACTGCGCTGCCCCGCCCGGCCGTCGAGCACCTCGGTGGCCAGCAGGATCATCCCGGCGCAGGTGCCGAACACGGGCATCCCGGCGGCCAGACGCGCGGCCAGCGGTTCGAACAGCTCGTTGGTGGCAAGGAGGTGCGCCATGGTGGTGCTCTCGCCGCCGGGCATCACCAGCGCATCGACCTCGGCCAGATCGGCAGCGGTGCGCACCTGGCGCGTGACCGCACCGAGGCGGATCAGCGCACGTTCATGCGCGGCAAAGGCGCCCTGCAGGGCGAGCACGCCGATGACCGGAGCGGTGGCGTTCACCTGGGGGCTGCTCCCCCGCCGACCGCACGACTCACCAACCCCGCTCGGCGAAGCGCTGATTGATGGCATCCATGCCGATGCCCGTCATGGGGGCACCCAGGCCACGGCTCACCTTGGCGAGGATGTCGGCATCGCGGAAGTGCGTGGTGGCCTCGACGATGGCCTTCGCCCGCGGCTCGGGGTCGTCGCTCTTGAAGATGCCCGACCCGACGAACACGGCTTCGGCGCCCAGTTGCATGGCCAGCGCCGCATCGGCCGGTGTGGCGATGCCACCTGCGCAGAACAGCGGCACCGGCAGCGTGCCGGTTTCGGCGATCTCTTGCACAAGCGGTAGAGGGGCCTGCAACTGCTTGGCCCACTGGAACAACTCGGCCTGGTCGTTGGCGGCCTGGATTCGCTTGATGTCGCCGAGGATGTTGCGCAGGTGGCGCACGGCCTCGACGATGTTGCCGGTGCCGGCCTCACCCTTGCTGCGGATCATGCAGGCACCCTCGCTGATGCGACGGAGTGCCTCACCGAGGTTGGTGGCGCCGCACACGAACGGCACGGTGAACGCGAACTTGTCGATGTGGTGGGTCTCGTCGGCCGGGGTGAGCACTTCGCTCTCGTCGATGTAGTCGACGCCGAGCGCCTGCAGGATCTGCGCCTCGACGAAGTGGCCGATGCGCGCCTTGGCCATCACGGGGATGGTGACCGCGGCCTGGATGCCGTCGATCATCTCGGGATCGCTCATGCGGGCGACGCCACCGTCGCGACGGATGTCGGCGGGCACACGCTCGAGTGCCATCACGGCACAGGCACCGGCCGATTCGGCGATACGAGCCTGCTCGGGAGTGACGACGTCCATGATGACGCCGCCCTTCATCATCTCGGCCAGCCCGCGCTTGACCCGATACGTACCCGTGGAACCGCTCGACGAACTCATGGCGCCCATCGTATCCAGCCGACCCGCGACGACCTGCAGCGGATTGCGGCGTTGTGTCAGGTGCAACAGCCGTCGGCCCCCGACGGCTCAGGCGCGGGGCGTGACCTTGCCCACCCGGGCGAGTTCCACCCAGGTACGACCGGGTGTGAGGCCGATGACCCCACCTGAGGCGTCGGTGAGGACGAACGGCTCGAGGCGATCGTTGCGGGTCCAGGTGCCGCGCACCAGCACGCCGTCCGTGTACACCCATGCCGTACCGGTGCCGATGGTCTGGGCCTCGGGGCTGCGCGCATCGGCCGGGCTCGGCTCGTAGTCGACCTCGAGGATCACCACATTGGCGGCGTTCACCTGGCCGAGCGTGGCGTCGTTGTGCGCCTTACCGCCCTGGGTGCGCAGGTAACTCGCCGTGGCGCCGTCCCAGGTCCAGCCGGCCTCGACGCCGTCCATCTTCACGTCGACACCGGGTGAGGCTTCACCGGCGGCCGCCACCGCGTCGTCGCGGTACGTGAACTGTGCCGGCGGCGGCGACAGCTCTTCGGGCTGGTGCGTCCAGAGCGACTGGGTGCTGTTGTAGAGCGTGTGCTCGATGTCCTCGTTACCGCGTGGTGCCCGGTAGTACCCCGAGTTGCTCACCGCCGCAGGGCTGAGGTTCACGAGGTCGCTGGCCTTCACCGCAGCGGTGACGTTGCCGTTCCCGCCGCTCCATGCGAACAGGGGCTTGTTGAACGACCCGAGCAAGGTGACGTCCTGAGTGCGACCTGAGCGGATCGGACCTACCCGTTCGGCATCTTGGCTGTGGAACACCGCCGCGAATCGGGTGAGGTTCTCGACGTTCTCCTCGAACACGATGTCGGCGGCGTTCAGACCGAACTGCGGGCGAGCCTGTGGGTGATTGTCGATCTTCACCACCAGGGCGCGCCGCAACGGCAGCAGATCGTTCGGGATGGGCAGCCCGGTCAGCGGCATCGGGGGCAACTCGACGACCGTAGTCGTGGGTGCCTCGGTGGTGGCGGGTGCCTCGGTGGTGGTGGGCTCTGCCGTCGTGGCGGGCGCTTCGGTGGTGGTGGGCGCCGCCGTGGTGGTGGGCGCGGTGGTTTCAGCAGCGGTGTCGCCGTCGCCTCCACACGAGGTGGCGACGAGGGCAACGGCAAGCAGGACGACAACAGCAGTTCGGGTTCGGTTCACAGTTCCCTCAACAGTGCGATGCGCTCCTCGAGCGGTGGATGCGTGTCGAACAGGCGATGGATGCCACCCAAACGACCTGTGTCGCCCACTCCCGACATGGGCTGCTCGATCCAGAGATGGGCCGTGGCGGTCGAGGCCGAATGGGTGACGGTGGTGTCGTTGCGGAGTTTCTCGAGCGCCGCAATGAGCCCGGGTGGGTACCGGGTCATCTGGCAGGCGCTCACGTCGGCGAGGGTTTCGCGTCGGCGACTGATGGCGGCCTGCATCACTTTGGCCAACAGCGGGGCGACGATGAGCAGTGCGAAACCGAGGAATGCGATCGGGTTGTTGCCGTCGGCGCGGTCGCCGTCGCGGCGCACCCGGCCACCGTTCCACCACATCAGGCGGATGGCAGTGTCGGCCAAGATGGCGATACCACCAACGAGCGTGACGGCGAGGGTGGAGACGAGGATGTCGTAGTTGCGGATGTGCGCCAACTCGTGCGCCACCACACCTTCGAGTTCGACCCGGTTCAACTTCTCGAGCAGCCCGGAGGTGACCGCGATGGCGGCATGCCGCGGGTCGCGTCCGGTGGCGAAGGCGTTCGGTGCCGGATCGTCGATGATGTAGATCCGGGGCTTGGGCAGGCCACCGGCGATGCACAGCCCTTCGACGAGGTTGTGCAGCCGCTGGAACTCGTTCGGGTCGGCAGGACGGGCCCGGCTGACGGCCAGGGCGATGGAGTCGGCCTTCCAGTACGAGGTGAAGGCGATGACACCCGAAACGACCAGCGCAATGATGGTTCCGATCAACCCGTGACCGAGCAGCACCCCCACCGCAGCACCTACCAGACCCAGCAGGCCGACGAAGCCGATGATGAGGGCTGCACTCTTGCGGCGATTGGCGCGGATGAGTTCGAACATCAGACCCGACAGGGTAACGGTCGAACGGCACTGATTGCGGGCACCATCGGCTGGCAGTGGCCGAGGTATGGCGCTACCGGGGTCAGAACTGCACCTTCGGAACCTGGCGATCGGCGCCGTCGGCCTCGAAGTAGTCGCGCTTGGTGAAGTGGAACATGCCCGCCAGCACCACGGTGGGGAAGGTCTGCAGCTTGTTGTTGTAGCCCAACACGGTGTCGTTGTAGAACTGCCGCGCATACGCCACCCGGCCCTCGGTGGCCGTGAGTTCTTCCTGCAGAGCGAGGAAGTTCTGGTTCGCCTTCAAGTCGGGATACGCCTCACTGAGAGCGAACAGTTGGCGGAGCGCGCCAGTGATCTGATTGTCGGCGGCCGCCTGCGCATGCGGGTCGCCGGCGGGCGCCGCGATGGCAGCGTTGCGGGCCGTCACCACGGCGTCGAGCGTTTCTTTCTCGTGAGCCGCGTAGCCCTTCACGGTCTCGACCAGGTTGGGGATGAGGTCGATGCGTCGCTTCAACTGCACGTCGATCTGCGACCATGCGTTGTCGACTTGGTTACGCGCCCGGACGAGACCGTTGTAGAGACCGATGACGATCAGTATCAGTACGGCGACGACGGCGAGGACGATGATCCAGGTCATGAACTGCTCCGATCGATGAAGGCCGAGGCACGGGCGAGACGCGGCACGACGGCTCGCTCCAGCATACGCGACCAGCGGCGACCTCTGGGTCGCTCCGGGAGTGCTGCACCCGTTGCCGCCAGCCGCTCGTAGTGCTCGACATAGCGGTGTGCGAGCGCCGTCATCGAGAAGTCGTCGGCCCGACGGCTCCCTGCCGCGACGAGTCGCTCGCGCAGCCGCGGGTCGGCGAGCACCCGCGACAGGCTCTGAGCGAGTGCCGCCACATCGCCCGGTTCGACCAACACCGCGTCGAGGCCGTCGGTGGCCACGTTGCGATATCCGTCGAGGCCACTCGCTACCACCGCCGTGCCCGCGGCCATGGCCTCGACCAGCACCACTCCGAACGACTCGCCGTGCAGCGACGGAGCGCAGAACACCGTCGCCGCCCGCATCCGCTCGACCTTGTCGTCTTCGCTCACCCGGCCGAGCCAGACGATGCGCCGGTCGTCGCGATAGCGCGCCTGGAGCGCCTCGGTGTCGGGCCCGGTGCCCGCCACCCACACGGTCACATCTGCAGGCAGCGACTGCAGCGCCTCGAGCAGCACCCCGAGCCCCTTGCGTTCCTCGTGCCGACCAAGGAAGAAGATGGTCGGACCGGGGGTCGGAGCCACCTCACCGGTGCGGTAGTCGGCCAACTCGACGCCGTTGAACAGCACCTCGTACTGGCCGCCGATGTACTGCTCGGCGAGCAACTGGGCGTCTTTCGACACGGCAACGCGGTGGTCGATGCGTTCGGCCATCTGGGCCACCGGCCGCCGCAGGTAGCGGTACGCCAGACTGTCGCCGGCCGCATGGAACGTGGCCACGATGGGTGCCGAGTTCAGCACCAGCGCTGTCTGGGTGGGGCCCGGCACGAGCGGTTCGTGGAGATGGATCACGTCGAACGCCTCGTCGGCGAGCGCCCGGATGGTGCGCAGCTGGCACGACGGATCCGGGGCGAGCGGAGCGACCGAGCCATTGCCCGCGGTGGGCAGGCTGTTGCCGAGCGGGGTGACGAAGGTGGCAGGCGGCGGCCCGTCGCACGGTGCCAGCACCCGTACCTCCACACCCATCGAGCGCAGCACCGTCGACAGGCCCATCACCTGCGCCTGCACGCCTCCGGGCACCGACAGGCTGTACGGGCACACCATGCCCACACGCAGCGGCCGACGACGCGCCTGTGCGCTCGCGCCGGGTGACGCCGAGCCCTGTGACGCCGGGCCCTGGGGCCTGCTCGACGATTCGACGCTCACGGCAGGCACGCTACCGTCGGCCGTATGACTCGTCTGCCCGCCCTGTCGGTGATCGGTGTACCCACCAAGCGCAACGCGCTCCTCGAGGTGGCGGCCGAGGCCGACCGCCTCGGCTTCGCCGGCCTCGCCAGCCCGGGCATCCACGGCAACCTGGCGCTGTGCGGCTCGCTCGCCCACGCCACCTCGCGCATCGCCTTCTGGACGAGCATCCAGCCCATCTACCACAGCCACCCTGCCGAGGTGGCCGTCACCGCCGGACATCTCGCCGAGGTGAGCGGCGGCCGCTTCCGGCTCGGCCTGGGCGTGAGCCACGAACCGGCCATGGAGCGGTTGGGCATCGCCACCGGCCGTCCGCTGGCCGATATGCGGGCGTACGTCGCCGGTATCCGTGCAGCAGGCCGCGCTGCGGGCGAACTACCGCCGCTGTACCTGGCAACGCTGCGCGACAAGATGCTCGATCTCGCCCTCGAGGTGGCCGACGGAGCCATCTGGGCCAACGCGTCGCTCAGGCACATGCCGGTGCAGAGCGGTCGGGCTCGACAGCAGGCCGGCGACGGGTTCTTCCTCGCCAACATGGTGCCCACGGTGGTCGATGCCGACCTTCACGCGGCCCGGGCCATCCACCGCCGCACGCTGGCGGGCTACATCGTGCTTCCCAACTACCGCAACTACTGGCGCCAGGCCGGCTACGCCGACGAGATGGACGCCATCGAGGCTGCGCTGGCGGCAGGCGACCGCGACGCGCTGCCTGCGTTGATGACCGACCAATGGATCGACGACTGCACCATCTCGGGCGACGCGACGAAGGTGCGCGACCGGCTCGAGGCGTGGTTCGACGCCGGAGTGCTGCCCATCGCCGTGATGTCGTCGACGTCGGGTGGCCAACTGAAGGCCATCGCCGACCTGTTCGCGCTCTACGCCTGATCGACCTCGGCGAACACGTCGACATCGGGCCACTCGTTGTCGATCGGGCGCAAGAACACCTGCGATGGCGGGGTGCTGTAGCCCTTGGCCGCATACGGGTCGGCGCCCACCGGCACCACCGCCCGGCTGTCGAGCAGGGGGATCTCGAGACCGTGCACCGAGGCGTTGGTCTTCCACGGCAGCAGCGACCAGGCGTTCAGATAATGGAACACGAGGGCTCGCCGGAAGCCGGCGGTGCGGTTCTTCAGCGAGCGGTGCAGCAGGTAGCCGTTGAAGAACACCACCGAGCCGGCCTTCGCCTCCACCGCGATGCTCTTGGAGTCGTCGAACCCGTAGGCCTGATCGCTGGTGTCGTACTCGTCGGGGTTGCCGTGCGGCCCCGCCGGCCAGAGGTAGCCGTTGCGGTGCGAACCCGGCACCACCCAGAGACAGCCGTTGTCGATGGTGGCGTCGTCGATGGCGATCCACGCACCCAGCAGCGAGCGGTCGCGGGTGGGGATGTAGCGCTCGTCCTGGTGCCACGCCTGGCCGGGCATTCCCGGGCCTTTCACGAACAGCATCGACTGGCAGCACTTCACGGCGCCGTCCCAGTGTGCGAGATGCGCGCCGACGATCTGGTGCAGCACCTCGGCGATACCGGGATGGTTGATCATGTCGAGCGCCACCTGGCTCACCCAGTGCGGGAAGTGCACGGCCAACACGTGCTGCAGTGCCTCGTCGTCGTTGGCGCCCTCTGGCAGCGTGGGCGGGTTCAGCACCGGGTAGTCGCCGCGAGCGAACTTGGCGGCGTCGGCCACGATCGCGTCGAGTTCGGCACGCGACAGCAGGTTGTCGACCACGACGAACCCGTCGTCGACGAACTGCCGCGCAAGCGAGGTGATGGCCATACCCCTACTCTGTCACGCGCGGCGCGAGCGCGGGCTCCTCACCGCTGGTCCGTGTGGCGAACACGGCTCCTCGGGTCTTGGTGATGGCATCGTCGACCCGGTCGATCACATCGGCGAGGCGTTCTCGGGTGTCGTGGTCGCAGAGTTCGGCTGCGGTGTGCAGTCGGAGGACCACTTCGAACAGATCGCGGACCAGGGTCTGGTGCAACTCGCTGGCGATGCGCTCGCGCTCAGTAGCGATGGCCAACTCCGCGGCCGCCTCGGCGCGATGGGTTTCGGCGATCTCGCGCTGTGCGATGGCCTCGACCCGGGCAGTCATGTCGCGGGCACACGACACGATGCTGTCGTCGAGCGGCAGGATCTGTACTTCGAACGCCAAGTCGCCGCGTTCGGCGTGCCGCCAGCGGATCTCGTGGAGGGCGCTCTGCTTCGACTCGGCAACCGCCACATAGGTGGAATAGAGGCTGCTCTCGCTGAACTGGGGCACGACCTCACTCAACAACCGACCCGCCATCTGGTCGACTGATACGCCGAGCACCATCTCGGCGGCGGGGTTGGCGTATACGTATCTGAAGTCGACCACATGGCCGGCCGAGTCGCGCACGATGGTGTGGATGGCGAGCGGATCCTCGAGCGCGTCGAGCGCCAGTCGCAGCAGCTCGGCTTCGGTCTCCACGGGTCAGGAGACCTG
This sequence comes from Actinomycetota bacterium, assembly GCA_037130535.1. Lineage (GTDB taxonomy): Bacteria > Actinomycetota > Acidimicrobiia > Acidimicrobiales > Ilumatobacteraceae > VFMC01. The sequence continues at coordinate 9,224 of JBAXSU010000117.1, forward strand.
GTGCTGGACCGCTGTACGCCCCACCATGATGGGTCGGATCAACTCGGTGATCACCTGCACATGTGCCGGGTGGGTGGCGTACACCCGATAGCCGTCGACATCATCGAAATCGGCCACCACCGCCACGGTTGCATTGCCCTCCGCGAGACCGGCATCGAGACCGTACACATAGCTACGGATCTCGGGAATCGCCTCCGGAAGACCACGAAGGCCATCGAACAGCGCTTCGCGTTGTGCCGGTGTTGCATCGGGACTCAGCGTGATGAGCACGACATGACGAAACAACAGAACCTCCGAGAAATCGGGCAAGCAATTGCTGCCTCCGGGCGACCTTACCTGCCGCGGGCCAAGGACCAAATGTCGTCGAGGACACCTGGCTCTTTGAGGGCACCACGACTTGCCACCGCATCGGGGTCGGCGCCCAGCAAGATCTTCTTCACCGGCAGTTCCAACTTCTTGCCCGACAGCGTGGTGGGTACGGCTCGCACCGCATGCACCTCGTCGGGCACATGTCGTGGCGACAGTTGGGTTCGCAACGCCTGACGGATCGTGTCGACCAGTGCTGTAGGCAGCTCGGTGGAACGATCGGGCTGTGCCACCAGCAGTACCAGCGTTCCCGGACCCTCGCCGCTGGGGTCTTCCAGATGCACCATCAGGCTGTCGGCGACCCCGTCGAGCGCGTCGACCACCCGGTAGATCTCGGCCGTCCCGATACGCACCCCGCTGCGGTTCAAGGTGGCATCCGATCGGCCCGTGATGACGCACGAACCCCGCTCGGTGATGGTGATCCAGTCGCCATGGCGCCATACACCTGGATATGTATCAAAGTATGCAGCCGAATAACGGGTGCCGTTCGGGTCGTTCCAGAAGCCGATCGGCATCGATGGAAGGGGCCGAGTGACCACGAGTTCACCCTGTTCGCCCACCACCGACCGGCCGGATTCGTCGAATGCCTCCACTGCACAACCGAGGAATCGGCACGGGATCTCGCCCTCCCACACCGGGGTGAGTGGGCTCGCACCGACGAACGCCGAGCAGATGTCAGTGCCGCCGCTGATCGACGACAGCAGCACATCGTCCTTCACCGCCTCGTACACCCAGCGGAAGCCCTCTGGCGGCAACGGCGCCCCGGTCGAACCCACTGCACGCAGGGCCGACAGGTCGAGGTCGCGGCCCGGGGTGAGGCCGGCCTTCCGGCACGCCACCAGGAACGGGGCGCTGGCGCCGAACCAGGTGACGCCTTCGTCGGCGGCGAGACGCCAGAGCGCGTCGAGTCCGGGCCACGCAGGGTCGCCGTCGAACAGCACGATCGTCGCCCCGACGGCCAGGCCCGAGATGAGGTAGTTCCACATCATCCAGCCCGTCGTCGAGAACCAGAAGAAGCGGTCGCCGGGGCCGATGTCACTCATCAATCCCACGTCTTTGAGGTGCACCAGGAGAATGCCTCCGTGCCCGTGCACGATCGGTTTCGGTAGGCCGGTGGTGCCCGACGAATACAGCACGTACAGCGGATGGTCGAACGGCACCGCCAGGAACTCGAGGTCGTCGCCGCTGGCATAGGATTGCTCGAATGCCGACCAGTCGATCGCCCCGTCGGGCAAGGGTGCATCGGGATGCAGCGCGCGCAGCATCACCGTGGTGCGCACGCTCGGCAGCCCTGCCCTGATGCTGGCCACTTCTTCGGCGCGCTCGATCTCGCGACTGCCGTACCGGTAGCCGTCGATCACCAGCAGCACGGCGGGCTCGATCTGTCCGAATCGGTCGAGCACGGCCTGCACACCGAACTCGGGGGCGCACGAACTCCAGATGGCACCGAGACTGGCGGTGGCCAGGAACGCAATCGCTGCCTCGGGGATGTTCGGCAG
>JBAXSU010000118.1:0-10930 GCA_037130535.1 Actinomycetota bacterium
CACCGTGTGGGTGTTCGACCACTTCGACGGGAAGTTGCTGTCGGGCACGACGATGATCGAGTGCTTCACGCTGTTGGGCGCCTACGCGGCAGCGACCACGCGCATCGGCCTCGGGTCGATGGTGGTGAACATCGCCAATCGCAATCCCGGAGTCATGGCCATGGCGGCAGCGTCGGTGCAGCACATCAGCGGAGGTCGGCTGCGCCGCGGCCTCGGGGCCGGTGCGGCGCCCGGCACCATCTGGTCGGCCGAGCACCGCGACCTGGGCATCGACCTCGGCCGCACTGTCGCCGAGCGACACGCCCGGTTCGAGGCCGGCCTCGACGAACTCGACCGGCTGTGGTCGCCCGCCGCCCACGGTGCAGACGACGACGTACTCGCCTACCCGCGACCCACGCCGCTCCCGCCGGTGTACGTGGGTGTGAACAGTGTGCCTCTCGCTCAACTGGCGGCCCGACGCTGCGACGGTTTGAACGTGCGTGCCGATCACGACGACCTCGAGGTGCTGCTCGACGCGGCACGGCTCGAGCGCGCCAGCTCGGCTCGCGCTACCGAGCCGTTCACGATGTCGGTGTGGACGCGTTGGGACGACGCCCTCGCCGACCCCGATCACCCGCGGCGCCGGTACTGGGCGTCGATCGGTGTGGGGCGTCTGGTGATGACCTGCCTACGGCCGTTCGACATCGACGCCATCACCCGCTTCCTCGGCTGACGCCGGCCGGTCAGACGAAACGCAGTTCGCGTGCGGCCTGCTCGAGCTGGTCGCGGAAGCGGGGATGGGCCACCCCGATGAGCGCCCGCGTGCGCTCGCGGATGGACCGGCCCCGCAACTCGGCCACACCGAACTCGGTGACCACCATGTCGACGGTGTTCTTCGGGGTGGTGACCACATCGCCGGCCGCCAGTTGCGGCACGATGCGGCTCACCTCGCCGTCGCGAGCGGTCGATTGGAGCACGATGAAACTCTGCCCGCCCTCGCTGTAGGCAGCGCCGCGGGCGAAGTCGCTCTGGCCGCCCGACGACGAGTAGTACCGCCCGCCGATGGTCTCGCTCGCGCACTGGCCGAGGAAGTCGACCGCCAGGCTGGCGTTGATCGACACGAAGTTCGCATCGCGTGCGATGACGCGCGGGTCGTTCACATACCGCGCCGGCCACAACTCGACGGTGGGGTTGTCGGCGATGAAGTCGTACAGCCGCTGAGTGCCGAGGGCGAAGGTGCCGATCACCTTCAGGCGGTTGTTGGTCTTGCAGGTGCCGTTCACGGTGCCCGACTCGATCAGGTCGATCAGACCGTCGCTCATCAGTTCGGTGTGCACGCCGAGGTTGCGGTGGTCGGTGAGGTGGGCGAGTACGGCGTTGGGGATGGCACCGATACCGGCCTGGATGGTGGCGCCGTCGGGCACCCGCTCGGCCACGAAGGCACCGATGCGCCGGTCGACGTCGGTGGGCACGGCGGGCGGCACCTCCACCAGCGGGTAGTCGGCGTGCACCCAGCCGTCGACCTGCGACACGTGGATCTGGTTGCGGCCCGCGGTTCGCGGCATCCGCTCGTTCACCTCGACGAAGAACGGTGCACGGCCGATGAAACTGGCGGTGTAGTCGGCACTGACCCCGAGCGAGAAGTTGCCGTGGCGGTCGGGTGGCGACACGGAGGCCAGCACGTAGGGCCGCGTGGCCCGGCGATGCATCAGCTGGTACACCTCCGAGAAGTGGTTCGGCACCAGGTCGATACTGCCCTCGTGGAAACGTTCGCGGGTGACGTGCGACAGGAAGTACGAGTAGTGCCGTAGCCGGTCGCCAAAGACCCCGTGCAGGCTGGGTCGGTCGTGCAGCGCGTGCATCTGGTGCACGCTCACGCCGTCGAACTCGTGGGCCGCCTCTTCGACGGCGTCGAGCAGAGTGACTGGTTCGCCGTTGGCGATGGGGACGATGAGCTGGGTGTGTGGACCGATGCGCTCGACCACTCCGCTCGCGGCAGGCCGACCGATGGCGTGCAGCAGGTCGTCGGTGCTCACGAGTCGAAGCCGAGACCGAACCGATCGAGCCCGCGCAGCCACAGGTTGCGTTTCCCGGTGCGGTCTTCCCGGTCGAGCGACCAGCGTGTGGTCTGGATGCCGATGAACCGGAACGGCTCGGGTGGGAACGGCAGCGGCTTCTCCTGCACGAACTGCGTCTGGGTGGCGATCGACCGCTTGCCGTCGAGCAGGTCGAGCATCACCTCGCCGCCGAAGCGGGCCGAGGCGACACCCAGGCCGGTGTAGCCGAGCGCGTATGCGACCCGACCCTGCCACGCCTGTCCCCAGAACACGCAGAACCGGCTGCAGGTGTCGATGGCGCCGCCCCACAGGTGTGTGAACTTCAGTCCCTCGAGTTGGGGGAAGGTGTCGTAGAAGTGCTTGCTCAACTTCGCCCACGTCTCGGGGCGGCTCTCGAGTTCGGTGTTCATCTTTCCACGCCAGTAGTACACGGCGTCGTAGCCGCCCCACAGGATGCGGTTGTCGGCGGTGAGGCGGTAGTAGTGGAACTGGTTGGGGATGTCGGACAGCCCCTGCCGGTTGGTCCAACCGAGGTCGTCGAGCTGCGCCTTCGACAGCGGCTCGGTGACCATGCAGTAGTCGTACACCGGGGCGATGTAGTGGCCGATGCGCCCCAGCAGCGGCTTGAACGCGTTGGTGGCCAGCGCCACCTTGCCGGCCCGGATGCGCCCGAGCGGCGTGTTGATGAGCACGCCCACGCCGTCTTTCTCCATCGACGTGGCCTTGGTGTCTTCGTAGATGCGCACACCCAGCGACATGGCGGCGGTCTTCAGGCCCCACACCAGGCGGGCAGGGTCGACGATCGCGGCCCGGTCCTTGCGCCACAACCCGCCGGTGTAGGTGGCCGAGTTCACCTGACGGCGCATTGCCTCGGTGTCGAGCCACTCCACCTTCTGGCCGAGCGAGCGGAGTTGGTGGTAGTCGTCGCGCAGTTCGTCGAGGTACGACGGAGCGTGTGCGGCAGTGGCAACGTCGATGACACCGGTGCGCTCGTAGTCGCAGTCGATGTTGTAGCGCTGGATGGCCGACTCGATGTCGTTGAGGTTCTTCAGCCCCAGTTCCTCGAGGAGAGCGATCTCGTCGGGGAAGCGTTCCTGGCCGTTGGCCACACCATGGGTGAGGCTCGATTCCATGAAGCCGCCGTTGCGGCCGCTGGCCGCCGAGCCGATCTCGTGCGCGTCGATGAGCACGATGTCGCGCGACGGGTCGCGCTCTTTGGCGATGATGGCCGTCCACAATCCGGTGTAGCCGCCGCCCACGATGCACAGATCGCATGTCTCGGTGCGCACCAGTGTGGGGTTGCTGTCGGGCTCGTCGCTGTCCTCGTACCAGTACGGATACGGATCGGCATCGGCGATCGCATCGAGGTGGAATGGCTGGATGCCGTACTCGTTGTCGTCGCTCGTCATGGTGATCACCCGCTCGCTGCAGGCTACCCCGTACGACGACGCGCCCGGACTCACCGGGGTGAGCGGTGTGAACGCCGTGCCAAATTCGACGGTGACCGCGTCAAGAACGCGCAAAGACGCGTCGGCTCGACCCGACGGTCTCCTAGACACACTCCCATGAGTACAGGATCAGGAAACGGCACGTCGAAGCAGTTCGGGCGAGTGGTGATGCTGGCCCCGCTGGCCGTGCTGGCGCTGAGTTGGTCGACCTCGTCGGTACGCGGCGATGTGGGGGTGGCCAACGTGGCACTGCTGCTGGCGGCGGTCACCGTGTGGGCAGCGCTGTCGAACGCGGTGCTCGGGGTGGTCACCGCCATCGTGGCCGCCGTGTCATTGAACTTCTTCCATGCCGAGCCGGTGCGCTCGCTGCGCATCAACACCACCGCCGACGCCATCTCGGTGACACTGCTGGCCGTGATCGGGGTGTCGGTCAGCGCTGCAACGGCGCTGCGTGTCCGTCGCACCGCCATGGCCCAAAGCGTTGCGTTGTCGTCGAGCGCTCGTACCGACCTGCGCGCCATGCTCGGCGAGCTCCGCCCCGTGTCGGTGCTGTGGGCGGCGGCGTTCACGGCGTCGGGCGACGGGATGGACCTGGTGGGTGCCCGCCTGATCGATGTGCCTCCCACCGATCTCGCCGTGGTGGCCCGGGCGGGTCAGCGTTCGCCGGTCGAGCCCGATGTCGTGGTCGTGCCCGAAGCCGGCGCGGTGGTGCCGTTCCGCGACCCGCGGTCGGCGGGCTGTCTGGTGGTGATACCGCTCCAGCACATGGGTGCAGTCAGCATCGACCGTCGCGCCCTGTTCGCCTTTGCCGATGAGGTGGAATCCGCTCTGGGGTACACGGCCGCAGTCTGACCGCCGTCCTCAGGTACCGTCGGGCCATGGATCTGGGATTGCAGGGTCGCCGCGCCGCAGTTGCGGCGGCATCGGGTGGGCTGGGGTTCGCCTCGGCGAAGTCGCTGGCCGACGAGGGAGTGCGTGTCGTCATCTGCGGCCGCGACCGTGGTCGCATCGAGGCGGCGGCGGCCGAGATCGGGCACGGATGCATCGGCCTCGTGCACGACGTGTCCGATGCGGCCGGTGGGGCAGCGTTCGTCGCCGCCGCCACCGAGGCGCTCGGCGGGCTCGACATCGTCGTCGCCAACGGTGGCGGGCCGCCCCCCGGCACCTTCGCCAGCACGCCGGTCGACGTCTACGACACAGCGCTCGACCTCAGCCTGCTGTCGGTGGTGGGCATGGCCAAGGCCGCCATCCCGGCCATGCAGGCGCAGCGATGGGGACGCTTCGTCGCCATCACCTCGGTGTCGGTGCGTCAGCCCATCCCCACGCTCATCTTGTCGAACACGGCACGCGCCGGGGTGACCGGATTCCTGAAGACGGTGGCCCGCGAGGTGGCGAGCGACGGGGTCACCGTCAACTCGGTGCAGCCGGGCCTCCACGCCACCGACCGCGTCACGTCGCTCTACGGTGGCGACACGGCCGCGGTGGCCGCTGGCGTTCCCGCGGGTGTGCTCGGCCAAGCGTCCGACTTCGGGGCCATCGTCGCGTTCGTGTGCAGCGAGCAGGCCAAGTACGTCACCGGCCTGCAGTTGCACGTCGACGGGGGTTCCTACGCCGGGCTGCAGTGACCGGCGGGAGTGCCCGGAAGCACGGTGAGATCGAACGCAGCCATCGCCGGATCGAAGGTGGCGATGGCGGTGATGTGTTCGCGGCGAAGCAGTACCAGGGTGATGGCTGCATCGGGGCCGACCGCTACTGGGAGTCGAAGACGTTGCGCAGCGCGCCTGTGCTGGCCGGCGACAGGGATCGTCTCGACCGGTGCGAACAGAGGATTTCGCCCGACGTCGCCGCTCGGGTGGGTGGCCGCCAGGTGGTCGACGCGAGCGCGTAGGCGCAGTTCGTTGCGCTGGTAGCAGTCGAGCAACTCGGTGTAGGCGGCCGCCGCGACAGGTCGATCGGGATGGCCCGGATCGACCAGCGCGTCCAGGAACGAGCGGTCGAGGAGGACCGTGGGTGGGGTCATCGCCACGGCATCATCCCTCGAGCGCGATGCGGGCCTGTGCAGCGCGTCGATCGCGCTGGTGGCGCTCGATGCGGTTCCACATGAGGAACGAGACGCCGACCAGTGCCCAACCCACCAGACCGTCGATCACCCAGTGCTCGGCGAAGTAGACGAGCGCGGTGAGCATCGTGAGTGGATAGAGAAACACCAGTGCCTTGCCCCACCACGGCTTCACCATCGGCAGGAAGAAGGCTGGCACGAACAGCGCGAACCCCGCGTGCAGCGAGGGCATCGCCGCCACGGCGTTGGTCCAGTCGAGTGCGTTGTTCCAGTCGTGGAAGAAGCGGTTGAAGCCGAGCGACTTCAGGCCTTCGCCCGTGTGGCGGGCCAACGGTGGCAGCAACTGGTACGGGTACCTGGGGCTCGTCACCATCCACGGCGGCGCCGTGGGCAGCAGCACGAACATCGTGCACGCGATGGCCAGCAGCGTGGCGAAGCGCTTCATGAACCGCTTCCACTGGTAGCGCCGCGTGGCCCACAGCACGCCGAGTGCCACCACCGGTAGCCAGAAGTGTGTGTAGTAGGTGAGCGACAGCACCTGGTCGTACCAGTGCACGTGGCCTGGTTCGTAGAGGCGCTGTTGCAGCCACACCGTGGGGTCGGTGCCCAAGAACAGCACCCGGTCGATGTCGAGCATCGCGTGCACCTGCAATGGCATGCCCACCCGGTCGGCCAGGCCGCGGGTCATCTCGTAGCCGAACCACATCAGGCAGTACAGGGCGGCATCGAGTGCCAGTTGCGCCCAGCGCCGCCACGGCCGACCGAGGTTGGCGCACAGCAGGAACATGCCCAGCGCGGCCGCCACCGAGATGCGGTCGATGACGAGGCCGCGGGTGCGGGTCCACCACACAGAGGTGAGGCCGTAGCCGATCATCATCGCGATGCGTGCGTAGTGAAATGGATCGAGTGGCACCAGTCGGGCGACTCGCCAGCGGCCATTGGCCGTGCGGGCACGCGGATCGCGCGCCGCGCTGTGCTCGCGAGAGGTTGCGGGGAGATCGGCCTCGGCGAGCATGAGACGAGAGGTTACCGAACGTTCATCGGCTGTTCATGGCGTTGCGGGTGCTGCCACGAGGCGAGCACAGCTGGCCTCGACCGGGGCGATGCCGTGCAGGATGGCCGCGATCGTCTCCACCCCGTCGACCAGGCGCGGGCCCGGACGCACCACCAGAGCGTTCGCGTCGATGGCCCACACCGGTGCGCTGCAGCCCAGATGCTCGGCAACCGATGCCGCCTGCTCGACGGCGGCATCGACACCGAATCCGCAGGGGGCCACCAGCACGAAGTCGACGTTGCTGGCGACCTCGACGAGCTCGGGCCAGGTGGCCGCCACCGAACGGGCACCTGGGTGGGCGAGCACAGGTACGCCGCCGGCCCGCGCCACCAGATCGGGTACCCAGTGACCGGCCAGGAACGGCGGCTCCACCCACTCGATCACCAGCACCCGCGGTGGCTCGGCTGCTCGGGCCGCCACGGCTGCGGCGACGGCGTCGAGACGCTTCTGCAGGCCGGCGAGCAGGTCGTCGCCACGCTGCGCCACACCGCAGGCGGCGGCCACCACCGGAATCGTGGCCAGCACCTCGTCGAGGGTGTGCGGGTCGAGCGTCACGACGTCGGCGGTGCAGCCGAGGTGATCGAGCGCAGCGTCCACCTCGCCGCTCGGCAACGCGCACACCCGGCACAGATCCTGGGTCAGCACCACATCGGGCGCGCACTGCGCGAAGAGGGCCTCGTCGAGCACGTACAGGTCGTCGCCCGCCGCCACCTTGGCGCGCACGAGCTCGTCGATGGCTGCCGGGGTGAGGCCGTGGGTGTCGAGGCCACCTACCACGATGTGTCGTCCGGTGCGGGCCTCGGCCGGGTGATCGCATTCGAACGTGACGCCGACCAGGTGATCACCCAGGCCCAGGGCGAAGACGATCTCGGTGGCGGAGGGGAGGAGCGAGACGATGCGCATCCGGCCAGTGTGGCCGCTGCCGGGCGCAGACGCGACAACGGTGCCCGCACCGCCTTCTCGGCGGTACGAGCCCCGTCGGTGCGGAACTACTTGCTGGCCTGCTCGAGGGCCCGGCGCACCAGCACCTTGGCCAGGTGCACGCGGTACTCGGGCGTGGCGTTCAGGTCGCTCTGCGGCTCGGACTCGGCGGCGGCCTGCTCGGCCGCGTCGGCGATGGACGCGCCGCCGGCCAGGGCCGAGCTGACGCTCGAGGCCAGGATGGGCACGCTGCCCATGTTCACCAGCGCCACGCCGCTGTCGCCGTTGCGCCGCCACGCGGCGACACCGACGATGGCCCAGTCCTGGGCGCGACGGTTGAACTTCTGGAAGCTCCAGCCGGCACCGTTCATCTTCGGCACGCGGATCTCGGTGAGCATCTCGTCGGGCTCGAGCGCCGTCTGCAAGAAGCCGTGGAAGAACTCGGTGGCTGCGATTTCGCGGGTGCCGTTGGGGCCCTGGGCCACGTAGGTGGCGCCGAGCGCCAGTGTGGTGGCCGGCAGGTCGCTGGCCGGATCGCTGTGGGCGATCGAGCCACCGATCGTGCCGCGGTGGCGTACCTGCGGGTCGCCCACATGGCCGGCCGCATGGGCCAGCAGCGGAGCATGCTCGGCCAACACCGGGCTCGTCTCGACATCCATGTGCCGGGTGAGCGCACCGATGGCGATGTGGTCGCCCGCGTCGCGGATGTACGACAGGTCGTTCACCCGGCCGATGTCGACCAGCACGCTCGGCTGGGCCAGACGCAGCTTCATCAGCGGCAGCAGGCTGTGGCCACCGGCGAGGAACTTGGCCTCGTCGCCGTGCTGACCGATGAGGCTGATGGCCTCGTCGGCCGAACCGGCCCGGACATATTCGAAGGGTGCGGGGATCACGTGTTGGCTCCTTGCTGCGCGTGGTGAATAGCTTTCCAGACCGTCTGCGGACTGGCCGGCATGGCGATGTCGGTGACACCCAGGCCGGACAGTGCGTCGACGATGGCATTGATGACGGCGGGTGCGGCACCGATGGTGCCTGCCTCGCCGATGCCCTTCACGCCCAACTGGTTGGTGGGCGACGGGGTGATGGTGTGGCCGAGGGTGATCGGCGGGACATCGCTTGCTGCGGGTACGAGGTACTCGGCGAGCGAGGTGGTCTTCAGATTGCCATCGGTGTCGTAGACGGCTTCCTCGAACAGCGCCTGGGCCATGCCCTGCACGACGCCGCCGTGCACCTGGCCCTCGACGATGAGCGGGTTCACCTGGTTGCCGCAGTCGTCGACAGCGACGTACTGCAGCACCTCGACCTGACCGGTTTCGACATCGACCTCGACGGTGCAGATGTGCGTGCCGAACGGCCACGAGAAATTGGGCGGGTCGTAGGTGACCTGGGCCTCGAGGTTGGGCTCGAGGCCGTCGGGCAGGTTGTGGGCGGTGAAGGCCTCGAAGGCGATGGCGGCGAGTGGCATCGCCTTGTCGGGCGATCCCTTCACCGTGAAGGTGCCGCCGGCGAACTCGAGGTCGTCCTCATTGGCCTCGAGTTGGTGGGCGGCGATCTTCTTGGCCTTGTCGATCACCTTGTCGCATGCCATTGCGACGGCCACGCCGCCGACGGGCAGCGAACGCGAGCCGTAGGTGTCGAGGCCGAGTGGCGCGAGAGCCGTATCGCTGTGCAGCACGTCGACATCGTCGGGGCTGATGCCCAACTTGTCGGCGACGATCATGCTCCACGAGGTCTCGTGCCCCTGGCCGTGCGGTGACGTGCCGGTGACCACCTGCACCTTGTTGGTGGGCAGGATGCGAACCGTGGCGGCCTCCCAGCCACCTGCGCCGTAGTTCAGCGAGGCGAGCACCCGCGACGGGGCGAGGCCGCACATCTCGAAGTAACTGCACACGCCGATACCGAGCCGCTTGGTGGCACCGGGCACGTTTTGCGTGGCCTGACGGGCCCGCTTGCCGGCGTAGTCGGCCAGACCGGCTGCCATGTCGGCTGCAGCTTCGTGGTCGCCGCTGTCGTACACCAGGCCGGTGAACGCGGTGTACGGGAACTGCTCTTTACGGATGTAGTTGCGGCGACGCAACTCCATCGGGTCGACGCCCATCTTCGCCGCGAGGGCGTCCATGGCGCGTTCGATGGCGTAGGTGGCCTCGGGTCGGCCCGCACCGCGGTAGGCGTCGGTGGGGGTCATCGTGGTGAACACGCCCGTGCAGCTGAAGTCGTATGCGACGGGCAGGTCGTACACGCCGGCGTACAGGAACGCGCCGAGCAGCGGGATACCGGGCGTGATGAGCTGCAGATAGCCGCCCATGTCGGCCAGCAACCGCACCCGCACCGCGGTGAGCTTGCCATCGGCATCGGCGGCGAGCTCGATGTGTTGCTTCTGAGCTCGGCCGTGAATGCTGGCCTGGGTGTTCTCACCGCGCTCTTCGTTCCAGCGCACCGGCACCTTGTGCTTGCGGGCCAGGGCCACACACAGCAACTCCTCGGCGTAGACGTCGAGCTTGGCGCCGAAGCCGCCACCCACTGCGGGTGCGACCACCCGCATCTGGTGCTCGGGGATGCCGAGCGTGAGGGCGGTCATCACCTTCAAGATGTGCGGGATCTGCGTGGCGCTGTACAGCGTCATGTCGCCGCCGAAGGGCTGTGGCACGGCGGCCACTGCGCGGGGCTCCATGGCCATCGGGATGAGCCGCTGCTGCACGTAGTGCTCGCTCACGGTGTAGGCCGCGCTGGCGAAGGCCGCATCGACCTGGCCCTCGGTGCCTTCCACCTTGAGGTCCCACGTGTAACTGCGATTGGTGCCCTCACCCTCGTGGATGATCACCCGGTCGCTCAGCGCGTCGTCGACGTCGATGATCGCCGGCAACGCCTCGTACTCGACGACGACGGCCTCGACCGCATCGCGGGCCGCTGCCTCGCTGGTGGCCAGCACGCAGGCCACGCCGTCGCCCATGTACGTGACCTTGCCGACGGCGACGGGGTAGTGGGCCGGGTTCTTCATGTCGGGCGTGACCGGCCAGGCGCTGGGCATGGGCGCTGCCCAGAGGCTCATCAGGTCGGCACCGCTGTAGGCGGCGGCCACACCCGGCATGGCCAGCGCGGCGCTGAGGTCGACGCTGAGGATGCGGGCATGGGCGTACGGGCTGCGCACCAGAGCGAGGTGCAGTGCCCCAGGAATGCTCAAGTCGTTGGTGAATCTCGCTTCGCCGGTGAGCAGCGCAGGGTCTTCCTTGCGCAGCCGCCGTGTCCCCAACACGGCGTGCGGGCGATCGTCGATGATGGTCATGGTCGGGTCCCCTTCCCGAGTGTCGTCACTCGCCTGCGCAGGCGAGGACGGCCTTGACGATGTTGTGGTAGCCGGTGCACCGGCAGAGGTTGCCTTCCAGGCCGAGGCGCACTTCTTCCTCGGTGGGGT
>JBAXSU010000119.1:0-10926 GCA_037130535.1 Actinomycetota bacterium
TGCCGCCGAGGTCGACGAACGCACCGAACGACACGACGCTCGACACCACACCCTCGCGGATCTCGCCCGGCTTGAGGTTGGTGAGGAAGCTGTCGCGGCTTTCCTTCTGCGTCTCTTCGAGGAACGCACGACGGCTGAGCACCACGTTGTTGCGGTTCTTGTCGAGCTCGATGATCTTCGCCTGCACGGTCTTGCCCACGTACGGGGCGAGATCGCGCACACGGCGCAGTTCGACGAGCGATGCCGGCAGGAAGCCACGCAGACCGATGTCGACGATGAGACCACCCTTGACCACTTCGATGACCGGGCCCTCGACGGTGCCCTCGGCCTCCTTGATCTTCTCGATCGTGCCCCACGCCCGCTCGTACTGGGCCCGCTTCTTCGACAGCAGCAGGCGACCCTCTTTGTCTTCCTTGGTGAGGACGAGGGCTTCGATGCGCTCGCCGAGGCTGACGACCTCGTGCGGGTTCACATCGTTGCGGATGCTCAACTCGCGGGCGAGGATGACGCCCTCGCTCTTGTAGCCGATGTCGAGCAGCACCTCGTCGCGGTCGATCTTGACGACCTCACCGGAGACGAGTTGGCCGTCTTCGACGTCGACCATGCTGCCGTTCACCCAGTCGGCGAACGAGACGTCGTTCTCGGTGATGGCACGGGCGGGAGCTGCGGCCTCCTCGGTGATGGTGTCGGAGGAGGAAGTGGTGATGTCGGACAAGGAACTGACTTTCGAGAAGGGGACGGAAACCGGATAACGCGCGAACCGCCCCACGGAAGGGACCCGGGAACGATACCAGTTCAGGCCGCAGTGTGCGAGGGCCGAATGCCTACCACCAGGAACTCCGGTTCCTCGACGGTGGGAGCCCGGTCGCCGTAGACACCCGGCTCGATGCTGGCGACCGACTGCACCTCGAGGCCGCACACCCGGAACAGCAGCCGCAGCTCACGCGGCGTATAGCAGCCGGTCCACAGGTCGACTTCCACGGCGCGGCCCGTCTCGTCGCGCACCTCGGTGCGCTCGTGCTGCACACCGGCGTCGGCATCGAAGGTGGCGTCGGTCTGGTACTTCACGGCGAAGTACGAGTTGAACGCCGACAGCGCCACCCGCCCACCGGGTCGCAGCGCTGCGGCGACACCGCGCAGCACCTGCTCGTCCTCCCCCGCCCCGGTCTGCAGGCCGAACGCGCCCTGACACAGACAGATGACGGCGTCGAAACGCTCGTGCAGGTGCGAGGCACCGCCCAGCGCCCGCGCGTCGAGCACCTCGAACGTCGCTCCGTGGGGTGCTGCCGCGGCAGCCAGATCGACGAACCGCCGGCTGATGTCGACCCCGTGCACCTCGATACCGCGGCGGGCGAGCTCGTGGGCATGGCGCCCCGGCCCACAGCCCACGTCGAGCACCCGCATGCCCGGCAGGAGTGCCAGCACCCGCACCAGGTGGTCGACCTCCTGCACGGTGCCCTTGGTAAACGAGTAGCGCAGATAGGCGGCGCCGAGATGGTCGGCGATGGGCTCGAACCAGTGCGACGGCGGCGCGGGTTCGTGCGCCGTCATGACTTGGCGTCGGCCCAGGTGTCGCCCCAGGCCACATTCACCTCGAGCGGCACGTCGAGCTCGGCGGCGTGGCGCATGATGTCGATGACCTGCGGGCCCACCTCATCGCACTCGGCGAAGGGCACCTCGACGATGACCTCGTCGTGCACCTGCAGCACCACTCGCGCCCGCCGTTCGGTGGCGGTGAGGGCCTCGTCGATGCGCACCAGGGCGACTTTGAAGATGTCGGCGGCCAGACCCTGGATGCCGGCATTCATCGCCTGGCGTTCGCCGGCCTGACGGATGCGGAAGTTGGGATTCGACAGCTCGGGAATGGGCCGGCGGCGACCGAACAACGTCTCGGTGTAGCCGCGCTCGCGGGCCTCGGCCACCGTGGCGTCCATGTACGCCTTCACCTTCGGGAACGCCGTGAAGTAGGTCTCGAGAATGACGGCCGCCTCATCGGTACCGATGCCCAGACGCTGAGCCAGTCCGTAGGCCTCCATGCCGTAGGCCAGCCCGTAGCTGACCATCTTCGCCTTCGACCGTTGCTCGATGCTGACATCGCCCGGGTCGACACCGAACACCCGGGCCGCCGTGGCGTTGTGGATATCGCGGCCGCTGGTGAACGCCTCGACCAACCCGGGGTCGCCCGCCAGGTGGGCGATGCAGCGCAGTTCGATCTGGTTGTAGTCGGCCACCAGCAGGCGGTGCCCGGCGGCAGGCACGAAGGCCTTGCGGAACAGGCGACCCTCCTCGCTGCGCACGGGAATGTTGTGCAGATTGGGCTGGTCGCTGCTGAGGCGGCCGGTGCGAGCGACGGTCTGGTTGAACGTGGCGTGGATGCGGCCGTCGGGGGCCACCTCGGCCAACAGGCCCGTGCCGTAGGTGCTGCGCAGCTTCTCGACCTCGCGATACGCCAGCAGAGGCTCGATGAACTCGGGCCACTCGTCGCGCAGCTTCTCGAGCGTGGCCGCATCGGTGCTGTAACCGGTCTTGGTCTTCTTGCCCGGGGTGAGGCCGCGCTCGGTGTAGAGGATCTCGCGCAGCTGCACCGGCGAGTTGAGGTTGAACGGCCGGCCCACCACACGTTGCAGTTCGCCGCCGAGGCGTTCGACCTCGGCGGTGAGTTTGGCGTTCAGTTGGCGCAGTTCGTCGACGTCGACGGCGATGCCGACGTGCTCCATCTTGGCCAGCACAGCAACCAGCGGGTTCTCTATCGCGCGGTACAGATCGGCCATACCCTGCTGCTCGAGTGCCACCTCCAGCACGTCGGCCAGGCGGCCCACGGCCAGCGCCTCGGCTCCGGCTCGTTCGCGCCCGTCGCCCCGGTCGCCGAAGTCGAGTTGACCCTGCGACGCCCCGGCGCCGTCGGCCTCGATGCGGTGGTCGGTGTACTTCGCCAGCAACTCGTCGAGCGAGTAGCGGCTTTCGGCCGGGTCGATGAGGTAGGCGGCGATGGCGGTGTCGAGCCGCAGGCCGCCGAGCGAACGGCCCTTGGCCAGCAGCGCCCGCATCACCGCCTTCACGTGGTGACCGCGCACGACCGGCAGCGCCGCCACGGCGTCGAGCACGGCCGGGTCGTCGATCAGCGGCGAGCCCAGCCACAGCACGTCGCCGGTGGCGTGGTGGGCCACGACGGCCAGACCGGCCAGCGCACTACGTCCCGGGTCGCCCGACCAGGTGGCCGACAGGTCGGCCTGAGTGATCTGCTGCAATGCAGCAACTGCCTCGGCGGCGTTCGCCGGCGCCCGTAGTTCGGCCGTCAGCACCTGACCGCTGGGGGCGGCCGGGCCACCGCCCATGCCCACTACGCCACGCAACCGGTCGTACAGCGCACGGATCTCGAGGAAGTCGAACAGGCGACGCACTTCGGCGTCGTCGGGATGCACCCCCAGCGAGTCGAGTTCGATGTCGAGAGGCACGTCGCGGCGAAGCACCATCAATGCCGCGTTCTCGCGGGCGCGCGCTTCGTTGGCGATGAGCGCTTCACGCAGTTTCGGCGTCTGGGAGTCGACGTTGGCGAAGATGCCGTCGAGGCCGCCGTATGTGGCGATGAGCTTGGCCGCTGTCTTCTCGCCCACGCCAGGGATGCCGGGCAGGTTGTCGCTGGGGTCGCCGCGCATGGCGGCGTAGTCGACGTACTGGGCAGGGGTGACGCCGGTGCGCTCGAAGATGCCCGCCTCGTCATAGAACGCGTAGTCGCTCACGCCGCGGCGGTTGTACAGCACCTTCACGTGCGGATCGTCGACGAGCTGGTAGCTGTCGCGGTCGCCGGTGACGATGATGACGTCGTGGCCGGCCTGCTTGGCCCGCTCGGCCATCGTGGCGATGATGTCGTCGGCCTCGAACCCGACCAGGTCGACGGTGGTGACACCGGTGGCGGCGCACACCTCGCGCACGAGGCCCATCTGCTGGCGCAAGATGTCGGGCGATGCTTCGCGCTGTGCCTTGTACTCGCTGTACTGCTCGTGACGGAACGTGGGCTCGGGGCGGTCGAACGCCACCAACACACCGTCGGGCTGGTGGTCCTTCAACAGGTTCACCAGCATCGACGTGAAGCCGAACACGGCATTCGTCACCTGGCCGCTGGAGGTGGCCATGTCGGTGGGCAGCGCAAAGAAGGCCCGGTAGGTGAGCGAGTTGCCGTCGAGCAGGAGCAGCTTCACGACGCCCCGTCAGGGCCTGAGGGTGCCGTCGACGATGCGCTCGGCCACGTCGCGCATACGCGACCGCTCGCTCATTGCCGTGCGCTGGATGAACGTGAACGCGTCCTGCTCGCGCATCGAGCACTCGTCGATGAGGATGCCCTTGGCGCGGTCGACGAGCTTGCGGCTCTCGAGTTGTTCGCCGAGCGAATCGACCTCGCTGTCGAGTTGCTGCAACTCGCGGAATCGGCCGATGGCCACCTCGATGGCGGGGATGAGGTCGTTCTTCTGGAACGGCTTCACCAGATAGGCCAGGGCCCCAGCATCGCGGGCCTCTTCGATGATCTCGCGCTGGCTGAACGCGGTGAGCATGAGCACTGCGCAGATGCGCTCGGCGGCGATGGTTCGGGCCGCGGTGAGCCCGTCGACGCCGGGCATCTTGATGTCGAGGATGGCCAGATCGGGGCGCAGCTCACGGGCCAGCTCGATGGCCTGGTCGCCGCGACCAGCCTCGCCCACCACTTCGTAGCCCTCTTCCTCGAGGGACTCCTTCAGGTCGAGCCGGATGATGGCTTCATCTTCGGCGATCACCACACGGATGGTCACGAGCGGCGTCCTTTCGGGTCGGGCATGCGACATTCAACCATGTCGGGCAGTCATCCGGTCGAGGAGTTCGTCCTGCTTGACCTCGAGCGCGGCGATCGAGTCGACCAGATGGCGGCGGTGAGTGTCCATCGCTGCGGCGTGCTCGGCCGCCCGCCGGTGCTCGGCCGAGGCTCCCACCACACCGATCGCCGCATCGACACCGAGATCGTCGGCATCGTCGCGCAGGTACATCGACTGCTCGTCGGCCAAGCGCAACTCGTCGCGCAGTTCGCGCAGGCGCACACTGACGCGCCGTAACCGCCGTTCATCGAGCCACGAGCCCATGGCCGTGAGTGTAGAGAGGTGTCGAGCAGGCAGACTGGCCACGTGCGCGTCCACCCCGACGAGGTCATCACCGACGGCCATCACGACATCGCCGGCGAATGGCACCCCGTCGCACCCGAGGTGCGGGCCGCGCTGCGGGCGGCGATGGGCGACCCTGAACCGAGTCGGCCGATGTGGTTCGTACCAGTGGGCCACGAGCACCAGTTGCTCGGGCCGTGCACGCTCACCCTCGACGACGGAACCACCTGGGGGGTGGTCGAGCACCTGCCCGCCTCGGTGCCGATGGGCTACCACGACCTGGCCCCGGTCGACGGCGGTCCCGTGACGCGCTTGATCGTGCATCCCACCACGTGTCCCCCGCTGCCCCGCACCTGGGGAGTCGCGGCGCAGATCTACGCCCTGTGGGACGAGGACTCGTGGGGCATCGGCGACCTCGGCACCCTGCGCCGGTTGGCCGAAGCGGTGGCCGAGCAGGGCGGTAGCGCCATCCTCACCAGCCCGCTGCACCAGGCCGCGCCCGGCTTCCCGCAACAGGACAGCCCCTACTACCCCAGCACCCGCCGGGCCTGGAGCCCGCTGCTGCTGGCCATCGACGCACCACCGCCGGCGCACCTGCGTGTGGCACCCGGGCGGTGGATCGACCGCAACCTGGTGTGGGCACGCAAGCGCGAACACCTCTGGAACCGGTTCGCCGCACTGCCCGGACCGTGGCCCGACCCGTCGCCGATCGCCCTCTGGAACGCCCGGCGCGAGAGGTTCGGTGCCGACTCGGGCCGGTGGCCCGCCGAGGCCGACGACCGCATCACGATGTCGGCCCAGTTCCACGACTGGATGCAGACGCTCGTCGCCCAGCAGTTGCAGGCCGTGTCCGAGACGGGCGTATCCATCATCGGCGACCTGGCTGTCGGCTTCGCCCCCGGCGGCGCCGACGCCGACGAGTTCGCCCCCCTTCTCGCCCCCGGCGTGCGCATCGGCGCCCCACCCGACGAGTTCAATGCCGACGGCCAGGACTGGGGGTTGCCCGCGTTCGTGCCATGGCGGCTGCGGACCGCGCTGTACCAGCCGTTCATCGACACGCTGCGTGCCGCGTTGCGCGGCGTGCAGGGCCTGCGCATCGACCATGTGATGGGCCTGTTCCGGCAATACTGGGTGCCCGAGGGCGGTTCGGCCCGCAATGGCGCCTACGTGCGCTTCCCGGCCGACGAACTGTTGGCGATCGTGTGCCTCGAAGCCACCCGCGCCGGGGCGTTCGTCGTCGGCGAAGACCTGGGCACGGTGGAGGACGGTGTGCGCCAAGCACTCGCCGCCTGTGGCATCGCCGGCACTCGTGTGCTGCTGTTCGAGGACGAGCCTCCCTCCGCCTGGCCGCCGGAGTGCCTCGCCACCCTCACCACCCACGACCTGCCCACCGTCGCCGGAACCTGGGCGCTGCCGGCCGACGACGCCCGGCGCGCCCGACTCGAGGCCGTCGCCGACGGGTGCACCGACGTCGAGCGTGGCGTGGGCGCCGCGCATGAGGCGCTGCTGGCGTCGCCCGCCGCACTGCGCCTGCTCACGGCCGACGACCTGGCCGGCGCCACCGCCCAGCCGAACGTGCCCGGTACCGTCGGCCCGCCCAACTGGTGTCGGCCCCTCCCCCGCCCCGTCGACGAACTGCTCTGAGCCCGCCGGCCCATTCCGGTCCAACCCGGCCCGAGCCGCACCCGCCCCGTTCGGCCACCCGCTCACCCCGCGCACACCGTCTGTGTCGAGAGTGGTGGGTCAGTGACGGCGACCACTAGGTTGTGGCAGATGTACCGCCACAAGTCAGTTACGCTCGCGCTCGTCATCGGATCGATCGCGACAGTCGCAGCGTGTGGCGACGACGCGGCGGCACCTGCCTCGACCGCTGCGGCGACAATCGCCCCGACAACGGTGCCTCCCACCACGGCAGCGCCGGCGACCACGGCAGTCGACACGACAGCTCCTGCCACCACGGATCAGGCAACGACAGCGCCCGCATCGACGACTCCACCACCTCGGTTCACGTACCCCGACGGCATCCGCGACGTGCGTTACTGCGAGGTCGTGCTGCTGAAGGCCGACACGGACGGCCTGTATGCCGAGGTGTGGAACACGATGGGTCGCAGCGAATGCCCGCAGGACGAGTGGGAGGCCATCGACACGGCGGCCATCGCCGCCGAGTACGGGGCCGCCACTGCGCTGGCCAACGGCCCCCGCTACTGGACGCTCGACCGCATCGACGCAACGATGCAGTTGACGGCTCCGGTCACGGTCTTCGGTTCGATCGAGATGTTCCTCGGCGCCACCGTCGACCTGGGTGCCGGGCTGCCCAGCACCGCCCCGTACACCCAGCGACCCGTCGCCCGCGACACGGTGTTCTCCTTCGATGCCGGCAACGAGGTGTACGAACTCACCGACCCCGACGGCACGGTGTACGTGATGCAGTCGTACTCGCAGAAGCTCGACCCCACGCTCAGCGCCGACCAACTGGCAGGGCTCGGCGCACGGCTGAAGCTGCCCGCCGGGTGGACATTCTCCACGCGAGTGCTCGACGCCGAACTCGAGGTGCGCGATGTCGACGGCATCGCCGTCGTGGTGCAGGACGACCTCGAGAACACGTACCAGTTGGAGGCCTGAACCACTCTCCGGCGCGCCGGTCTACGCTGCGCCACATGAGCGAGACGACAGACCTGACCGAAGCGGAGATGCACGACCTGGGCGACCGCCTGGTCACCGCCATCGCTGCTGGCGACGCCGAGGCAGTGCGTGGCATCTATGCCGGCGACGCCCGCATCTGGCACAACTTCGACCAGCGTGAACAGGACGTCGACGAGAACCTCCGCACCCTCGCCGACCTGCACCGCCGCGCCACCGGCCTGCAATACACCGAGATCCGCCGCTTCCTCGCTCCCGGCGGGTTCGTGCAGCAACACGTGCTGGTGGGTCAGGCCGCAGGCGGTGCCCTGCAGATGCCGGCCATGATCCGTTTCTGGGTGGCCGACGGACGCATCACTCGACTCGAGGAGTACCTCGACACCCGTCAGGCCATGGTGCTGTACAGCCCCGCGTGATGCGACACCCGCAGTACGGTCGCCGACACAGAAGTCCAAGAACCGGTGCCCGAGGTGGGACTCGAACCCACACGCCCTTTCGGACAACGGATTTTGAGTCGGCTCAGGACCGTCCAACGAGTGCCAGGCAGTGCCATCTAGCAGGGATTTCGCAACCTGCGAATCCAGCGAGTGCTGTCCCGTACCACGTTGTGCCAACGAATTACTTGGATGAATTCTTGGATGCCGAGCCGTGTCACTCGGTTCGCGAGATGACCAGCAACGCTTCTTCATCGTCGTCGACGAAGCGCGCAAATCGTTCGGTGCTGTCGATGAGCAGCGCCTCGATCATCGACGTCGAGACGTTCCCGACGCGCAGCCACACGACCTTCGGCGGCGGCCCGTACAAGAACGCCAACTGCCGGAAGTCGGTGTCCTTGGAGACCACGACGTAGCCACGCTCCCCCGCCCACTCCCAGATCGAACGGTCACTCGCAGCGTCCAGCCCGACATCGGCGACATGGATCGAACCCGGGTACGAGTCTTCGATCTTGGCGATCAGCCGACGCGACAGGTTCTGATCGAGCAGGAGTTTCACGCCGGCGTGGCGAGGCGATGCTCACGCTTGGCAGCGAACTCCAACGCCGCACGAACGTGATCTCCGGTGAGCTCTGGGAAGTCCGCCACGATCTCCTCCGACGACATCCCACCAGCGAGATACTCGAGCACGTCGTAGACCGTGATCCGCGTACCGACGAAACACGGCTTACCGCCACGCACCTCCGGCCGAACCTCGATCAAGCTCAACAGATCCACGCGCCGAGACTACCTTCCGATTGCGTCCCGGGCTGTGGTGTAGGAGGTCGTGCTCTTCCCGTTCGCTGTGGTCAGGTTCGGGGTGCTGCGGGCAAGGCTAGTTCGGCGGGTTGGTCGGTGAGGTCGGCAACGCTTGCGGCGGCGATGTAGCGGCGTTCGGCAGCGATCATCTCGTCGTTGATCTCGACGAGCAGAGCACCGACGAGACGGATGACGGAGGCTTTGTCGGGGAAGATCCCGACGACGTCGGTGCGCCGGCGGGAACTCCAATCTGCCAAGAACAACCCACCATCAAGAACCCGTCAACCAACACAGAATGAACAAACACCGCCGCGCTCACACCCTGAATCACCCCCATCGGTGAGTGCTTGGCTGGTCTTCACCAGCGTCTCCAACTGTTCACCGTTCTCAAGTTGACGGAGTCTTGATCCGGCGCGATTGTTTGTAGTTGTGTTGCGTTTCGCGTCGCAACGCGCGGGATTTGGGGGTTTCCAATGACAATCTCACGTCGTTTGACGTTGCCACGGACGCGGGTTGCGATTGAAGCGGCGGGTGGGCCCGAAGTTGAAGGCCTGACAGAGGACGCGTCGTGACCTGCACCAAGCAAGGCGGCGAAGCTCTCGACCGCCGACCGGGTGATACACCGACCCGCCGCCGTAGGCCGTCTTCGGCCTGGCTTATGGTCCTCGTACTTCTGGCGGCCACGGTGTCCCTCGATGCCCCTGCACCGTTGTACGCGACGGACACCTCGGCAAGATTGCCGGGCAAGGCCGAAGCACAGTCGGCGCCGACGAGCCATTCGTTGATCAAGGGGGTTGAGGCAGGGTCATCGTGTGCTCTCACCTCGTCGGAACAGGTGGTGTGCCCGCAGGACGCTGACTCGGGCGCGTCGGCTTCAGCTCCCGTATTCGAGGTGCGGCCCTCTAGCCAGTCGTCAACCACCGGAGGTTCGATCGGCACCGCGGCGGTGTACACGCTGTCGGGTCGCGTGACTGATGGACTGAGCACGGGAGTGCCATCGTCGGTCGTGGTGATGCAGGCCGGCACCAGTACTGCCGTCGCGCAGACCACGACCGACTCGTCCGGCGCCTACTCGACGACGGTGTCCGATGGGTCGTATGACGTGGTTGTCACTCCTAACTCTTCGTCGTTCGTACCGAGGACTGTCTTCGAGGTTTCCGTCTCGAGCCCACGCGTCCTCGACGTTGCTCTAGTGCGCGTCGGTACCGGTCAGTTGACGGGGCGTTTGGTGGATCGGTTGGGTCAGCCGGTGTCGCAAGTGGTGATGTCGTTGGTGGGATCCGGGGTGCCGACGGTGTCGTACACCACGAGCACCGATGGCACGTTCGCGTTCACGGTGCCCAATGGCCAATATCAGCTCCAGCTGACCACCAACAACTGCAGCAGCCCATCTGGTGACGTCCCGGGAACCGCTACAGCGGGCTGCTACTGGGATCTCGCAACCGCCGCTCAGGCCTTGCAGGTATCGGGCAACCGGAACTTCGGCGACCTCGCCCTACCAAGCCCCACCCACGTCACCGTCACCGTCGTCGACCCGGCAGGCGCCCCCGTGCCGGGAGCCGCCTTCAATATCGGCAACGTCAGCTGCGTCCGATGCGGGGCCTACTTCCCGATCGCCCAAGGCATGACCATCGGCGGAATGCCGATCACCACCGGAAGCACCACCCTGTGGAACTACACCCCACCAAGCACCGACGCATCCGGCCGCGCCACCATCCTCGTCTGGCCCAGCACCACCACCGGATCCTTCACCGTCACACCACCCCCAGCATCCGGATACGGAGCCGTCGCACTCAACAACACCCCACTCACCACCGACCAGTCGATCACGATCCGGCTGGAGACCGCGTCCCAGTTGACGGGGCGTTTGGTTGATCGGTTGGGTCAGCCGGTGTCGCAAGTGGTGATGTCGTTGGTGGGATCCGGGG
>JBAXSU010000012.1:0-34409 GCA_037130535.1 Actinomycetota bacterium
GGCGCCCGGGTTGGCGCTCGTGTTGGCGGGAGTGGATGGAGTTGCGTGGGCGTGCTGGGGTGACATGGCCGAACGGTGCGCGGCCCCCCTCTCTCGGTGGCTCTCTGCCCGCCTCACCGCAACCCTGCAGGGCGACCGGGATTTCTCAAGAAAGTGTCAAGAACGAGCGGTGAGCTGGTGGAACACAGCCGATGGTTTCCGCTCCGGCCGCCTTGCCGTCGATCACTCGGGCATGACGACATGGCAGGTGTGCTGGATCGCTGGGCCCGACGCAGGCGCGAGTCGTCTCCTCGCTGCAGGCACCCATCTGGTGGGCCGGGCGCCCCAGGCGGCGGTGCGTTGCGCCGACTCGTACCTCGAACCGTTCCATCTCCGCCTCGACCTCGACGACGACCGCTGGCGGGTGCGCCAACTGGCGGGGCGTCTGCCCATCCGGTGTGGTGCCGACAGCATCGAGGTGGGTGCGAGCACCCTGCGCATCACCCCGGTGCCAGCCGGGTCGACAGCGACGCCACCTCGGGCCGAACCCGGCACGATCGTGCGAGCCCCCCGGGCAGCCCCGCAGTGGTCACCCATCCCCGTGGTTGGCGCGCCGGCTCCGACGAGCGCTTCGCAGCCTCCGTCCGACCTCGACCACACCGGCGTGGCCGGCACGCTGGTACCGGCAGCCGTGGCCTGCGCGGCAGCGACGGTGGTGGCCGTGCTGATCGGCCAGCCGCTGATGGCGCTGTTCGCCGCCGTCGGCCTGCTCGCATCGGTCGCCGGGGCCGCAGTGCAGCTGCGCGGTGTGAGGCGACGCCGCCGATCGGCAGCCGACGCCGAGCATCGAGCAGCGCAGGCCTGGCACGACGCGGTCGATGCCCAGTGCCGTGCATGGACGATGCACTGGCGGACCTGGCACGGTTCGCTGGCCGATCGGCTGGCGGTGCTCGCCCACGGCAGCGGCGGGCTGTGGGAGCGGCGGACGAACCACGGTGATGCCTTCACCGTGCCAGTCGGCACGGGCAGCCTGCCGTGGTCGCCGGTGGTCGACACGGCGAACGGCGTCGCCGTTGAGTCACGATCGGTCGACCTCGTGCCGGTGGTGATCGACCTCGTCGGCGGTGCCGTCGTGGCGGTGCGCGGTGCCCTCGCCGACAACGTGGTGCGCAGTTGTGTCGTGCAGCTCGCCTGTCAGGCCGGCCCGGCCGACTGGCGATTGGTCGTGTTGACGGCGAACCCCGAGCGCTGGGGGTGGTGCGCCCGGCTTCCCCAGGTCGAGCACCCCGAGCGCGGCCCGCTGGGGTTCGACGATGGGGCCCTCGTCGAGTTGCTACGCGGCGATGCGGAGGTGCACACCGTGATCGTCACCGATCGCACCGATCTGCTGACGGTGCGCACGAGCATGCTGCGCCGGATGCTGGCCGGGTCCGATCCGCCGGCCGTGCTGGTGCTGGCCGACGACCCGGTCGCCGTGCCGGCGGTGTGCACTGCGCTGATCGACACACGCCACGACGGCGGGGCGCGGTTCGTGCCCGACACTCGCGTCGCCCACGACGGCGTCCAGGTTCGCCTCGCCGGGCTCGGCCTCGCAGCGGCGTCGGAGGCGGCTGGCCGTCTGGCACGGTGCCGCGACCCTGAAGACCCGCGGTCGGGTGATGGCGGCATCCCAGCACAGGTCGATCTCATCGACTTGCTCCGTACTGCGGGTACCGACCCACTCGACCCGGTGTCGATCGCCGCGGGGTGGCGCGCTGCGGCGGCGGATACTGCGCCGGCCTGCCCGCTCGGGCGTACCAGCGGCGATGCCCGGGTCGACCTCGACCTCGTAGCCGATGGGCCGCACGGCCTGGTGGCCGGCACCACCGGGGCGGGCAAGAGCGAACTCTTGCGCAGTCTGGTGACGGGCCTCGCCTGCCGGGTGCCACCCGACCAGCTGGCCATGGTGCTGGTCGACTACAAGGGTGGTGCAGCGTTCGACTCGTGCGCCGGCCTGCCCCACGTCGTGGCGGTGGTCACCGACCTCGATGGTCGCCTCGCCGAGCGAGCGCTGCGCGGGCTGCAGGCCGAACTGGCTCGGCGCGAGCATGCCGTGCGCCATCTCGGCGCCGCCGACCTCGCCGCCGCCCGTCGCCGCTGCGGTGCGCCAGTGTTCCCGAGGCTGCTGGTGGTGGTCGACGAGTTCGCTGCCCTTGCCGCCGAGCAGCCATCGTTCCTCCACGCCCTGGTCGGCATCGCGCAACGCGGCCGCAGCCTCGGGCTGCACCTGCTGCTCGCCACCCAGCGGCCGGCCGGAGTGGTCGACGACGACATCCGCGCCAACACCCAACTGCGCCTCGCCCTTCGCCTGCACGATCGTGCCGATGCCCTCGATGTGGTGGGCGATCCGGCGCCGGCGTTGCTGCCGCGCCGCACTCCGGGCCGCGCGGTGCTGCGGCTGGGGGCCGACGAGTTGGTCACGTTCCAAACCGCGCTGCTCGCCGACGGCGGCGACGCCGTGGTGGCCGCCGTTCGGCAGGCCGCCGAGTTGCACGGTGCCGAACCGACCGCGTCGCCGTGGAGTGAACCGCTACCGACGGTGCTGCCGGCCGACGAGGCAAACCGGTTGCTCGGGGCTGCCGTCACAACCACGTCGGTCGGCGTGGTCGATCTGCCCGACGAGCGCCGGTGCGTGCCGCTGGAGTGGAGTCCGCACCGCGGGGCGGTCGCCGTGCTGGGCTCGCCGGGTTCGGGCGTGTCGTCGGCACTGGTCGCAGTGGCCCGGGTGGCGCTGTCGAGCGATGAAGCGGCGGGGGTGTTGGTGCTCGATGCCGGCGGCGACGCGCGGTGGGACGCCATCGCCGGGCATCCGCGGTGCATGGGAGTGGTGCGACTGCACGAACGCGAGCGGCTGTGGCGCGCGCTGCAGTGGGTGGCCGGTCGGCTCGATGCTGTCGAGGTGTCGGTGCACCCGTTGGTGGTGCTGGTCGATGGCCTCGGAGCGCTGCGCCGCGACCTCGACGACATCGACCGGCTGGCTGAGTTCGAGGTGCTCCAGCGAGCGCTCGGCGACACCTCCGGTCGGGTGGTGGTGGCCGCCGGTGCCGATGCCGCCGCTGCGCTCCCTGGTGCGTTCGTCGCTCACTGCGCGCACCGCTGGGTGCTGCATCTGCACGACCGCGGCGACGCCGCTGCACTGGGCGTACCCCCGTCGGCCACGCCACCGGCCATTACCGGCAGGGTGGCACTGCCCGACGGCACCGAGGCGCAGTTGTTCGCGCCGTCGTCGACCCTGCTCGAACCGTCGGCTGCGCATCGGGCCACTCCGGTGCGTCGGGTCGACGTCGTGCCGCCACATGTCGGTGAGGCGCTCCTGCCTCCGTCGCGATCCGGACCGGGTTCGTGGTGGCCGGTGGTGGGCGTCGATGCAGGAACCCTGGAGGCGGCCGTGCTGGAGGTACCCGACGGCGAGCACCTGCTGGTGGTGGGCCCGGCGCGCAGCGGCCGGTCGAACGCCCTGCGGTGGCTCGAGTGCGCCTGGATGCAATGCGCCGCCAGCTCTCCCGGTGCCAGTTCTCCCGGTGCCGGTGGTTCGGCGCGGTCGGTGTGGCTGTCGCCTCGGGCGGCGCAGCGCGACGGCAGCACCATCGCCGACGCGGTTGCTGCCGCTGTCGCCACGATCGACGAGGCGCTCGACAGGGGGCAGCATTGCCTCTTCCTCGTCGACGACGCCGAGCGAGTGTCCGACAGCAGTGGTCGACTCGAGGCGCTGGTGTCGTCGGCACGGCCGGGGCTGACCGTGGTGGTAGCGGGGCGCGCCGAGGCGCTGCGCACGCGGTACGGCGACTGGACGGCGGCGGTGCGGCGCAGTCGGCTCGGTCTGGTGGCCGCTGCCGCGCACGAACTCGACGGCGACATTCTCGGTGTCACCCTGCCGCGACGTTGCCCCGTGCCGCTGCGGCCCGGGTTGATGCACCTGGTCGACCACACCGGTTGTCGGCTGGTGCAGGTGGCGTTCGCGTCCCACGAAGCCCGGTGGATCGCGCCGTCGGGCGTGCACATCGGCGCTGACTTTGACAAAATGTAAATCGTGACCGAACTGGCCGATCCGACTGCACCACTCACGACCGTCGACCTCGTCGTCAACGGCACGCAGGTGTCGGTGCGCGCCGACCACCCGCACCTGCTGGCGGCGCTGCGCGACGAACTCGACATCACCTCGCCGAAGGACGGCTGCTCGCCGAGCGGACAGTGCGGCTGCTGCACCGTCCACATCGACGGCAAGGCCGTGGTGAGTTGCCAGACCCCGCTCGCCAAGGTGGCGGGCAAGCCGGTGCTCACGCTCGAAGGTGTGGAGCCGGCCGAGCGCAAGGCGTTCGCCGATGCGTTTGCTGCGTGCGGTGGCCTGCAGTGCGGGTTCTGCATCCCGGGCATCGTCATGCGCGCCAAGGCCCAGATCGACAAGAAGGGGGCGGCGCTCGAGCGCAGCGACATGGCGCGCCACCTCGGTGCTCACCTGTGCCGCTGCACCGGGTACGTGAAGGTGCTCGACGCCATCGAAGCCGTGGCCCACGGCACGGTGTGCTCGCCCGCCCTGTCGGGCGAGGTGGGTGGCGACGGCGCCAAGTACGAGGCCGCCGAACTCACCCTCGGCGACCGCGGCTACATCGACGACATGCGCGTGCCCGGCACACTGCACGCTGCCCTGCGCCTCACCGACCACACCCGCGCCGACATCGTGGCCATCCACTCCGAGGCTGCGCTCGCCGCACCCGGTGTGCACGCCGTGTTCACCGCCGCCGACATCCCCGGCGAGACCTACGTGGGCCTCATCCACAAGGACTGGCCGGTGATGATCGGTGTGGGTCAGCGCACCAGTTACGCCGGCGACGTGCTGGCAGTGGTGGTGGCAGACACCCGCGAGCAGGCCCGTGCGGCAGTGAAGCTCGTCGCCGTCGAGTACACGGTGCATCAGCCCGTCACCGATGCGGTCACGGCGATCGAACCCGGCGCGCCCATCGCAGTGTGGAACACCTCGAGCAACGTGCTGAGCACCAGCGAGTACGCCCGCGGCGACGTCGACGCGGCGCTGGCTGTCTCGGCGCACACCGTGCACCAGGTGTTCCAGACCCAGCGCATCGAGCACGCGTTCCTGGAACCCGAGAGCACGCTGGCCGTGCCCGCCACTCGGCCCGACGGCAGCCGCCACCTGCAGGTGTACTCGGGTGGCCAGGGCGTGTGGGACGACCGCAACGACATCGCCCGCGTGCTGGCCGTGGGCAACGACTCGGTCACCGTCACGCTCGTCTCCAACGGCGGCGCATTCGGTGGCAAGGAAGACATGAGCAACCAGGCGCACGCCTCGCTGGCCGCATGGCTGCTCGACCGGCCGGTGAAGTGCACGCTCTCGCGTGAAGAGAGCCTGATCATGCACGCCAAGCGCCACCCCATCCGGCTCGAGTACTGGGCCGGCTGCGACGCCGAGGGCAGGCTCACCGGGCTGCGAGTGCGTGCCATCGGCGACAGTGGGGCCTACGCCAGCGTGGGCATGAAGGTGCTCGAGCGTGCGGCAGGTCATGCCAGTGGCCCGTATCGCGTGCCCGCCATCGATGTGCACTCGGTCGCCGTGCGCACCAACAACCCGGTGTGCGGCGCGTTCCGTGGCTTCGGCGCCAACCAGGCGCAGTTCGCGATGGAGGGCGTGCTCGACCGCTTGGCCGAGCAGACGGGCATCAGCGGGTGGGAGATCCGCAAGCGCAACGTCATCCACCCCGGCGAGGTGTGGGGGCCCGGTCAGATCATGGACGACGGCTGCGGTGGCGCCGAAGCCTGCCTCGACGAAGTGAAGCCGATCTACGACGAGGCGCGGGCAGCGGGCTACGCCGTCGGTCTGGGCCTCGGCCTGAAGAACAGTGGTCTCGGCAACGGCTTCCGCGAGGTGTGTCGCGCGGTGGTGCGCTTCCGCCTGCCCGAGGGCGACGGGCCCGGCACGGTGGAGGTGCGCCACGCCTGGACCGAGATGGGCCAGGGCGTGCACACCGTGGCGCTGCAGGTGGCGGCGGGCGAGTTGGGCATCGACCCGAACCGCATCGAAGTGATCGTCGACACCACCCGCGAACTCGGTTTCGGCCAGACCACCGGCTCGCGCGGCACGCTCATGGCGGCAGGCTCGGTGCAGAAGGCGTGCGCCGCGGCGCTGGCCGACGGCTGCCAGCCCGAGGTCGATTACGTGGGTGAGCACATCGTCGACTGGACCCACCACCTCGGCGACCCCGAGCACCCGAACCCCACCATCCACGCCGCGTTCGGCTATGCCGCGCAGCTGGTGTTGGTCGACCGCACCACCGGCGGCATCGCCAAGGTGGTGGCCATCCACGACGTGGGCAAGGCGGTGAACCCGCAGTTGTGCGTCGGCCAGATCGAGGGCAGCGTGCACATGGGCCTGGGCTACGCCCTCAGCGAAGACTTCCCGTCCGACCCCGAGACCGGCTTCCCCACCAACATGACGCTGCGCTCGCTCGGCATCCTGCGCGCCAAGGATGTGCCGCCCATCGAGGTGCACCTCGTCGAGGTGCCCCAGCCGCAGTCGCCGTACGGCATCAAGGGTGTGGGCGAGATCGGCCTGGTACCCACCGCGCCCGCAGTAGCGGCGGCGCTGCACGAACTCGACGGCGAATGGCGCAGCGTGCTGCCGATGCGCCGCGGTACCGCGTCGAGCGACGACTGACCCGTCGTCGATGGGCGGCTGATACCGTCCGGCCGTGAGCGACAGCGCAGCCGCGACACCAGACGCCGTACGTGCCGAGGTGCGCGCCTGGGTGGCAGCGAACTGGCACCCCGACCTGGCCCTACTCGACTGGCGTGAAGGGTTGCTCGCCAGCGGGTGGGCGGTGCCATCGTGGCCCGCGCGCTGGTTCGGCCGCGGCCTGCCCGAGTGGAGCGTGCCGCTGGTACAGGCCGAGATCCTCGGTGCCGGCGCCGTGGGCATCCCCGTGGGTGGTGGCACCGGGCTTGCCGCGCCCACCATCCTCACCCACGGGCCCGACGCCGTGCGCGAGCGGTTCCTGCGGCCCATCCTCACCGGCGCCGAGACCTGGTGCCAGCTGTTCAGCGAGCCGGGCGCAGGCAGCGACCTGGCCGGCCTGTCCACCCGCGCCGAACGCGACGGCGACGAGTGGGTGGTGAATGGGCAGAAGGTGTGGAACACCAGCGCCCACCACGCCGACTTCGGCATCCTCGTGGCCCGCACCGACTGGGACGCCACCAAGCACCGCGGTCTCACCTACTTCGCCCTGCCGATGCACCAGCCCGGTGTGGAGGTGCGGCCGCTGCGGCAGATGAACCGGCACAGTTCGTTCAACGAGGTGTTCCTCACCGACGCGCGCATCCCGGCCGAGTTCGTCATCGGTGCGCCCGGCGACGGGTGGAACGTGGCGCTCACCACGCTGGCGTTCGAAAGACGGATGGGCACCCTGGGTAGGCCGCAGTACTCGGCCGCGCCGGGCCGGGCGCTCGACGAGGCACGCCACGAGGCCGACGAGTACTACCGCACCTACGCCTGGTACCCGCAGCGTGCGGGTCGGGTCGATCTGGTGCCCGAGCGGGCAGCCGCCACGGGGCGCAACACCGACCCGCTGGTGCGCCAACACGTGGCCCGGCTCGTCGAACTGCAGCGCACCGCGCAGTGGACCGCAGCCCGGGCGCGGGCGGCGCAGGCGCTGGGCCGCCCGCCGGGTGCGGAGGGGTCGCTGGCGAAGCTGGCCCTCAGCGGTATCGCCCGTGAGGCCCACCTGGTGCACACCCTGCTGGCCGGCGCCGAGGGCATGCTCACCGGTGTCGACAGCCCGCTGGGCGGCGTCATCGCCGAAATCCTCGTCAGCACGCCCGCGCAGTCGATCGCGGGCGGCACCGACGAGATCCAGCACAACATCATCGGCGAGAAGGTGCTCGGCCTGCCGCGCGAGCCATCGGTCGACAACGATGTACCGTTTCGCGCGATAACCCGTACGGCTCGCTGACAACTGGTGTGGTGCGCCGAGGGGCCCCGTGGTGGACACCCGGCTTGCGCCCGCCACGACGTGATCGGCTGAGTTGATTGCCGGAGTGCCCTCAGTGACGGACGGTCTGTTCTACGCACGGTATTCCCCGTGAGTGATGACCAGGCGACAGAGAGGCCTCCATCGTGACGCTAGACACCGGATCGTCGACGGAGCGTGAGTCCGGCGTGCCCTCCCGGCCCATGGTCGTGGTGGACGGAAGGCTGATCCCCGACCAACGCGACTCGAGTCGGCGACGACATCTCGCCCAGTTCGAACGCCGCGTGACACCACCGGTGATCGTCGAGTCGGACTCTCCCGACGCAGCAGCCCTCGCTACCAACGCCTCGCCGGCGCGCGTCGACTACCAGCCGGTGCCGTCGGCTGTCGGCGCGGACTACGCCACCGAGCCGGTCAACCTCCGTGGACTCCTGCTCCCGTTCGGCCACTATCTGGTCGATTCGGTGATGTGGGCCATTGCGATCGTGTTCACCCTGTGGATGCGGTACGACTTCGACACCTCGCCCATCATGAACTGGGGCGTTGTCCTCATCGTCACCACGGCTGTCGCCCTGCAGGGGGTGTTCGGCATCACGAGCGGTCTGTATTCGCGGCGCTGGCGATACGGCAGTTTCGACGAAGTGAAGGCGTTGGCCAGCGCAATGTTCCTCACCGGCGCCACCCTGATGTTCACGGTGCTGTCGTGGCGACCAGTGGGCATCCACCGATCGGTGGCGCCTATCGCCATGGCCATCACCTTGAACGGTGCCGTTGCCGTCCGCTCGGCGTGGCGACTGCTGAAGGAGAAGCGAGCGCGACCGACGACCGGCTCTCCGATCGTGGTGATCGGCGCTGGCGAGGATTCGTACCGCATCGTGGCTGCGTTGCTGGCCAGCCCCGAGAGTCCCTACCGGCCTGCAGCGCTGCTCGACGACGACCCCTTGAAGGCCAATCTGCGCTGGCAGGGCGTGCGCGTGGAGGGCACGATCGACGACCTGTCCGAGGTGGTCCTCATCCATGGTGCCAAGACGGTGCTGCTCGCCATCCCCAATGCGTCGGGGGCGCTCGTCCAGAAGTTGAGTACCGAGTGCTACCGCCTCGACCTCGATCTGCTCGTACTACCCACCGTCGATGGCCTGTTCGGATCGCCTACCTTGGCCGACATTCGGCCGGTGTCGGAGGTCGACCTGCTCGGCCGGCGTCAGGTGGAGATCGACGAGACCGTGGTCGCCAACTACATCACCGGCCGACGCGTGCTCGTAACGGGGGCCGGTGGAAGCATCGGCAGTGAACTCTGCCGACAACTGGCCATGTTCCAGCCTGCAGAACTCATCATGCTCGACCGCGACGAGAGCGGACTGCACGCCGTGCAGTTGAGCATCGAGGGCCGGGCGCTGTTGAGCTCGCCCGGACTCGTGCTCGCCGACATCCGCGACCTCGGCCGCCTGCACGAGGTCTTCCAGGAGTACCGCCCCCAGGTGGTGTTCCATGCGGCTGCGCTGAAGCACCTTCCGCTGCTCGAGACGGCGCCAGAGGAAGCGTGGAAGACCAACGTGCTCGGCACCCGCAATGTGCTCGCCGCGGCCGTGGCGAGCGGTGTGGAGCGCTTCGTCAACATCAGCACCGACAAAGCAGCCGATCCCACGAGCGTGCTGGGCTACTCGAAGCGCATCACCGAGCGGATGACCGCGTCGGTTCCCTCGTCGGCCGCTGGCACATTCGTATCGGTGCGGTTCGGCAACGTGCTCGGCTCGCGCGGTTCGGTGCTCACCGCATTCCGCGCCCAGGCCGAGACCGGCGGCCCCATCACCGTGACGCACCCCGATGTGACGCGGTTCTTCATGACGGTCGCAGAGGCCGTTCGATTGACGGTGTACGCCGGTGCGATCGGGACCTCCGGTGAGGTGATGGTGCTCGACATGGGCGAACCGGTTCGCATTTTCGATGTCGCTGCCCGATTCGCCCGTCTGCAGACACCCCCGCTGGGCATCGTGTTCACTGGCTTGCGCCCGGGCGAGAAGATGCACGAAGACCTGATGGGCGAGGCCGAGCTGGGCGAGCGGCGAGTCCATCCGCTGGTCACCCATGTGCAGGTGCCGCCTCTTTCCTGCTCAGCGACGGCACAGCTCGGTGACGCAGCGGTGAAGGCGAACCGCGACCTGTTGGCCGACATGGCTTTGTCGGAGATGCGCCAGCAGGCGTAGGACCGGTTCGATGCGGATCTATCTGTCACCTCCCGACGTGGGCGAACTCGAGCGGTCGCACCTGTTGCGTGCCCTCGACGAAGGATGGGTCGCGCCTGCGGGGCCCGATCTCGCCGCCTTCGAGCGCGACGTGGCCGACATGGTCGGCCTTCCCGCAGCGGTAGCACTTTCCAGCGGTACTGCAGCACTGCACCTGGCCTTGCTGGCAGTCGGCGTACAGCCCGGCGACGAGGTCTTGGTGTCCACGTTCACCTTCGCCGCGTCGGTGAACGCCATCCGGTATTGCGGTGCCGAACCGGTCTTCATCGACAGCGAGGTATCGAGCTGGAACATGAGCCCGCAGTTGCTGCGCGACGAACTCGATCGGGCTCGTCGAAGCGGCCGTCTGCCTGCGGCCGTGTTGGTGGTCGATCTCTATGGTCAGTGCGCCGACTACGACGCACTGCTGGCCCCCTGTCGCGAACTCGGTATCCCGGTGGTGGAAGATGCTGCCGAGGCACTCGGTGCCACGTATCGGGGGCGTCCGGCGGGTAGCTTCGGCGATGTCGGGGTGTACTCGTTCAACGGCAACAAGATCATCACCACCAGCGGTGGTGGAATGCTGGTCTCGGCCGACGAGGGCTTGGCTGATCGGGTCCGCTATCTCGCCACACAGGCTCGCGAACCCGTGGTGCACTACGAGCACGTCGAGGTCGGCTACAACTATCGCCTCTCGAACCTGCTCGCAGCCCTCGGCCGTGGCCAACTCGAACGACTGGGATCGTTCATCGCCCGGCGTCGCGCAGTGAACGCCCGCTACCGCGAACTGCTCGCCGCTGTTCCTGGTTGCCAGTTCATGCCCGTTCCCGAGTGGAGTGGCTGGAACGGCTGGTTGACCGCGATCACCCTCGATGCTCCACATCTGCCAAGCGCCGTGCAGCACGTTCTCGCCAATGCATCGATCGAATCGCGTCCGCTGTGGAAGCCGATGCACCTGCAACCGGTGTTCCGTCGGCATCGTGCGTGTATCGATGGCACCAGCGACGCACTGTTCCAGCATGGTTTGTGTCTACCGAGTGGAAGTTCGCTGAGCGACGACGAAGTCGACGAGATTGCAGCCATCGTCACACAGGTGGTCGCGCGCGATCATGAACGGATGACAGTGCAATGAGTCCGGGCCCAATGAGTGCGAGCCCAATGAGTGCAAGGCCAATCATTTTGAGCGAGGAGTATGCGATGACGAGCGATATCGATGTGATGGACGGTCTGTTGGGCCGCCTTGCCGACCGTACAGCCCGCGTTGTGGTGATGGGGCAGGGCTATGTCGGCCTTCCGGTGGCCATGCGCGCCTCCGCGGTCGGATTCCCCGTGGTCGGCTTCGAGGTGTCGAACGACCGGGTGAAGGCCCTCCAGGCCGGGCAGAGCTACGTGGGCGATGTGAGCGATGCCGAACTACAGGCAGCGCTTGCAGCCGGATATCTGCCCACTCACGATCCGGGCGATCTCGCCGGGTTCGACGTGGCGGTGATCAGCGTCCCCACGCCGTTGCACGATGGCCTCCCCGATCTGTCGTTCATCGAGCAGGCAGGCAAGACCCTCGCGCGCTTCCTGCGGCCCGGTTGCTGTGTGATCCTCGAGAGCACCACCTACCCCGGCACCACCGAGGAGTTGCTCGCGCCCATCCTCGAAGCAGGCTCAGGGTTGCGCCGCGGGCAGTACGCGATCGGTTACTCGCCGGAACGTATCGACCCGGGTAACGCCACCTATGGCCTTGTGAACACGCCGAAGGTCACCAGTGGTGTCGATGCCGCCTCGTTGGCTGCGGTCGACGGATTCTTCGCTGCCCTCGTCGACCGCACCGTGCCCGTCGGTTCGCCCGCCGAGGCCGAACTGGTGAAACTGCTCGAGAACACGTTCCGTCACGTCAACATCGCGCTGGTGAACGAGTTGGCGATGTTCGCCCGCGAACTCGGTGTCGATGTGTGGCGGGCCATCGACGCGGCCTCCACCAAGCCCTTTGGCTACATGCGCTTCACGCCCGGCCCGGGCGTCGGCGGCCACTGCCTGCCGATCGATCCGAGTTATCTCGCGTGGCGTGTGAAGCAGCACCTCGGTCACACGTTCCGTTTCGTCGAACTGGCCAACGACGTGAACGAGCACATGCCCGACTACGTGCATCGCCGGGTCACCGAGTTGCTCAACCGCCAGCGCAAGAGCGTGAACGGCAGCCGCGTGCTCCTCCTCGGCCTCGCCTACAAGCGGGGCACCAGCGACTGGCGCGAGAGCCCGAGTGTGGGTGTCGCCGAGCGGCTCGAGGCAAGTGGTGCCGAGATCGTGTTCTGCGACCCGTACATCGCCGAGGTGAACGCCCAGCATCTCCAGCATCCACTGGTCCCCTTCATGCCCGAGACCCTTGCGGCTGCCGATCTCGTCGTGGTGCTCGTCGACCATCCCGAGTTCGATCCCGCTGTCATCGCTGAGCACGCCCGGTTGGTGTTCGATACCAAGAACCTGCTGCGTAACCAGACCTTCCAGGGCGAGATCCTGTAGCGCAGATGGTGTTGATCGAGGAGCCGGGCACCGTGGTGGTGCCTCCTGAACCTGTGACCGCTGAACCGTCGCGCCGCGAGTACCTCGTGGTTGCGGCGGTCGCTGTCGCGGTGGTCGGGGTCTACGTGGCGATTGCCGCGTCGCACGGCGTACTCGGCGCATCGCGCAACGACGACTGGGCCTACATCCGGATCGTGACACACCTTGCCGACACGGGCGAGTTCCGTCTCGATGGATGGGTGTACGCGATGTTCATCGGTCAGGCACTGGTGTCGCTCCCTGTGATGGCCCTGTTCGGGCAGGGGATCTTGCCGCTGCAGATGATGGTGGCCGTGTTCGCTGCTGTCGGGTTGTGGGCCACCTACGCAGTGGTCCGTCCCTGGCTCGGCCGGCGCTGGACCGCACTGTCGGTGGCCTGCTTGGCCGCAGGGCCGGTGTACGGCGTCCTCGCCGTGTCGTACATGAGCGATGTGCCGTCGTACACGCTGCAGATGATCACACTGCTGGTCGGTCTCCGGGCGGTGCGTTCGGCCCCGGTGCACCTGGGATGGCTGGCTGTTGCCCTCGTGTTCGGGATCGCCTCGTTCAGCATTCGTGAGTTCGGGGTGGCCTCGGGCGCAGCGGTGGCTGTCTACGCCGTTGCCCGGGCATGGGCGGGCCGGCAACGCCTGCGACCGGTCGTGGCCCTGGCTGGTTCCTGGCTGGTCGCGGTGATGGCGCTCTACCTCTGGCGCAGCAACCTGCCCAACACGTGGCCCACGAGGATCGACGTGTCGCCGGCAGCCCTGGGCAGCGCGGCCAATTCCGTCTGGCGCAGCGCTCTTACCTTCGGGCTGTTCGTAGCGCCTGTTGCGTTCGCTGTCTCACCGGTCCGGTTGTTGCGGGAAATGGGTCAGCGGCTGAGGCGCCGCACACTGGTGGTCCTGGTGCTGCTGACGACCACAGCACTCGCAACGGTCCCGTTCCGAGGCCTTGGCCTGATCAGCAACTACGTCTGTCGCGAACCCGCCTATTCGGTCACCCTGCCGGGCATTCCTCCCTCCATGGTGCCCGGACCCGCGTGGGTGCTGGTGTTGTTGGTCGCCCTGTACTCGACCGCTGTGGCGGTAGGGCTGGTCGCCCTCCGCGTCGAGACCTTGTTCCGCCGCCGACGTTCATGGCGGTCGGACCTTGCCTCGACTGCCGAACGCGGTGCCCACCTCGTTGCGTTGTTCGTGGTGCTGTATGCCGCGCTGCTTGTCGCCGCGGTGACGCTCACCCGGGTCGAGTTGTTCGATCGCTATCTGTTGGTGCTCGTGCCGTTCGGCGCAGCGCTGCTCGCCCGTGCCGGACAAGCCGAGCAGATGATGCGTTCGCTCCCCGGCCGCCGCGAGTGGGTGGGGTTGCTGGCGCTGGCGACCCTGGGTGTGGTCGCAGTCGATGCATCGGCCGCGTTCGACGGTGCCAAGTGGCGCCTCGGCGAGGCTGTGCAGGCACGCACCGACTGGGACGCCGGATCGATCGATGCCGGCTATGAGTGGTACGGCTATCACCAGGCCGCGGCGGTCGAACCGCATGGCATCCTCACCGCTCCCAACTTCTGGCGTGCGCTCTTCGCGCCACGGCCGGTGTGCGCCACGGGTTCGTTCGCTCCATCCGGCCAGGCCGCTGTTCCAGCCGACGACGTCATCGCCACCGTGGTCGAACGCAGCCTGTTCGGCGTAGAGGTGCGCCTCGTCGCGACCGCAGGCCCCGACGACTGCCCCTGAGCCGGTTGCCCGACCGTGCCTGTTGGGTCGTGCCCGACCGTGCCTGTTGGGTGTGTGGAACTGTCGGTGCAACGCCGGACGGTAGGCGGAAGAATTCAGCAATCTCTCGGGCGTGGAACGCCGAGCGCGGAACGGAACATCGATGCAGACCCAGACCCAGCGAGATCATGCGACACCCGGCGATGCCGTCGGGCCGTCGACTGCTGTCGGTTGTCGGCCAGGCGCTCGGTGCGCGGTACCCGCTGCTGCAATGGGTGAAGGCTGAGGGCGAACGACGATGTGTGGAATCGCTGGATGCCTGACCGCTCGACACGATGTCGGTTCGCTGCCGCTCGACGGGGCCCTCGACGCGATGCAGCACGCGCTGGCCCATCGCGGGCCTGACGCGCACGCGATCTGGTCAGACGCGGCTGCCGGTATCGGCCTCGCTCATCGGCGACTGGCCGTGATCGACCTGAGCCCGCTCGGTGCGCAGCCGATGCACAGCCGCTCGGGTCGGTGGGTGATCGCGTTCAACGGCGAGATCTACAACCATCGGACGCTCCGTGCCGACCTTGCCGCCGAAGGGTGCCAGTTCCGAGGTCACGGTGACACCGAGACCCTGGTCGAGGCAATCGACACATGGGGTGTCGACCGCACGCTGGAACGCACCAACGGCATGTTCGCCTTCGCCGCGTGGGACCGCCACGAACGGCGGTTGGTGCTGGCCCGCGACCGGCTCGGTGAGAAGCCGCTGTACTGGACCGTCGTCGACGGTGCCCTGTGGTTCGCCAGCGAGCTGAAGGCGTTCCGTGCGCTGGGTTCGTTCCGGCCCGAGATCGACCCGACGGCTGTGAGTGCCCTGCTGCGCTGGGGTTTCATTCCCCATCCGGGCACGATCTACCGCGACGTCCACCAGTTGGCGCCGGGGCACCTTCTCGAGGCCCGGCTCGAGGCTGGTGCCGCGAAGGCGGTCGAGCGCACCTGGTGGGATCTCGGTGAGGTGGTGGCCGCCGCTGTCGCCGCGCGGCCCACCGCGAACGTCGACATGGCATCAGCAGCAGAGGAACTGCGTGCCCTGCTGGCCGACGCAGTCGCCACCCGGATGGAGAGCGACGTACCGCTCGGCTCGTTCCTGTCGGGCGGTATCGACAGCAGCCTCATTGCAGCACTTGCCCAGCAGACCATGGGCGGATCGGGCTTGCGCACCTTCACGGTCCGCATGCCCGAGGTGGGGTTCGACGAGAGCGTCCATGCCGAATCGGTGGCCCGCCATCTGGGTACGGCACACACCACTGTCGACATGCCGGTCGCCGAGGTGCTGGCCGCGGTGCCCGAGCTCGCCACGGTGTGGGACGAACCGTTCGCCGACCCGTCGATGTTGCCGAGCCTGATGCTGTGTCGAGCCGCGCGTCAACAGCTCACCGTGTGCCTTGCAGGAGATGGCGGTGACGAGGTGTTTGCCGGCTACAACCGGCACGCGCTCGGCAACTCGCTGTGGCGCAGGGTGCGGCCGCTGCCGGCACCGGTGCGTAGCGTCGCAGCTCGCGCGCTGTTGGCGCCGTCTCCGGCCAGAGTCGACCGCGTCGTGGCAGGGGTCGGCCGAGCGTTGCCGCCGCGACTCCGTGTTCCCAACGGGGGCGACAAGGTGCAGAAAGCTGCCGCCGTCCTGCGCGCCGACGAAGCAGGGTTGTGGGCCAGCCTCGCCCAGATCTGGCCGGCCGACGCCGTGCCGCTCGACGCTGTCGCACGGGGCAGCAGCGTGCCGCGCGGACCCGCGATCGCCGGGCTCGATCCTGTCGAGGAACTGGTGCTCACCGACACTGCGGTGGTGTTGCCCGACCAGATGCTGGCCAAGGTCGACCGGGCGAGCATGGCGGCGGCCCTCGAGGTACGGGCGCCGTTGCTCGATCATCGTCTCGTGGAGTGGTCGTGGCGTCAGCCGCTGGCGCTCAAGACTGCGGGTGGGGTGGGCAAGCTGGTGCTCCGTGAGGTGCTGGCAGGGATGGTGCCCCCGGCGATCACCGACCGACCGAAGATGGGGTTCGACCCGCCTCTGGCAGCATGGCTGCGCGGTCCATTGCGCGACTGGGCGGGCGACCTGATCACGTCGTCGTCCGCGGTCGAGCACGGCTGGCTGTCAGGCGACGCCCTCCGTCGGACGTGGTCCGAGCATCTCGCCGGCACGCGCAACTTCGACTATCGCCTGTGGTCGGTGCTGATGCTCGAGAGCTGGTTGCGCGAGCAGTAGTGGCTAGCGCACCGCTCGTTCGAGCGTTGCCTGCCAGCCGAGTGCGACGACGCCGATCTCGAACGTCGCCGCGCAGTGCTGCTCGGCAGCGCTGCCGAGCGCGGCGCGCAGCGCAGGATCGTTGCGGAGCCGTTCGAAGGCGGCTGAGGTGGCAGCGACATCGCCCACTGGGACGATGAGGCCGGTGCGCTCGTGCAGCACGATGTCGGTGGTCGAGCCGACGGGCGTGCTGACCGCGGCGAGACCGCACAGCCCCGCCTCGATCAGCGTGGCCGGCATCGACTCACTGAAACTGGGCAGCACCACAGCGTCGGCCGCGTGGTAGGCGGGCAGCACGTCGGAGAGGTCGCCGAGGAGGTGCACCCGGCCAGGTGCTGCGGTTGCTGCCAGGGCCTCGATCCGTTCGCGGTCGGGCCCACCACCCACGATCACCAGGTGACATTCGGCCGACGCGGTGGCCTCGACCGCGACGTGGGTGGCCTTCTCCGGGGTGAGCGCACCGATGCAGAGCACGACGAAGGCATCGGGCGGGAGGCCAAGCGCGGTGCGAGCCGCTGTGCGCGCTTCAGCAGTCGCCGGCAGAAGGGCACCACGGGCGACACCGTTGGCGACGACGTCGATCCGGCTCGCAGGAACGTGCAGGTACTCGATCAGGTCGCAGGCCGCTGTGTTCGACAGGGCTACGACGCGTCGCGGAGTGCGTAGGTAGGTGGCAACCCGGAGCCGACGCCACCACGTGGGTGCCCAATATCGCGAGTTGCTGATCTGGCGGTACACGAACGGGCGACCGCGTCCGATCCCTGCCAGGGCGCAGGCGAGCAGGGTCGATGACCCGTGTGCCACGGTGATGTCGGCGTCGCCCATCTGTCGACGCAGCGCGCGGAGCGTCGATACCCCGCGGGCGTGCTCGCCCAGCACCTCGACGTCGAGCCGGGCCTCGCGCGTGCCGGGCGCCAGTGCCACTGTCGCCACCTGGTGGCCGAGCGGGCGCAAGGCGGCTTCGAGGCTGACGGCGAACACCTGCGCGCCGCGCCGATCACGATCGGTGATCACCTGCAGTATGCGCATCTGGCCCAGCTTTCAGAACAGTTCGATGTCGCCCATGGTGAGGGCCCAGTTGGCGAGCGGGGGCATGCCCGGCCGGGTGACGGTCCGCCAGGTGAGCACAGGTCCACCACCGGGGAGCGGTACCTGACCGTGCAGCAACCGAGCGCCGCCGAGACGGATGGCATGATCGGCGCCAGCCACTCGCACTGCCCGAGCCATCGCCCGATCGGCCCCTGCGGTGTCGAGGCCGAGCGATGCCACATGCACGAGTTCGAGTGCAGGTCCGCGTCGGCGAGCCCGAAGCACGACGGCTCCGTCGTCGTGCTCGACGACCCGGTAGTGCAGGAGATCGGTGCCGAACCGCCAGCGGTAGAACGCCTCGCCGCCGTCGGAGCCGACGGCGGTGTGGGTCGTGAGCGCTCGCGCGGCCTCGGCCTCGCCCCGTCGCCACGCCATGGTGTCGCCCCGGTGGCGCTCGGCCCACTGGTCGAAGGCAGTGCCCACGTCGATCGGCTGCGACCACAGGTCGGCGGGGACTCGGGCCCGGACGATCTTCGCGAGCGATGCGACCCCGCGTGGGCGGATTACTGCGGGCAGGTGCCCGACCTCGCGCCACCCCATCTTCAGATAGCCCGGTCGGCTCTGGTCGTTCGGGGTGTTGAACACCAGGTCGACGCCTTCGGCACGGAGTTCGTCGAGGCCGCGGAGCGTGAGCGCGGTGAAGAGCCCGCGCCCTTGATAGTCGGGATCGGTGGCGGTGTCGACGGCGCGGACGGCGCGCAACACCTCGCCGCCGCGCTGGAACTCCCAGCGCATGAACAGCCGTACGGCCACGACTCGGCCCTCGTCGATCGCCACCCATGCTGGTGAGGTGCCGAAAACATTGCGCTCGTGCTTCCAGCTGAACAACGCGGCGAAGCGGGGATCGTTGTCCCACCCGAGCGTGCGCTGCATCAGCGCCAGCACCGCCTCGCGGTCGTCGGCGGTGGCGGGCCGGATGTCGAGCGCAGGGGTACGTGCGCGCGTCGACCTCGTGGGGCCTACTGCTTTGGTGTCAGCGCCGCCCGCACCGGCGTCGCCGAGTGGCGCTGCAGCGGTGGCGGCCCCGCCTGCTGCCGCAGCTTCGTCGTAGGCGGCCATCAGGGTCTCGGTCACCCGGTCGGCGTCGAACTCGGAGGCCTTGCTCTGGGCCGCAGCAGCAAACTGGCTCCGCAGCAGCGGATCGTCGGCGAGACGCTTCCACGCCTGGGCCAGCGCCGCTGGATCGCCGGGTGCGACGAGCAGTGCGTCGACACCGTCGCGGAGCGATTCGGCTACGCCACCCACTGCTGTGGCAGCGATCGGCAGACCCAACGCGCAGGCTTCCATCAGTGCGACAGGCAACCCTTCGAACACCGAAGACAGCGTGAAGATGTCGAACCCCGACATCACCCGTTGGGCGTCGGGCCGGAACCCGGTGAACAGCATTGCGTCGGCGAGGCCACTGGAAGCAGCGAGTGATCGGATCTCCGCCTCGAGCGGTCCCTGGCCCACCACCACCCATCTGGCAGCGGTGCCGCTGTCGAGCAACAGACGTGCGGCTCGGACGAGCGAGGGGTAGTCCTTCTGCGGTCGGAAGTTGGCGACGATGCCGATGACGACCTCGTCAGGTCGGATCCCGAGTTCGGCGCGCACCTCGTCGCGGTTGCGAGCGAACGCCGACGCCTTGCCGATGTCGATGCCGTGGCGGAGGGTGGCGGCCCGCTTCCGGGTGGAACCTGTGATCGACGCGAGTACCTCATCGCTCACGGCGAACACGGACCGGTCGCGACGGATCGTCAGCCGGTTGAGCAGTTGGGTGCCGGGCTGGAAGGTGCCCCATGCATTGTGCTCGGTGGTGATCACCTGCGGTTGCGAACCGCGCACCGACCAGGCTGCGATGCGTGCAACCGACCCAGGAAGGGGAGAGTGCACGTGCACGACGTCCCAGTCGCCACAGCGCACCAGCCGGGCGAGCCGGAACGGCCAGCCGATGTCGCGACCACCCTGAGTTGAAGGGCCGACGCACACAGTGCGCACCCCAGCCTGCTCGAGGCCGTCCACGAGGTGGTCCTTGGCAGGGAGGACATAGGCACAGGTCACCTCGGCACGTGCCGGGTCGATGGTTCCCGCTGTCTCGGCCAGCAGGTGCTCTGCACCACCTGGGCCGAGCCCCTTGATCACCCACAGCACCCGAACCGCCACAGGCACGACGCTACCGTGCGCCGGAGTGGTGCAAACGGCACAGTCATGAGTCGCGACGGGTCGTAGACCCCCTGAATAGATAGGTTCTCTTCCGTGACGAGGTCGGGGTGCCGGTGAAAAAGCAGTCTGCGCTCGATGCGGCTCGGAGTCGCTGGAAGATCGTGGTGGGCATGACCGCGCTCGGAGCCGCGCTCGGAGCGCTCCCCAGCCCGGCGAAAGTCGAGGCCAACTCGGCGATCGTGGCCTGGAGCGCAACCAACACGATGCTCGCCACCCAGGTTGCCCAACCGACAGAACCTGGTGGCAACAGCTCCAGCGAAGGGATCGCCGCAGCGCAGTACACCTTGTTCGCCACCGTCGGAGAAGTGCCGAGTCGTGTGGACGCCAAGATCAATTGGGCCGGGACACCCGCCGAACTGGCGAGCACGGTGGACGTCTTCTTCGACTACGAGACTGGAGCATTGGTGTTCCAAACCTCACAGGCAACGCCCGAGTTGGCGGTCTCGATCGCCGATGGTTTCGCCCAGGAGACGGCCGCCTTCCTCGCGGAGCGACAAGTGCAGTGGAACGAGACCCTGCTGCGGCAATGGGCCAAGAAGGTCGTTGAACTGAAGGCCGAACTCGACGAGAAGCAAGCCGTCGTCGCGGCAGACGAAACCAACCGCGCCGCACTCGCTGAGCTCGAGGCTGTGCAGGGCCAGTACCAAGTGGCATTCGAGCAGAAGACCAGATTGGGTGCCGCCACCTCGAGCGAGTTGTTGACGCCGCTCCAATCGGCCCAGGCGGTCGCTGTCGCCGCTGGCGGTCTGTCGGCACCGAACTCGCGATCGGTGCGCGGGGTGCTCGGTGCGTTCGTGGGCGCCACCCTG
Source organism: Actinomycetota bacterium (assembly GCA_037130535.1). Lineage (GTDB taxonomy): Bacteria > Actinomycetota > Acidimicrobiia > Acidimicrobiales > Ilumatobacteraceae > VFMC01. The sequence continues at coordinate 20,845 of JBAXSU010000012.1, forward strand.
GGGCTCGGGTTGGCGGTCGTGTTGGGCCGTATCGACCGCCGCCTGCGGAGCCGAGAGCAGGCGGAGGAGGTGACCGGGCTGCGGGTGCGCGTCGAATTGCCCTTTGTCCGCGATGACACCCGCCTCGCTCGGGTGCTCGACAGTCTGCAGCACGATCCGCTGGCCGACGGCTACCGAACCGTGCGCAACGTGGTCGGCTTCGTGCACGGCTCGCTTCCCGTCGTCGATCGTGCCCGTGTCACCCTGGTGGTGTCGCCCGGTCCCGGCGAGGGCAAGACCTCGCTCACCGCCAATCTCGCCGCCTCGTTCGCCGAGATCGGCATGAACACCGTGGCGGTGAACACCGACTTCCGCCGGCCGAAGTTGTCTGAGCGGCTCTGCGGCGCCGCACTTGCTTCGCTCCCGTGGGAGCTCGAAGATCTCGGCTGGGTCCCTCCGGGCCGGGTGCTGCGACCGACATCGATCCCCAATCTGTCGGTGTTCGACCTCGGCGCCATCGGGCCTGCCGGCGAGCTGGCCCGTCGCACCGCAGCGATGATCCCGCAGCTCGCTCGTGAGGCCGATTCCATCGTGATCGACAGTTCGCCGGTGTCGGCCACCGCCGAAGTACTCGAACTGGTGCCGCTTGCCGATGTGGTCGTCGTCATGGTGCGACTGGGCGAGACCAGTATCTCGGCCGCTGAGAGCACGTTGGCCATCCTTCGCGACCTCACGATGGCGCCGCTGCTGCTGGTGGCGGTCGGTGGCCGTGCCGTGAATCGAGGCTATGACGATGCCTACCAGCAGGTGAGCGGGGCCCAGCGATCACTCGGCGGGGCCGTTCACCAGAGCGATCAGGTACCCGTGCCCAGTGGCTGGCGCTGGGGACGTCGTGAGCAGTACAGCCAACCGGTGTCCGCGCCGCCGCCCTTGCCGGTCGAACTGACCGGGCTCGAGGACTTGTTCGCTGCGCCGGCCGAGCCCAAGGGATGAAGCAGCGGCACATGCGCTTGGCGGTGCCTGAGCCACTTCGCTCGATCGCGCCGGCCGGTCCGCTGATGGTCGGAGGTGCAGCGCTGTACCTGGTCGTCATCAGTTGGGCGATGACGAACCTCAGTTGGGATTTCTGGGGTGCCCTGATCTATGCCCCGCTGCTCACGCTGGCGACGATTCTGCTTGCCCGCCGGATGTTCACCGGGCCACTCCAACCCGTGGTGACGGCGGTCGTGGTGGGATTCGTCTTCAAGTTGGCTGGGGCGATGGCCCGGTACTGGGTCGCCTTCACCGCGTACGGCGGCGCGTCCGACTCGGTGCGTTACCACGAGATGGGCTCGCTGATCGCCGCTCTCTTCTGGAGGAGAAAGATCGATCTGTTGTCGCTGATTCCCTCGGGTTCGAACACTCAGTTCGTCGAGGGTGTGGCTGGCTTGGTGTATTCGATCATCGGCACCAGCCAACTCGCTGCGTACGTAGTGTTCGCTTGGTTCGGGTATGTCGGTGTGATGTGCTTCATCAAGGCTGCCTGCGTGTCGGTGCCTGGGCTGGCGCAGCGCCGTTACGCGTGGCTGTGCGTCTTGATGCCCAGCGTCGTCTACTGGCCCGCCTCGCTCGGCAAGGAATCGCTGATGATGTTGGGCCTTGGGCTCGGGTCGCTCGGTGTGGCTCGGCTGTTCGAGCGAGGCGGATTCCTGCGCGGCCTGCTGCTGACGGTGATCGGCTTCGGCTTCGTCGGCTTCATTCGTCCACACATTGCCGGCGTTTTCATCGCGGGTGTTCTGCCCGGGCTGATGGTCGCCTTCCGCCGGCCGGCCACTGCCGACGCCGACGGTGCGCCGAAGCGCAACCGATTCGTGCTCTTCCTGACCATCGCCGTAGCGCTCGTCGCTGTCGTGTTCGTCGCCTCGCTCGCCCTCACGTTCCTCGAGCCGTCCAAGACCGATGGTGACGAAGCCAGCGGTGGTGTCGGAGGGGTCACGGCGATTCTGGAAGAGACGTCGCGTCGCTCCGAGATCGGCGGATCGAGTTTCGAGCCACCCTCGATCACCAATCCGCTGATGTGGCCGTACGCCGTCGTGCGCACCCTGACACGCCCGTTGCCGTTCGAGGCGAGCGGTGTGTTCCAACTCATCTCGGCCGCAGAGATGTCGGCGTTCCTGGCACTGTGCGCGTACTGGTGGCGGCCGCTGGTAGGCCTTCGGCGCTCGGTGGTGCGCATCCCCTACATCGCGTATGCGATGGTGGTGCTCTTCATGGGTGGCCTCGTCTACACGAGCTTTGCCAATCTCGGGATCCTCACCCGCCAGAAGTCGCTGTTGTTGCCCCTCTTGCTACTGCTGCCCTGTCTGCCTCTTCCGCCCGAGCGGCGTGGCAGCACCGCTCAGGAGCCGACTGCGAGAATGAACGTGCCGATCGGAGCAGGAGCATGACGGGCATGACGACAGGGCAACGGATCGTGGTCACCGGCGGGGCCGGGTTCATCGGGGCGAATCTGGTTCGCCGTCTGTTGAACACTCCGGGAGTGTCGGGGGTGTCGGTCATCGACGACCTGTCGACCAGTTCGCTCACGAACCTCGACGGAGTGGTTGGCGCGCTCGAGGTGGTCGAAGGATCGATCCTCGACGACGGCGCCCTCGACCGGGCGATGGCTGGCGCCGACGCGGTGGTGCACCTGGCAGCACTGGGCAGCGTGCCGCGCAGTATCGCCAACCCCCTCGCCAGCCACCACGCCAATGCCACGGGCACGCTGATGGTGCTCGAGGCAGCGCGTCGTCACGGCGGGTTGTACACGGTGGTGGCGAGCAGCAGCAGTGTGTACGGCGCCAACCCGACCCTACCCAAGCACGAAGACCTGGCCACCCGGCCGCTGTCACCGTACGCGGCGACGAAACTGGTCACCGAGGGCTACGCGATCGCGTACGGGCACGCCTACCGAATGCCAACCCTTGCGTTCCGGTTCTTCAACGTGTTCGGGCCACTGCAGGCCGCAGGCCACGACTACGCCGCAGTGATCCCACGGTTCGTCGATGCGGCACTGCGTGGCGAACCGTTGACGGTGCACGGTGATGGCTCACAGAGCCGCGACTTCACGTTCGTCGACACCGTCACCTCGGTGATCACCGAGGCGGTGCTGCGCCAGGTGACCAGCCCCGATCCGGTGAACCTGGCATTCGGCAGCCGGGTGTCGTTGCGCGAGGTGATCCGACTCCTCGAACTCGAGTTGGGCCAGTCGCTCGATGTGGTCAACACCGAGTCTCGAGCAGGCGATGTGCCGCACAGCCAGGCTGATGTGGCGCACCTGCAGGCCCTGTTCCCCGATGCCCGGCCCGTACCGTTCTCCGAGGGGTTGCGTGCAACTGTGGCGTGGATGCGCACGGTCATCGGTGATGGCCTGTCTGCTTCACCCCACCCCTGACGATGCTGCGCGGGATCACCGCCTCGATACGTTGTCGGCGACCGCAGCCCGTCGGCTGGGCAGCAACGGCAGCGTCAGCAGCACGCTGGCGACAGTGGCGATGGCGACTGCCACCACGGCGGGTGTGACCGTCGGCTCGAGCGCGCCGGTGCGGGCGACGGCTGCGGTGGCGATGGCTGCCACAGCGGCGACCTCCCACCAGGTGAGTGCAGCACGTCGGGTGGTGTGCCGCGCAACTGGATCGAGTCGGCGCCACAGGCCCAGGGTGGGCGGCAGCCGGTGCGCCATTGCCAGCAACAGCACGAACGGCCACCACGAGTACAGGGCCCCGATCAAGGCGCTCTGGCGACCGGTGGCACCGAACATGCCGGCCCACAGCACCGTCGCTGCCACGGCGACGTGGAGCACCCAATGCACCGGACGACCGATCGCGCTGGTGATCAGGTGCACGACGAAGGCCCCGGCGGCTAGGAGTGCCACCTTTGGGATCTGGTCGGTCTCGGGAACGCACGCGTACGTCGCCGCACAGGCGCACATCACCAACCAGGGCACAAGCGTGGGCGTGGCCTTGGCGACGACTGGAATCGACATCACGGTGAGCGCCCCGGTGATGACGGTGCCGGGTATTGCCCACCACCGCGATGGTGAGCCGAGGTCGGAGGCATCCCATGCCTTGGCGACGACCAGTGCCCCCAGGAGCGCGCCGACGAACAGGTGGACAACCGTTCTCAACCGAGGGACCGCCATCTCGCAAGTGTGTCACGCCGAGCGAGGCGTGCGGTGAGTTCCGATGCAGCTCTCGTTCGCGCCGAGGAGCCGATACAGCCCCTGTTGTTCGGCTCGGTGCTGTGCGTATGCACCTACAACCGGAGCCGTTCGGTGATGATGGGCGGCTTCTTGCGCGACCACCTCGACCAGCGCGGAATCGGCCCCGAGGTGAGGGTCGCTACGGCGGGTCTGCACGGCGGGGGGAACCCGCCGACGTCGCACGCGCTCGCTCAACTCGGCCACCGTGGCTGGTCGGTGCAGGGGCATGTGAGTCGAGCTGTCGACGCCTTCCGTCTGGTTGGTCGCGACGTCGTCGTCACCGCTGAGCGGGCCCATGTTGCGTCGATCGCCGGCCGGTGGCCCGAGATGTTCGATCGCACATTCACCCTTCCCGAACTTGTCGGACTGCTCGACGCGATTCCGCCCACCGAGACCGATGTCTGGGCTCGGCTCAGTGCGAAGCGGATCGCGAAGTCGGCTTACCTCGACGCTCCCGAGGTCGGCGAGATCGTCGAGCCCGGTGGCGGGGGTCCCGCCGACTGGCGCCACTGCGCCCGGACGATCGATGCGCTCACCGGCCGACTGGCCGACTGGGTGGCGCAACGGCGACTCGCGACAGTTGGGCAGGTGAGGTGACGATGATGGGGCTCGACACGAAGTCGATGGTGAAGCGGGTCAGCCTGCTCGGCGACGGGTTGGTATCGCCTCCGGTCGGGGTGACAGTCCTCATCTACCACCGTGTCGGTGGTGGCAGTACCAGCGACGTCGATCTCCCAGCAGAGGTGTTCGACGCGCAGCTCGCCCATCTCGCCGAACACGCTCGGGTCGTCGGTCTCGACACGGCCGTCGACGAGCTCACCGACACCGGGCGAGACGTCGAGCCGCTGCTACCGACGGTCGTGATCACCTTCGATGACGGCACCGACGACTTCGTCGAGGTTGCCGTGCCGGCGCTGGCACGCCACGGTCTGCCTGCAACGCTCTACGTGGCCACGCAGTACGTCGACGAGCAGACCGAGTTCCCGTGGGGTGCTCGACCGACGTCGTGGGCTGCGCTGCGCGACGCGGCGTCGACCGGACTGATCACCATTGGGTCGCACACGCATTCGCACTGGCTGCTCGATCGGCTCGAACCAGCCGAAGTCGCCGCCGATCTCGATCGGTCGATCGAGTTGATCGGCGAGCACCTCGGCCTGAGTGCCCAGCACTTCGCATATCCCAAGGCGATGCCGGGTTCTGCGCATGCCGAGGCCGCGGTCCGGCAACGGTTCCGCTCGGCGGCTCTGGCGGCAAGTCGCGTGAACCGCCGCGGTCGTACCGACCCGCACCGTCTGTGGCGCACCCCCGTCCAGTGCAGCGACCGGCTCGAACACTTCCAGGCCAAGGCACGCGGCGGGATGCGCCTCGAAGGCGAGTTGCGCGCCCTGGTGGCCCGTGTGAAGTACCGCGGGATGAGGCGATGACCGGCGTCCTGCCTCCTCGTCGGCCAGGTGTGCCCCGGTTGGTGCACCTGTGCACGACCGACATCAGCCTCGACTGGTTGCTCGGTCCGCAACTGCGAGCGTTCGCCGCGGCAGGGTTCGAGGTGATCGGCATGTCGGCTGCCGGACCCCATGTGGCCAATCTCGACGCGATGGGTGTCCGGCATGTCGCCGTGCCGTCGTTCACCCGCTCGAGCGATCCGCTGCAGGACCTGAAGGCATTCGCGCAACTCGTGTCGTTGCTGCGCACGGTGAAGCCCGACATCCTTCACACCCACAACCCCAAGCCGGGGGTGCTGGGCCGGATCGCCGGCCGCCTCACCCGGGTTCCGCTCGTGGTCAACACCCAGCACGGTCTCTACGCGCAGCCGAGCGACCGATGGCAGCGACGGCTCCCCGTGTATGCGGCCGAGCGTGCCGCGGCCGCGTTCGGCCACCTCGAGCTCGTCCAGAACCCCGAAGACGTCGACACGCTGGTGCACCGGTTACACATCCCCGCTCGCCGCGTGCGCCTCCTCGGTAATGGGATCGACCTGTCGCGTTTCGATCCGTCGGCGAGCGGCAATCACGCCCGAGCCGAGCGACGGTTGTCATGGGGCGTCGACAACGACGACGTGGTCGTGGGTGTGGTCGGTCGACTGGTTCGCGAGAAGGGAATCGTCGAACTGCTCGAGGCGGCGCACCGCCTTCGAACATCGCATTCGCGTGTCCGCTTCGTGATCGTCGGCCCCACCGACGAGGGCAAGGCTGATGCGGTCGACGCCGCGTCGATCGAACGCGCCGTGGCCGATGGCGTTGTGTTCACCGGAGCGCGCACGGATATGCCCGAGTGCTACTCGGCGTTCGACGTGTTCGTCACTGCCAGTTGGCGCGAAGGCTTTCCGCGCAGCGCGATGGAAGCCGCTGCGATGGGGCTGCCGACTGTCGCCACCGACATCCGCGGGAATCGGCAGGTGATCGACGACGGGGTGACCGGGGTGTTGATCCCCGTTCGCGACGCGTCAGCGCTTGCCGCTGCTGTCGCCGACCTGGCCGACGACGCCGAGCGTCGACGAGCAATGGGCACCGCTGCACGGGCGCGTGCCCTCGAACACTTCGACCAGCAGCGAGTGATCGACATCAGCCTGGCTGCGTACCGCAGCCGCCGGTGACATCAGGTGTCGTCGACGTCAGGCGGCGGCCTCAGGGCGGTCCGCTGGCAATTCGTGCATCGAGACCGTGCCTTCGTGGGTCACGCCGCTGCGGCCGAACACCGTGGGCACGGTGCGGGCCAGGATCTTGAGGTCGCCGAGCAGCGAGCGGGTGCGGACGTACTCGACATCGAGTGCCAGCCGTTCGGGCCAGTCGAGGGTGTTCCGTCCGCTCACCTGTGCGAGACCGGTGATGCCGGGCCGTACGGCGAACCGCTCGTACTCGGCGCCGCGGAAGCGCTCCCAGTAGTGGACTGGAAGTGGTCGCGGGCCGACGAGGCTGATGTGGCCGAGCAACAGGTTCACGAGCGAGGGAAGCTCGTCGAGACTTGTCGAGCGCAGGGTGGCACCCGTGCGCGTGATCCGTTCGGCGTCGAACTCGGGGCCGCTGCGGTCGGGTGCCGCGTGGCGCATGGTGCGGAACTTGAACAGCGCGAACTCGACGCCGTGGCGGCCGAGCCGTCGCTGACGGAACAGCACGCCCTTCCCCATCGACACACGCACGGCGATCGCCACCCCGGCGAGCACCGGCGAGAGCACGATCAGACCGATCGCCGCTGCTGCGATCTCGACGGTGCGACGCACCACATCGGCCGCGCGGCTCATGGCCGCAACGCCGTCGTTGAATCGAGCGGGCGGGCTGGAACCCCGACGACCACCGCGAATGGTTGTACGTCGCGCACCACCACGGCGCCCGCACCTACGACAGCACCGGCGCCGATGGTGACCCCGGGCAGGACACGCGAGCCGATCCCCAGCAGGGCACCGTCACCGATGGTGACCCCACCGGCGATGGCCGTGCCCGGGGCGATGTGGACGAAGGCCCCGATCTCGCAGTCGTGGTCGACGCTCGCGTGGGTGTTCACGATCGTGCCCCTGCCGATGGCCGTCGCTGCGTTCACGACGGCGCCCGGTAGCAGTGCGACGCCGTCGGCGACTCGGGCCGTGTGCGACACCATCGCGAAGCGGCTCACCGCGGTTGCCAGGCGCAACCCACTGGCCAGCGCTCGTTCAGTGACAGCGGCTCGGGTTCGGTTGTCGCCGATCGCTACGAACACCGTGCTCACACCGTGCTGGTGGGCGATGGCAGCCAGATCCGCGTCGCGCCCCAGCAGCGTCGTGCCGAGGTCTGGAGCGCCCGATCCGTCGAGGCTGACCGCGCCGACCACCCTGACTGCCGTGCTGGTCGTCTGGTCCTGCAGTGCCTCGAGACAGACCCGGGCATGACCGTGCGCGCCAATGACGATCGCGTCGACCAGATCCTCGCGCGCCGTTCGGTGCATCAGTGGACGACAGTACGGCGAGCGACCCGAAAAGCACCAGAGTGGGCACGGGCTGGGTCGGGGGCACCTGCTGGTGACATGCTCGACCTTCCGGACGGTCTGATGGGCCAGTTCTTCTGGATTGTCGCTCGCGTGTCCATGTCGACACGTTGTGGCGGGGAGGGCCGTCGGCGATGGCTAGGACGAGGAGGTGACGAGCGATCATGAAACGGCACCGTGAGAGGCTCGCACCAGCACGGGTCGCCGTCGACGAGCGCCTCGTCCACGTCGAACCGGTTCTCGACCGGGCCGAAGGAGCGGCACGACAGCGCGCACTCACCGACGCCGAGGCGCTGCTGGCTCAGGCTGCAGCGATGTCGGTGGTGTTGTTCGGCTCCACTGAGATGATGCCGCCGGCGTTGGCCCGCCATTTCGCCCGCACGTCGGTCGAGCTCGCCCGAGCGTATGTCGAGGCAGGAGATCACGATCTTGCGGTCAGTGCAGCCGGCGACGCATTGCAGCAGTTGACCGCGCTGTTGCGCATGCAACCAGCCGACTGCGAACTCCACTCCAACCGGGCCGAGGCCCTGCAGGTGCTGTCGTCGGCCCACCGACGTGCGGGCCGCTACGAGCAGGCGATCCGCGGATTCGAAGCAGCGATCGGCATTCGCCGTGCGCTCATGACGGAGCGCACGGCCGTGTCGGAGGCTGCGGGCCTGGCGTACTGCCTGCAAGAGCTCGGTGAGTGCTTTGCCGGCGCGGGTCAGATGCCTAGCGCCCTCGGTGCCCTCGGCACGGCAATGCGGCACTGGAACACTGCCGCCGCCACCGATCGTTCGTTCCTCGCGCAGGCAGCGGCGTGCCGAGCCCGTCTCGGTGAGTTCGAGCGGTCGCTCACCGGGCGCCGCGACGAACTCATCGGTTCGTGATCTCGTAGTTCTGCGGGAGCGACATCGGCTGCCGACGGACGACGGTGTCGGCCAGCGGATCGTCGAGCACGCCCGACAGGTCGAGTGCGATGGTTCGGCTTGCTCCGGCCGGCACTTCGAGGAACACCACCGTCGCGTACCAACCGCCGAAAGCGCGCTCGTACGTGGGTGGCACCGCTCCACCGTCGACGGATACAGCAGTGGGTTCGAGGGCGGTGTACACCACGACTCGCGCGATGTTCGTGCCGGGATCGAGATCGTAGGGGTTACCCACCACGTAGTCGGGTAGGGGCGCCGCGTCGGGCGTCCCCTCAGCCCGGGCCGGGTCGAGGGTGTTGGTGAGGGTGACCACGGTGGTGCCGCTGGTGGTCCCGTTCCTCGAGTTGAACGCCGTGCTGTGCGCGGTGTCCAACTGGAGGTAGGCGTCGAGCTTGTTCGCGCCTGCGTTGTCGATCGTGACGGCGATGCCATCGGCACCGTCGAGCGCAGGGAACGCACCGGCGAGGCGGACCCGCTGGAACAGCAGTTCCTCGTCGGGGATGGGGCTCCACGCGAGCAGTTTCCCGGCCGATGCCAGCGGGCCGAAGTCGCGGCCCAGTTGGGCCGGCGGGGGGAGTGCGCCGCTGAGGAGACGACTGAGGGTGGTGCGAGCGATGGTCTCGACGGCATCGGCGCGAAGGCTGCTGTTCGCTGCCGGGTCGCCGAAGGTGACGTACTGGGCCTGTGTGATGAACGTCGCTAGGTCGGCTGCGCCGATCGTCAATGGCGCCCCCCCGGGTTTGGGCGCGGGCAACTCGACCGGCCCGGTGTAGTTCATCATTGCGGCAACCGCCTCGGGGGCCATGACGAAGACTCCGTCGAGTTCGTGTCCGCCGCTCTGCGGATACAGCTGGCTGATCACATCGGCCACCATCGGCAGATCGGGTGGCATGGTGACATTGCCCCACATCTCCACGCCCGTGGTGCCGTCGACCGGATCGACGAACCCGAAGCCACCCCAGCGGTCGATGAACTCTTGCGGACCGGTGATACGTCGCTCATCGGGTGCAGGCCCGCCGGTCATCAGGTCGAGTGTGCGACCGAACCGGGTGACCGAGAGCTTGCCGTTGTCGACCGTGACCTCTGCGTAGTTGCCCATGTACCCACCGAGTCCGCGGGCTTCGGCCGGATTGGTGAACGCAACGAAATAGACGCGTGGGCCGCTTTCACCCAACATCGCTGGCGCCACCTGCACCGCCAGACGGGCATTGTCGAGTTTGGTCAGGTTGTCGTCGATCTCCGCCCCGATGCGATCGAGCCGTGTCGCGATCGCGTCGACCAGCCACGGTGAACGCGCCTGCTCGACAACTGTCGACAGCTCGGCGATCGACGCCGTGAGTTGGTCGAACGGTCCGCTCAGCGCTCGTACGGCATCGAGGTCGATACGACCGTTGATCACTCGGATGCTGTCGGGATCGATCTGCGACAACGCCTCGACGACGTCGCCCATCACCTGGGCCGCTCCGCGCGAAAGGGCGACCCCGGCATCGCGATGCTGGGCCACGATCGGAACGAGGCGGGCCGGCTGTGTCCACGGTGCCGTCAGTGCATCGTCGGCCTTCTCGAACGCCACCATGGCTTCACGGAAGGCGGAGGCGGCTGCGTCGATGTCGCCTTGGTTGAGAGCCGCCAGGCCGATCTGGGCCTCGCGGTTGCCGGTCTGCAACGACGTGCGTGCAGCGAGGACGCCGAGGATCAGCCCCACCGATGCCGCCACCGACACCACGATCACCGTGCCCAGCATCACCCACGCTCGGCGCTGCAACCACGGCGAGCGTCGCCTGAGAGCACAGACCACGACGATGCCGATGATGCTGCAGGCGAGCAGGGTGGAGAGTCCCTGGGGTCCGCCTCCGTCGAGTCGCGCGAGCACGACGAGGGTGAGCATGAACGACAGGCAACGCAGACCGGGTTGGGAGCGGCGGCGAGCGCCGATCACGCCGGCCGTCGCAAGTGCGGCGACGGCGACAACGATGAGAGGCCAGGTCGGGGCGAGTGCGGCTGCGAGTGCGGCGGCACCGACGAGTGACCACCAGGGAGCCGATGCGGCCACCCAGGTGACGCCCAGTGCTGCTGCAGCGACGGCGACGGTGTCGACGACAGCGTTCCCTGTCGGTCGCAGACCGGCCAGCGCGGCGAGCAGTCCGCTCGCCACCGCCACGCCGAATTCGGGCCGTTGGCGCACGGACTGCAACGGCTTCGTCTGTCGTTCGGTCGGTGCACGGTCTGTCCCGTCCGGCCGCAGTGGTCCGGGCGCGCCGACGGCGAGCGTCGCGGGTGGCGCGTCGTCTGTCGTTCTCACCGCAGGCACCGTCCGATCAGCGCGTCGGTCGTGCCGGGCGAGGCCACGTCGACGCACTCGAAAGTGTGGTGTTGTTCGCCCGATTTCGTCATCAAGTCTTTGTCAAGGTCTGGCATTCCAACGGCGTCGTCGGAACCATCCTCGCTGAGGGGTTGCTGAACTGGGTCATTCCGCCCGTGGCGCGGATGCCGCTGTGCTCCCGCTGGTCACCGACTGCGTCGGCACGAGCGCAGGTTGTCGAATTCGTCGACCGCGGCGCGCTCTGAGCGGGTCGAGGTGCTGGTCCGGGCCTTTCACATGCGGAAGTCGGCCGTTACTCTCTGTGTTCATGAGTGGTGACGAACGTCGTCGAGACGACCGGCGCAGCAGGGTGTCGACACGCCTCGCACTCCTGGTCGGCTTCTGTGCGATGGCGTCGATCACCCTGGGGGCGACGCTCAGCGCCTGGGCGTACCCGCCCACGACGCCATCGTCGACAACGACCAGCGTGAACATCGGCGGTCCCACCACGACGTCGATCTCTCCGACGACAGTCGTGCGTCCGACGACGACCGTCGTCGACATCGGCGGTCCCACCACGACCCGCCCGGGCGACATCCCGACGACGGGAGCGAACTCGATCGACCTGGTTCAGGTCGGGGTGGTGGCGGTGATCGCTGGTGTGTGTCTGCTCGGCGTGATTGCCCTGCGGCGGCGTCCGCACGCAAGGTGACGGGCGGGATCGCTGTTACTCGTGCACGCCTTTCGGGGCCTGCTGGTTCATGAAGCCGAACATGTAGCCGGCCACTCGGCGCATCTGGATCTCCTCGGCGCCCTCGGTGATTCGGTAGCGGCGGTGATGGCGGTAGATGTGCTCGAACGCCTTGTGCCGGCTGTAGCCGAGACCGCCGTGCACCTGCATGGCCCGGTCGGCGGCCTCGCAGCACAACCGGTTGGCCCAGTAGTTGCACATGCTCACCTTGTCGCTCTGGCTGAAGGCACCGTACTTGTCCATCGCCCAGGCGGTCTTGTGGATGAGGGCGCGCAGCATCTCGCACTGGGTCTGCAACTCGACCAGCGGGAACTGGATGGCCTGGTTGCTGCTCAGCGGCTTGCCGAACGGCTTGCGCTCCTTGGCGTACTGCACCGACTCGTCGATGCAGTACTGCGCGGCACCCAGGCTGCTGGCGGCCTGGCGGATGCGGTTCTCGTTGAAGAAGTGCTGCACCACCTGGAGGCCGCGACCCTCGCCGCCGAAAATGGCTGCATGGGGCACGCGCACCTCGGTGAGGCGGATGTGGGCGTGGTCGGTGGGCATGTTGAAGGTCCACAGGTACTCGACCACCTCGAATCCGGGGCTGTTCGAGGGCACCAGGAACGCAGTGATGCCATTGCCGTCGCCCGCCTTGCCGCTGGTGCGCGCCATGATCATGTCGTGCGACGCCTTGTGGATGCCGGTGTTCCAGGTCTTTTCGCCGTTGATGATCCACTCGTCGCCGTCGCGGACGGCGGTGGTCTCCATGTGGGTGGCGTCCGAGCCGTGGTTCGGTTCGGTGATGCCGAACGCGAAGCCGCGGCGGCCCTCGGCGAGGTCGTCGATCCACTCACCCTTCTGCTCGTCGGTGCCGTAGTTCAGCATCAGCAGCAGACCCACGTTGTTGCCCACGATGGAGTGCTCGTTCTGCAGGTCGTTGTGCAGGCCGAGTCCCTTGCGGGCGAAGTGCTCGCGGATGATGGCCATGCCGAGGTTCGTGCCGTCCTGGCCGCCGTACTCCTTCGGTAGCGGGTAGCGGTAGTGGCCTGCCGCATCGGCCAGGCGCTTGGCCTTGTGCAGCAGCTGCTCCCACTCCTCGTTGGGCAGGCCGCCACGCTCCCAGTCGGTGCGGGCGTCTTCGCGCCGGTGGTCGAAGAAGCGGATGTTGTCGTCGGCCTGTTCGAGCGGCTTGATCTCGCGTTCGATGAACTCGTCGAGTTCGGCGAGATAGGTGACGAGATCGGCAGGCAGGTCGAAATCCATCCCCCGAGTGCAGCAGATCCCCCTCCCCCCCGGCGAACCCAGCCGCCCCCAACCCAGCGTGATGAGCAACCTGCGCACTGGGTGCGCACCTCGCTCATCGCCAGCCGTGCACCCCCGGCCGCGATGAGCACCCTGCGCCGCTGGTGCGCAACTCGCTCATCGCGGCCTCATCGCGGTCGAGGTGATGGGGTGGGGTGGGGTGGCGGG
>JBAXSU010000120.1:0-10692 GCA_037130535.1 Actinomycetota bacterium
TCTCGAGTTCTCGGATCCGCTTGCGCGCTGCCGACAGCTCAGCCGACTCGCTCGTCGACACCCCGGCACGGACACCGCGATCGATCTGATCCTGGTTCCGCCAGTTGTAGACCGTCTGGGCCGTGATGCCGAGCTGCACAGCGATCTCGGCGACCGGCCTGCCGGCTTCAATCAGATCGAGCACCTTGCGACGGAACTCGACCGGGTACCTCCTGGGCACGATGACCTCCTCGTCAGTGCCCGCGATTCAACTATCCCGATCGCGCGCTCCCCAGGGCAGACCAAACCCGGGGCGCTTCACCCGGTGATTCGCATCGAGGAGTGTGCCGTCGACATCGAGCGCCACCAGCTTCGGGATGTTCGCGGGCTCAGGCATGGATGGCTCCGATCAGGGGTCGGTGTGTCGGACGGGGCAACACCGGAATCGATGGACTAGCCACCGAGGATGAGGCAGGGGGTGGTGCCGGGAGCGATGAGCTTTCCGTTCTCGTCGACGACACGGCCTTCGGCGGTTCCGGTGCGTCGACCGGTGTGGACGACGGTTCCTGTGCCGACGAGGCGCTGTCCGTTGATCTGCGCGGCCCGGGTGTAGTGGATGGTGATCCCGAGCGTGGTGTAGCTCACCCCGGCCGCGAGCGTGGTGTGGACGGCCCCGCTCATCACGGAGTCGAGCAGGGTTGCGGCGATGCCACCGTGAACGGTGCCGAGCGGGTTGGCGAAGTCGGCGCTGGTTTCCACCGACATGACCACGCGTCCGAACTCGAGTTCGTCGAAGCGCATGCCGAGGAGTCGGCGGACCGAGGGGCGGTCGTCGTCGGCTCCGTGCCGGAGCAGTTCGAGGCCGGTCATGGATTCGGGGTTGGCAGGCGAGAACACGATGTTCGAACTACGGGCGAGCCGCATGCTTGGTGCGGAGCGGCAGCGAGAAGAGTGTCGTGGCGATACCGCCGGCGATGACGACGATCCAGATGTGGTCGAATGCAGCCAAGACTTCGGCTCGTCCGGTTGCCTTGCCGAGGAAGGCGATGGTCATGGCAACGCCGAGTGATCCACCGAATTGGCGTATGGCCTGGGTGGTGGCGCCCCCGACCCCGATTCGGTCGCCAGGGAGGGCCTGCGCGGCCACGCTGGTCGCTTGCGGAAAGACCAAGCCGACTGCCAGTGCGGAGAACGCGAGCGGCACCGCGAAGTCGACGAGGTAGTTGACGCTGGCACCGAGGAACAGCAATCGGTACAGCCCGCTCGCGGCGAAGAACAATCCGCCGACTGCGATGAGCGGCCGCTGGCCGATTCTGCCCGCGAGGCGGCCGAACCGTGGCGCGAGCATGGCGGCGGCCGCTGCGCCGGGTGCGACGCCGAAGCCGGCCTCGAGCACCGACCAGCGCCAGACGTTCACGAGGAAGAGGATGAGCCCGAAGTACATCGCGATGAACGACAGCGAGAAGCTGAACATCGCCAGGTTGCCCCATCGGAAGTTGCGGAGAGAGAAGAGCTCGAGATCGAGCGTGGGTGCGGCGGTGCGACGCTGGTGGGCGACGAACACGATGAGTAAGACGAACCCGGAGGCGAGCAGGGCGATGGTCTTCGTGCTCGCCCAGCCAACAGCGCTCGTGCCGACGACGCCGTACAACAGTGCCCCGGCGGCCGAAGCGATGAGGACGACGCCGACCGGCGACGGGAGACGAACGGACGAACTCTTCGACTCTTGTAGGAACCGGCGCCCGGCGACGACGGTGACGATGCCGACGGGCAGGTTGATGAAGAAGGCCCAACGCCAACCCAAACTGTCGACGATCAGTCCGCCGAGCGACGGCCCGAGCGCGGACGACGACGCGCCGATGGCCCCCCAGATGGCGATGGTCTGCGGCAGTCGCTCGCGGGGAAATGCGGCCATCACCAGCGCCAGCGACGAGGGAACCAGGATCGCGGATCCGATGCCTTGCGCCACGCGGGCCACGATCAGCAGGTGGACGCTCGGTGCGAGCCCACACACCATCGACGCGATGGTGAACGTGGCCGAACCGACGAGGAAGGCGCGACGGTGGCCGAGCCGATCGGCGAGCTTTCCCGCAGGCACGAGGAGCGCTGCGAACGCGATCGTGTACGCGTTCAGCACCCACGACAGCGTCGATGCCGGCGAGTCGCCGAACGTGGCCCTGATGTCGGGAAAGGCGACGAAGAGGAGCGTTGTGTCGAGGTAGGTCGCCAGTGCGGCGAGACCAGCGATGCCCAACACCAGGCGCGAGTGGCGCTCGTCCAGAGCGATCGAGCCACCCGGATACCGGTGCTTCGCCCTACCGGTTGACCGTTCGGTCATGTCGGGACCTCCCTCGCGCCCCAAGCTATGATGACTTGCATTTCACAACCTTATGGGATTGAGTTGCGTTTCGCAAGTCAATTCACTACCTTGCAACCAGCAAGTTGCGCAATCCATCGTCGACCGAAGGGGACAGAGGCATGGCTGAACGAGTTCTGCTCACCGGCATCAGCGGCTACATCGGACAGTACTGCGGTGCCGAGTTGCTGAACCGGGGCTACGAAGTGGTCGGAACCGTCCGCTCGCTGTCGAAGGCAGATGCCACCCGGGATGCGATCGCAGCGGTGGCTCCTGTCGAGCGGCTCACGTTCGTCGAGGCCGACCTCCTCTCCGATCGAGGATGGGACGATGCAGTCCGTGGATGCACCTACGTGCTGCACGTGGCATCGCCCTTCGTGCTCTCCGAGCCGAAGGACGAGAGCGAACTGATCAGACCGGCCGTCGAAGGGACGCGGCGCGTGATCGCTGCCGCCCAGCGGGCCGGTGTGCGGCGAATGGTGCTGACCTCGTCGATCGTGGCCATGGTCGCTGGCAAGCCGAGCGGCCGGTACGGGCCCGACTCGTGGTCTGACACGGGCGCCGGCATCGGCGCCTACGCCAAGAGCAAGACGCTTGCCGAGCGGGCCGCGTGGGATGCGGTGGCGGGGAGCGACATGGAGCTCACGGTCGTCAATCCGGGCGCGGTCTTCGGTCCGTCGCTCGGCGCCGAGATCGATGGTCAGAGCGTCGCTCTGATGACCGACATGATCGGTGGCAAGATGCCGATGATCCCCGACGTGGCGATGGGCATGATCGATGTGCGGGATGTGGCCCGTCTGCACGTGGCGGCGATGACGACCGGTGCCGCGGCCGGCAAGCGGTTCATCGCTGCCACGGCCGAGCCGGTCACCATGGCTCACTTCGCCGCGGTGCTCCGCGATGCCGGCTACTCGAAGGTGCCGTCGCGCAAGGCGCCGAATGTGGCGATCAAGCTGATGAGCATCGTCGATCGGCAGGCTAGGGGGATGGTGCCCAGCCTCGGCAGGAAGGCTGCCTTCGACAATCACGCGACCTTCGAGATGCTTGACTGGAAGCCGACCCCGATGGAAACGTCGATCAGGGAGATGGCGGCGGCAATCGCGAGATAGAAGGTGGCATGGGCAAGGAAACCGAAGTGGTCGACGTCGACTGGCGCTCGGCGTGCTCCATCACGTCCGGTCTCGACGTCCTCGGCGACAAGTGGTCGCTGCTGATCGTTCGCGATCTGATCGCGCACGGGACGCGCACCTACTCCGAGTTCCGCGAGTCGCCCGAGCACGTTGCGACGAACATCCTTGCCTCCAGGCTCCGGCTCCTCACCTCGCTCGGGATCATCGAGCGAACCGATCCGGACCGAGCGGCTCGCAACAACGCCTATCGGCTCACACCGAGCGGAGCAGCGCTGCGGCCGGTGCTCGAGGAACTCGGCAAGTGGTCGCAGAGCTACCTCAAGCAGTTTCACGCCGACATGGTGGACAGCATCTGAGGTCGTGCAGTCGGCGACGTCGTCGACGAGCTCTGAGTTGCATTGCGCAAGCCAGTGTTGTTAGATTGCGGATGGCAATCCAACAACGAGCAATGAGGAGACGTCACCATGAGCGACGAATCGAAGCCTGCCTACGGGATGGTGCAGCTGAACATGAAGGACCCGGCCGACTTCATGGAGCGCTACGCGCAACATGTCTTCCCGATCTTGGACGCCTGGGGTGTGGAGATGATCGCAGGCTCGATGACCCCCACCACGAAGGAGGGCTCGTTCAACGGCAACTGGGCTGCCGTCCTGCGGTTCCCGAGCATGGAAGTCGCCGAAGCCTGGTACAACTCAGCGGACTACGAGCCGTTCAAGAACCTGCGCATCAACGAACTGACCGACTTCGGGAGCTGCGTCTTCGTCGAAGGTCGCTGATGCGCCGGTGAGGCACCCGATTCCGGCCGCCAGCGCGTTGGCATCGAGCGCCGTGCCCGATTCGACCGAGGGCGTCGCGCACCGCAGGGTGCTCGGCGCCCTCGGTCGCGTCCGGGTAACAATGGCGGAGATCTCGGGCATGTCCTGAGAGGTGGGAGCGATGATGGCGATGCAACTGCTGCGGGTACAGAACCTGATGCTGTCGATGGACGGGTTCGGTGCCGGCGTCGGCCAGTGCCTCGAGGCACCGTTCGGTCACGCCCAGGAACGCAATGGCCATACCGCATCGCTGCCCGTCGACCTGGCGTCGTGGGCCTTCGCGACGGCGAGTTGGCAGGGCCGTACCGAGGGCGGCTCGCGGGGTGTCGACGACTACTTCGTGCGCGACTATCCGCGGAACATCGGCGCCGAGATCATGGGTCGCAACAAGTTCGGTCCGCAGCGTGGCCCATGGGCCGACCTCGACTGGCAGGGCTGGTGGGGCGACGAGCCGCCGTTCCGCACGCCTGTGTTCGTGCTCACGCACCACCCGCGCCCGAGCTTCACGCTCGCCGACACCACGTTCCACTTCATCGATGTCGCACCCCAGGAGGCGCTCCGGCTGGCGATGGATGCCGCCGACGGCAAGGACGTGCGGTTGGGCGGCGGGGTGACGACGGTGCGCGAGTTCCTCGACGCCGACCTCGTCGACGCGATGCACGTCGCCGTGGCGCCCATCGAGATCGGGGAGGGCGTTCGGCTGTGGAAGTCGTACGAGGAATTGCTCGATCGCTTCCAGTTCGAATCGGTGGCCAGTCCCAGCGGCATCACCCACATGCTCTTCTGGCGGCGGTGACGAGTCGAATGATGTCGATCAGCCGCTGGGAGCACCGCGCGACGGCCTGCGCCGCCGACCGATCACGGAAAATCGGCTTGCGCCGACGCTGACGCACGCCTAGGTTCCGCCCGTACCAGCGAGCGCGCCGCGGCGCAGAAGGGAGGACGAGCGACATGACTGCCACTGTCCGACTCTCCACCCTTGCCCGCCCCCGCATCGGCTGATCCCTGGCGTCGCGCAGCACCTGCCCGACCCCTCCCGGTGCATCGTTCCCAGGAGACCACCACCATGGCTGCACCACGCAGCAACCGTCCCCGTTCGCGCCGCTTCGACGACGACGGATGGCAACCCGACGCACCGATCAGTGCTGCCGCTGCTCGCCGCGCTACTCCCGATGACCCTCCCGATGACCCGTTCGACGAACCGAACTGGTCGACCTATCCCAGTGCCACCAAGGGCCCGCAACCGGTGCCCGAGTGGGTGGTGCGCGACCCGAAGGCCGTCGACGACGACCTCGGGGTGATGAAGACCGGCAAGGAGGCCGACGTGTCGCTGCTGCGGCGCGTCGCAGTCGACACCGGTCAGACCTGCCTGCTGGCAGTGAAGCAGTACCGCAGCGCCGAGCACCGGATGTTCCACCGCGACGCGGGCTACCTGGAGGGCCGGCGGTTGAAGAAGAGCCGCGAGACGCGTGCGGTTGCGACGCGGACGGCATTCGGCAAGGAGATCATCGCCGGGCAGTGGGCGCTTGCCGAGTTCTCGGTACTCGGCCGGCTGTGGTCGGCGGGCGCCGCAGTGCCGTACCCGGTGCAACTCGACGGCACGGAGATGATGATGGAGTTCATCGGGTTCGACGACGGCGTCGCGGCACAGCGACTCGCCCAGGTGCACGCGACGCCTCGAGAGGCAACCGAGTTGTATCGCCAACTCGTCGAGGGCCTACGGGTGCTGGCCGAAACCGGATACGCCCACGGCGACCTGTCGGCCTACAACGTGCTGGTGCACGACGGCCGGCTGGTGCTGATCGATCTGCCCCAAGCGGTCGATGTGGTGGCCAACCCGCGTGGTTTCGAGTACCTGCGGCGCGACTGCGACAACATCTGCACCTGGTTCGAGTCGCGAGGTGTCGTCGTAGCCGACGCGCACGACCTGTTCGACGACCTCGCCCGACGGATCGCCGCGCGGAGACGATCGATCGACTCAGGGCATGTCGAGGAGTACTGCGATCACCTCGCGGATCTGGGCCAACGCGGCGCTGCCGACGTTGCCGCGGACCTCGAGGATCCGCCGGGGTGACACCGAGCGGATGTGCTGGCACTGTGCCGCGGACTCGACGCTCAGGCCGTTGGCTCCGTCGGGAGCGAGGATGACCTCGGAGTGAAACTGTCGGATCGTCGACGTCAACGGCACGACGTGGATCACCGACGGCGAGGCAGCGAGGACGCGCTGAGCCGTGACCACGACGGCGGGATGACGGAAGCCAGCCTCGTGCCCCTCTGGGTGGCCGAGATCGAGGTCGACCACGTCACCCGAGTTCGGCATCCAGCCACATCGCTTCCTCGTCGCTCAGCGGAGAGTGGAGGTCGGATCCGATCCGGTCCTGCCGCAGCGCGCGAACCGCCAACGTCACCGTGTTCCCGACGGTGGTGTTCAACTCGGCGGCGAGCCGCTTCAGATCTTCGTGGGTCGAGGCGTCGATGCGAACACTCGTGCTGTGCATGCAGATCAGCATACAGAGTGGTCTCAGCCGAAGGGTTGGGTGCCGTCGACGACGAGGTGCGCGCAGGCGATGGGATCGTCGCGTTCGATGTAGGCCATCTCGTTCGGCATCCACACGGTCTCCCACGTGACCCGCGAGTCCTCGCCGTCGCGCGCCACGCCGCGCTCGAGACGGACTGCGGGAGGTGCATCGACCCACACCCGCACGGCGAGGTCGGCGCGGAACATCTGATGGAGGGCGCAGACCCCTTCGATGATGACGAGGCCTTCGGGGCGCACCCGGCGGCCGGGATGCAGCGTCTTTGTCGCCCAGTTCCACGAGTCGAACTCGGCGACCGACCCGGCCAGCAGTCGGTCGAGCACAGCGGCCCGCAGATGACCGAGGTCGAACGACGACCCCGTCCAGAACTCGTCGGTGGCCACGACCTGTGCGCCATCGACCCGTTCCGCCAGACGCCGGGCGAGGGTGGTCTTCCCGGCGCCGCCGCACCCGCCGATGCCCACAACGGTGATCGGTTCGTGACGCCGTGCTTCGACCATCGACAGGATCGACTCGAGCGTCGTCGTCGCTGGCCCCATGCGGAGCGAGTGTACCCAGGGGCTGTTTCGGGCACCCGGGGCCGTGCCGGGCACAGCGCGACGGGCCGTCATTGCCTACTGTGCGGCGATGACCACCGACGTCCGATCGCATCTCGGCATCCGCTACGCCACCGCTGACCGCTTCGAGCCGCCCGTGCTCGTGCCGTTCGAAGCCGAGACAGGGGTTGCTGGTGTGTCGGGCCCGGTGTGCCCACAGGTGCCCGGGATGCTCGAACGGCTATTGCGCATCGATACATCGTCGATGGACGAGGACTGCCTCTTCCTCGACGTGTTCGCACCGGCCGACGCAGGACAGGGTGCGGACCTGCCGGTGCTGGTGTGGATCCACGGCGGCGCCTACCTGAACGGTGCGGGTTCCATCGCCTGGTACGACGGCAGCCGACTGGCAGCCCGCGGTCAGGTGGTGGTGACCATCAACTACCGCCTCGGCGCGCTCGGCTTCATCGGCGGGGGCAACTGGGGCACGCTCGACCAGATCTGCGCGCTCGAGTGGGTGCACCGTCACATCGCTGCCTTCGGTGGCGACCCTGGCAGCGTGACCATCTTCGGCGAGTCGGCAGGTGGCTCGGCCGTGCTGTCGCTGCTGGCGGCGCCCGCGGCAGCCGGGCTGTTCCACCGGGTGTGGGCGATGAGCCCGTCGATCAATCAGTTGCGCACGCTCGGCCGCGCCGACGAATGGGCCGACGCGTTCCTCCGTGCCGCCGGAGTGTCGGGCCTCGACGAGGCGCGAGGTCTGCCGATCGACAGCGTGCTCGCTGCGCAGGCCGAGGTGATCGCGATGCCGAGCACCGGGTACGACATGTTCAGCCCAGCAGCGGGTGGCGCCGGCCTGGCCGACGACGTGCTGGCCGCCGCAGCGGCCAACCCGGTGCCGGTGAGCATCGGCACCAACCGCGACGAGAGCCTGCTGTTCCTCGCTTTCGACCCGGCCTTGGCGAGCGCGGGCGACGACCGCTGGGCCGAGCACCTCGAGCAGCAGTTCGGCGCCGACGCCGACCGTGCCCGGGCGGCGTACGAGGCCGCCCGGCCCGGCGCGTCGACGGTGGCCCGGATCGCGGCAGTGCAGACCGACGTGACGTTTCGGCGGCCGGCGCAGCGCCTCGCTGAGGCACGGGCCGAGGCGGGTGCACTCACCTGGATGTACTGGTTCACCTGGGCATCGCCGGCGCTCGGCGGCATCCTCGGCTCCGCCCACGCGCTCGACATCCCGTTCGCGTTCGACAACGTGCACGCGCCTGGCGCCGAGATGATGCTCGGCGACGGCCCCGAACTGCCAGTGCTGGCGGCGCGCTTCGCCGACGAGATCACGGCCTTCGCTGCGGCTGGCGCGGCCGGGTGGCCGCGCTTCGACAGCGCGCAGCGTGCCACCCTGCGGTTCGACGCCACGTTCGAACTGCTGCACGACCCTGAGCCCGAGTTGCGCCAGCTACACCCGTGACGGGTTGCGCACCGCGGCGCGGGTCAGAGCAACGATCGATCGAGCGCGCGAAGTTGATCGACCGCGTTCAGCAGCAGTCGGTAGGTGATGTCGGCCTCCTCCTTCAGCAGGGGTCGAACCGTGATCGAGGCAAGCGAGAAGGCGTGCACGTCGGTGGTGGCGACGACGGTGGCCGATCGTGGCGCTCGGTCGAGGACCGCGTACTCGCCGAAGTGCTGACCGGGGCCGAGCTCGTTCACCACATGCCCGTGGACCTGCACTTCGGCATGGCCCGACTCGATCAGGTAGAGACGCCCCGAGGTATCGCCCTCGCGGACGATCTCGTCACCGGGTTGGTACCGGTGCTCGTGGCACAGGTCGGTCAGGATCTCGAGTTTGCGTTTCGGGATCCCTGCGAACAACGGCACGGAGGCCAGGTAGTCGCTGTGGCCGCTCAGGCCGTGAGCTCGTCGCTGTGCCATGTGGGGCGTCCTTCTCGAGGGAGCGAATGCGCTGACTTCGAGGGTAACCCCGCGTTTCGCGGGCATCGGGCGCCGTGACGAATGCGGTACATCTGGCTGCGTAGGGTGGGTTCGTGAAGGTACGCCTCGAAGACGGAACGCAGCTGTGGTTCGACATCGAAGGGCTCGGTCTGGTGCCCGATGGCGACACGATGCGTCAGCGTCCCACGCTGGTGTTGATGCACGGCGGGCCGGGAGGCGACCACAACGGATTCAAGCCGGCGTTCTCCACGATGACCGACGCCTGCCAGGTGCTGTACTACGACCACCGCGGACAGGGACGGAGCGATCGCTCGACCCCGGAACAGTGGAACCTCGACCGGTGGGCCGACGATGTGGTCGAGATGTGCGCGGCGCTCGGCATCGAGCGGCCCTTCGTGCTGGGGCTGAGCTTCGGCGGCTTCGTCAGTCAGCGGTTGGCGGCCCGACACCCCGGGTTCGCGGCGGGTCACATCTTCTTGAGCACAGCGCCCTTCAAGGACAGCACGGCCATCTACGCGATGTTCCGACAGTTGGGTGGCCCCGAAGCCGAGGCGGTGGCGAAGGAGTTCTGGGAGGCACCCACCCAGGAGGCCATGGCGCTGCTGGCCCGCCAGTACGTGAAGGTGTGCGGCCCGCTGTACACGCAGGCGCCCGGCAACCACTTCCTCAACAAGCGGACGATCAACACCAACGATGTGTTGACCCACTTCAATCACACCGAGGCCGTGGGCATGAACCTGCTGCCCGAGATGGTCGAGGTGCGCGATCCGGTGTTGATCGCCCACGGTGAGCTCGACCCGGTCACCCCGATGGTGGGCGCCGAGCGCATCGCCGCTGCGCTGCCGCCTCATCTGGTGCGCTTCGAGCGATTCGCTGCGTCGGGTCATGGCGTGTTCCGCGACGAACCCGACGCCTTCTTCGACGTGCTGCGCGCGTTCATCAGCGAACACTCGTCGACCTGATCTCTCGCCAGGTTTGCCCGGTCGCCCGGGGCATCGATGTGCGGTTCAGGCCTGACGGAGCGCGGCCTCGGCCTGCTGCTGGATGGCGCGCACTGCAGCGGGTGCATCGATGCGGCCCTGGATGGCTGCGTGGATGGCGCTCCACCCGGCGTCTTCCACCGCCGGGAAGCGCTCGAGCGGCGGGTAACAGATCATCGCCTCGTCGAGGGTGCGCCGGGTGATGTGCAGGCGACGGCGGTCGGTGTCGTCGACCGGTTCGACGGCGGCGAGGGCTGCCTCGTGGGCGCAGATGTTGCCGCCCTCGGCGTCGAGGCGCTGCGCGTCGCCGCCCATCAGCAGGTGTAGCATGCCGAGCGCGCCGTCGAGGTCGCCGCAGGTGCGCGGAATCGCCCAGGCGTGGCACCCCGAGTAGCTGACCCGGCGGCTCGGCCCG
>JBAXSU010000121.1:0-10656 GCA_037130535.1 Actinomycetota bacterium
TGTTCGACAACTCCGGGCAGGACTGCTGTGCTCGCAGCCGGGTGCTGGTGCAGCGTTCGGTGCTCGACCGGTTCATGGAGGGCTTCATCGCCTCCGCCGCAGCGTTCACGGTGGGCGACCCCACATCGCCCAACACGGCCATGGGTCCGCTTGTCACCGAACAGCACCTCGCCCGGGTGCGGTCGTTCACCGATGGCCTCGACACCGTGTTCACTGGTTCGGTGCCCGATGGGCCCGGCTACTGGCACCCGGTGATGATCGCGTTGGCCGAGGATCAGTCGGCCCGAATCTGTCGCGACGAGGTGTTCGGCCCGGTGGCGGTCGTCATCCCGTTCGATGACGAGGCCGACGCCATCCGCCTGTGCAACGACAGCGAGTACGGCCTGGCAGGTTCGATCTGGACCGGCAACGGCTCGCGTGCCATGCGTGTCGCTCGGGCGATGGAGGCCGGCACCATCAGCGTGAACTCCAACAGCTCGGTTCGCTACTCCACCCCGTTCGGTGGCTTCAAGCAGAGCGGCCTCGGCCGCGAGCACTCGATGGCCGTGCTCGATCACTACACCGAGTTGAAGAACGTCTTCATCGCCACCGGCGCCTGACGTCGCTCACCCCGGTGCGTGTCGAGTTGGGGCAGTCACACGGACGGAAGTCGACGCGCCAAGGCGTCGCGCACCTGGCTCACCACTCGGCCGGGTGAGTGGTGAATGTGCCGAGCGGTGAAGTTGAGCACTTGCCAGCCCTCGTTCTCGATCTCGTTGCGCCGCCAGCGGTCGTCGTCGAAGGCCTCCATCGAGCGGAGATGGATGCCGTACCCGTCGACCTCGATGCCGACCCGAGCGTCGGGGAAGGCCCAGTCGAGTTCGTAGGTGCGCCCCGATGCGACTGTCACCAGCATGTGATGGCAGGGAGCGAGGCCAGCGCCGACGAGAACCTCACCGACTCGATGTTCGGGGGGCGAGTCGGCCACCACCTCGCCGAGCGAACGCTCGGCGAGACCGCTCGCCAGGCGGCGCGCACCGACCAGCTGCGCGAGACGCTCGATGGTGGCATGGAGCCGATCCAGGGTCGTGAGCCGATTCGCCAACCAGTGCTCGGCGATGCGCAGCACCACCGCGGTCGGCAGCACCGTGCAACAGTCGACGAGGGTGCGCTCGCGGGTCGTCACCCAGAGACGCTTGGCCCGATCGATGTCGCCGGGACCGAGCGTCAGCGAGCGATGCATCACGAGGCCGTCGCGCAGCGGGAGCGAGGTCGAGCGGTGTGTGAGTTCCACCAGCGTGCCCGACACGTTGGGCGCGTCGAACACCCAGAGCGCCGTGCGGTGCGACACCACTGACCGGTCGCCGCAGGCGAGCAGTCCGGCCATCACCCGCTGCCGTTGGTCGATCGGCACCGAGCAGTTGCGGTACACGTTGCGGTGGATGCGCTCGACCTCGCCACGCTCGACGAGGCCGTCGAGCTGTCGCTTGGTGATGCCGAGCTCGAGCGCCTGAGCCGTGGTGACGAGTTGCTCACGTCGGGCGAAGTAGTCGATGAGGTTGCGCTGCATGTCGAAATGACGGGCAGGTGAGCTGTCGAGACGGAAGACGGCGACTGCGATGCGCCGACCGGTCGTCGACTTCGGGCCCCATGGCGGCCTGAAGTCGACAACGGCCGTACCCGGCCGCGCGGCCTAGGGTGACGGGATGCGTGCCCTGTTGATCGCCAACGCTCTCGACGCCGACCCGGGCTTCATCGGCAACCGCTTCCGCCACCACGGCTTCGCCTTCGCCGAGTGCCACCGCGAGCACCCCGAGGAATGGCCGAACCTCGACGGCATCGACCTGGTGCTGATGCTCGGCAGCGAGTGGAGTGTCTACTGGCCCGAGGTGGCCCATCCAGTGGCGGCCGAATCGGCACTCATCCAAGAGGCCGACCGTCGGGGCATCCCCCAGTTCGGCATCTGCTACGGCAACCAGATCATGTCGCACGCACTCGGCGGCACCGTCGAACGGGCCCGTGAACCCGAGATCGGCTGGTACCAGGTGGTGAGCGACCTGCCCGAGGTGATCGCCCCAGGTCCGTGGATGCAGTGGCACTACGACGTCATCACGGTGCCGCCGGGAGCCGAGGAACTCGCCCGCACCGCGGTGGGCCCGCAGGCATGGCGGCTGCGGAAGAACTTCGCCACCCAGTTCCACCCCGAGGCCACCGAGACGATGTTGGCCCGGTGGACTGCCGGAGGTGGCGCGGCCGAACTCGAGCGGTTCGGTTCGTCACGAGACCAGCTGATGGCCGAGACGCGCGCGGCCGTGGTCGAAAGCCGCGAGCATGCCGAGCACCTCGTCGACTGGTTCCTCGCGAGTATGTGAATTCGTGACCCGCGCTGCGTGGTAGAAACACGCAACGCCGCGGCGCCTCGGCGACGAGTGCCGCGACGGGGGAACACTCAACGGCCTTCCAAGGGGGGAACCATGTCCGACGTCGTCGACGACGACCGCGCACACCTGCACTCGCTCGGGTACGCGCAAGAGCTCAAGCGAGGGATGAGCTCATTCAGCAACTTCGCCATCAGCTTCTCGATCATCTCGATCCTGGCTGGTGGCATGACGAGCTTCTGGCTCGGCATGGTGACGGCCGGACCGCGTGTGATCACGCTCGGCTGGATCATCGTGGGTTTCTTCGCCCTCTTGGTCGGTATGGCCATGGGTGAGATCTGCTCGGCGTACCCCACCGCCGGTGGCCTCTACTACTGGTCGGCAAAGCTCGCTCGCAAGAACGCTGCGGCGTGGAGTTGGTTCACCGGCTACTTCAACCTGATCGGCCAGATCGGCGTCATCGCCTCCGTCGACTACGCGCTCTCGATCTTCATCGGCTACTTCATCCGCATGTTCGACGACGGGTTCACGCTCTCGTCGGGCAACATCTACGTCATCTTCCTGATCGTGCTGTTCGTACACGGACTGCTGAACACCTTCGGGGTGAACCTCGTGAAGGTGCTCGGCAACATCAGCGTGTGGTGGCACGTGGTGGGTGTGGTGATCATCGCGGCGGTGCTCTTCATCGCTCCCACGAACACCCGTGGCATCAGTGGCGTGTTCGACGAGGCCCCGCCAGGCATGACGGGCTGGACCGGTGGTGTGTTCGTGACGGCGTACCTGTTCTGTCTCGGCTTGCTGTTGGCCCAGTACACCATCACCGGATTCGACGCCTCGGCGCACGTGAGCGAGGAAACCGTCGGTGCTCGTACCGAGGCACCGAAGGCCATCGTGCGTTCGATCTACATCTCGGCGATCGCCGCACTGGTGATGAACGTGGCGATGATCGCCGCGCTGCCCAAGAAGGGCGATGTCGACGCGTACACCGCGATCGCGTTCGGTGGTGAGGGCGATGCGTTCCTGGTGAACGCCGCGCCGCGCCTCATCTCGAGTGCGGTCGGCGATGCGGCCGCAAAGTTGCTGGTGTTCATTGCCATCGTCGGCCAGTTCTTCTGCGGACTCGCATCGGTCACCGCCAACAGCCGAATGATCTACGCCTTCAGCCGTGATGGTGCGCTGCCCGGCTCGAAGATCTGGCACAAGATCAACACCAAGACCCGCACGCCGACGAACTCGGTGTGGCTCGGTGTGGTGCTGTCGGCCATCGTTGGTCTGCTGTCGCTCTACCAGAAGGGTGGCTACTCGACGGCCTTCTTCGCCCTCACCGGTATCTGTGTGATCGGCCTGTACATCTCGTACGCCATCCCGATCTACCTCCGGCTCAGGAGCCCCGACTTCGTAACGGGGCCGTGGAACCTGAAGGGGAAGCACAAGTTGGTCGGCTGGACAGCGCTCGCCTGGATCGTGTTCATCTCGGTGCTGTTCGTGGCCCCGCTGTTTTGGCCCTTCTGGCCGATCTGGGGCGAGGAGAACGAGTTCGCACCCGGGTTCTTCCGAGTGAACAACTTCAACTTCACCGGCCCGCTCATCCTCTTGTCCGGCCTGTTCGTCGTCCTCTACTGGCGTCTGAGTGGCAGGAAGTGGTTCACGGGGCCGAAGGTGCAGGGCTCGCCTGAGGAGCTGGCTGCCATCGAGCGCGAGCTCGACGCGCTCGAGCACGGCACCCTCTGACAAACCTGGTCGATCGGTCACCACCGGTCGACGACGAAACAACTGCGACGGGCCGGCCTACGGGCCGGCCCGTTCGCGTGCCGACTCAGACGTGCCGGCTCAGGCTTGCCGTGACGTGCGCTTGCGACCCAGCAGCAGCGTGATCGACATGCCCGCCGCCACCACCGAAGCCACCAGCACGGCAAGCTTCGCCTCGGCCTGCTGGCCCGGATCGGTGAACGCGAGATCGGTGATGAAGAGCGCCACGGTGAACCCGATGCCGGCGGCAGCGCCGATGCCGACCATCTGGCGGCCATTCGAGTCGGCCGGGCGGTCGCCAGCACCTGAGCGCACCGCCAGGGTGGTTGCGGCCACGACACCGAGCGGCTTGCCCAGCACCAAGCCGGCGACGATGCCCCAGGCCAGGGCCGAACCCCAGGTATCGCGCACGATGTCGCCCGACAGCGGGATACCGGCGTTGGCCAACGCGAAGAGCGGCACGATGAGATAGCTCGTCCACGGGTGCAGGCCGTGCTGCAGCCACTCGACCACCGACACCGAGCCGCGGGCCAATTCGCTGGTGGTACGGGCGGCGTCAGCGTCGGACAGATCGGTGAGCTCGTCGATGTCGATGAGTTCTTGCCGCAGGCGCGGCGTCGACGGTGCCAGCAGGCCCATCGCCACACCAGCGAGCGTCGGGTGCACCCCGGCATCGTGCATCGCGAACCACACGAACGCCCCCAACACGAGGTACACCCAGGTGGCCTGCACGCCGAGGCGCTTCACCACCACCGTCACCCCGAGGCCGACGAAGGCAGCGACGAGCCACTCGACATGGAGGTCGGAGGTGTAGACGGCGGCGATGATGATGATCGCGCCGATGTCGTCGACGATGGCCAGGCCCAGCAGAAAGGCCCGCAGCGACGACGGCAACCGACTGCCTGCGACGGCGAGCACTCCCGACGCAAGGGCGATGTCGGTGGCCACCGGTACGGCCCAGCCGCGGGGTGCCGACGAGCCGGCGATGGCCAGATAGATGATCGCCGGGACGATCATGCCGCCCAACGCAGCGGCGAACGGCAAGATCGCGGAGCGACGGGTCGCCAGGTGGCCAACGGTGAGCTCGCGCTTGATCTCGAGACCCACCACCAGGAAGAACACGGTCATCAAGGCGTCGCCCACCCAGGCGCGCAGATCGAGCGACAGGGTGTGGCTGCCCCACGACAGCGACACGTCGGTGGTCCACAGTCGTTCGTACGACGCCGACCAGGGCGAGTTCGCCCACACCAGCGCCACTACTGCGGCGGCGGCAAGCAGCACGGCCCCGGACGATTCGGTGTGCAGGAAGTCTCGCAGCGGCGACACGAAACGGACGAGCGGTCGTTGCCGGGCGCCGGGCTTCCCGATCGTTGTCGGTGCGACGTCGCGTGTGGTCATCGGTGGCCCTCCATCGGGTCGCTCAGTCGGGGTCGCTCACGCGTGCCGCGTCGTCGAGCCACTGCTCGAACGCTGGCGACGCGACCAGTCGTTCGCAGTTGCCCAGGCGCTCGGCGGCATAGGCGACGAAGTCGGTGTCGAGCGTGCTGATGGCCTGCTGCACCACGGCCCACATGCCCTCGCGGAACTCGCTCATCACCTTCATCAACGCCAACCGGGCGAGGTGCGCATGGGTGATGGTGCCGAAGTAGAGACGCAGCAACTCCTCCTCGGCGTCGGTTGACAGCCCGGCGTTCACGCTGAGGTTGCCGAGGTCGAAGAACACGTCGTTCATGCCCGCGTACTCGAAGTCGAGGAGCCACACCCGCGCGTCGTCGCTGTCTGTGTCGTCACCGAACAGCACGTTGCCGGGCAGGAGGTCGTTGTGGCAGGGGACCGGCGCCATCGGGTTTGCCTGGAAGGCACGTTCGATGCGGCGGCTCTGCTGGTGCAATCGCTCGTAGGCCGATGGGGCCATCACGCCGTGGGCGGTTGCGTCGCGGGCATGCCACTCGACCACACGGTGAATGGGGAATGCGCCGTGCAGCGGGCTGCTGTCGTGCAGTCGCTTCAACAGCGGCACCACCTCGTCGAGTCGGGCTGCGAACTGATCGTCGGTGAGGTGGCGCCCCGGCATGTAGGCGGTGATGAGGGTGCCCACCTGCGGCAGGTCGCCCAGCACGGGCGGACCGATGCCCAACTCGGCCGCTCGACGGGCCGCCTCTGCCTCGTTCGCCCGGTCGATGCCGAGCAACTCGGTGCGCTCGCCAGGAAGCCTGACCACGAACTCGCGGCCGCCCGCGCGCACGACAAAGTTGCGGTTGGTGATGCCTCCGTGGAGGGGGCGAACGTCGAGTTCGAGGCCCTCCCACTGGGGGACGCGGGCGATCAACTCCTCCACGGCGCCGCTCGACATGCCCTCTGGTGTAGCACGCTCGGCGCGGTTCAGTGGGCAATCGCAGCGGCGGCGACCCCGCAATACACCTGTTCGATGGCCTCGACGAGGCGGTCGGGATCGAACGTCGAGGCCGCCACCGCCTGCCCTGCGGCACCGATGGCAGCGGCCCGAGCGGGGTCGTCGAGCAGTTCGACGAGCGCCGCGGCGAAGGCGGTGTGGTCGCCCACGGGAACGATCCGGGCGCTCACCCCGTCGACCAGGTGTCGTGCCACGGTGCCCACCGCGGTGGTGACGAGCGGGCGGCCCAGTGCGAGACACTCGGCCACCACCAGTGGCGAACCCTCCCATCGCGACGACAGGGCCACCACGTCGGCCGCCTGCATCTCGTCGGCCGGATTCGGGCGGAAGCCGGCGAACGAGACGACGTCGACCAGCCCGAGGCGGGTGCACTCGGCCTCCAGGCTGTTCCGCTCGGGCCCGTCGCCCACCATCAGTGCCCGAACGCCGGGCACGGCGGCGCGTACCTGCACCATCGCCCGGAGGAACATGCCGAGATCCTTCTGCGGATGATGGCGGGCCACGACCACCACCAGTGGGCTGTCGCCGCCCACGCCGTGCTCGGCGCGCACCTCGGCGACGGGGTGGTCGGGCGAGCGGCGGGGCGACACGGGCAGCGCGAAGGTCTGCCGCTCGGGGGCTACCAGCCCGGTGAGGTGCCGCGCGATCTCGTCGCTGATGACCACGATGTGATCGCTGCGGCGCAGGATCGACCGCTCGATCCGGCCGAGCACCCGGGCCTTCATGCCAGCAGCCGTGCCGCCGACCAGGTTGTGCACCGTGAGCACCAGGGGAGGGCGGGGTCGCACGCCCAACGCCACCAGCGCTGCTTTCAGGCCGTGCGCGTGCAGCACGTCGAACGGCTCGGCGCCCAGCAGCACATGCAGTTGGGCGCGCGACCGCCGCAGGGCGACCGGGTTCCATCCGGCCGGTACCGCCACCACGGCGTCCTGCTCGCCCACGCCGTCCATCACCCCGGTGGGACCGGAGACGACCACGCCCCAGCCCCGTGCTGCGAGCCGGCGCGACAACTCGGCGACGTGCGCGCGGATGCCGCCGGTGGAGGGCCCGAGTAGTTCGAGCACCCGCATCGCCCTCGGTGGTGCGACGAGATGGGGGCTGACGTCGCGGTCGGGCACGACGTAGATGTAGCACGCGGTACACACGTGTGGGACGTTCACCACGTCTGGGTGGAGGCTCTCGCCTAACCTCGCGACATGTCGACGCTCGGCCCCTGTCCTGTGGTCTCCGGTCCCGCGGTGCCGTTCACGCTGTTGTTCGATGACGACGCAGCTGGCGGGGTCGCCCTCCCCGAACCGTTCCGCCGGGCGTATGCGGGCGACTGGGTGCTGCCGGTGCCGGCCGACCGGCCCTACACCGCCATCAACTTCGTCGTCTCTCGCGACGGCCGTATCTCGTACGCCGAACCGGGCAACATCGGCGGTGCATCGGTGTCGGAGGGCTCGTCGGCCGACGTCTGGGTGATGAAGCTGCTGCGCGCCCGATGCGATGCGGTGCTCATCGGCGACGGCACGGTGCGCGCCGAGAGCGACCACCGCTGGACCGTCGAGTACCTCGGCGGTGCCGATGCAGCCGCGTTCACGTGGTTGCGGGCCGCCGAAGGCCGGGCCCCGGTGCCCCTCCAGGCCATCTGCTCGCTCACCGGAGCGATCGAACGCGACTGGGCGGTAGTGGCCGACGACTCGTTCCCGCTGCTCGTCGCCACCACCACCGCCGGTGCCGAGGAAGCCCGCCGGCGTCTGGCCGGCCGCCCGAACGCCGAGGTCGTTGCATTCGGCGACGACCGGGTCGACACCGCCCGGCTGGGTGCTTGGCTGCTGGCCGAGCGGCAGATCGCGTCGCTGCTGTGCGAGGGCGGCCCCAGCCTGTACGGCTCGATGGTGGCCAACGGGGCGGTCGACGACGAGTTCGTCACCCTCGCCCCGATCCTCATCGGTGGCATCAGCAGTTCGGGCGCACGCCGGCCCAGCCTGGTAGAGGGCGTCGGATTCGCCCCCGGCGCGTCGCCGCGGGTGGAACCGGTCAGCCTGCGCCGTGCCGGACACCATCTGCTGGTGCGGTCACGTGTCACCTCGGCACCGCCCATTGCACAGAGTTTGTGAGCGGATTCACGCGGCGTAGTAGCGTCGCACCCGATGTCGGACTTCCTTCGCGACTACCTCACCGTGGTCTGGTTCGGCGCTCTTGCGCTGTTGCTGGGCGGCCTGCTGCTCGGCGTGGCGGCACTCGTGCGCCCCAACCGACCCTCGGCACAAAAGCTCATGGCCTACGAGAGCGGTGTCGACCCGGTGGGCGACGGCTGGTCGCAGAGCCAGGTTCGCTACTACATCTTCGCCCTGCTCTTCGTCGTGTTCGACGTGGAGGCCGTGTTCATCTTCCCCTGGGCCACACAGCTCGAGCGGTATGGCGGTTTCGGTCTCGTCGAAATGGGTATCTTCGTATTCGTCCTGCTCCTTGGCCTCGTGTATGCGTGGCGCAAGGGCGTACTGCGCTGGGTGTAGACGATGGGTCTTGTCGATAAGGGGCGGATGCCCAAACCGCTCACGTCCCTGTTCAACATGGGCCGTTCCTACAGCCTCTGGGTGTACCAGTGGGGCCTGGCCTGCTGCGCGATCGAGATGGGCGCGGCGTTCGGCTCGCCCCGCTACGACGTGATGCGCCTCGGCGTCATCCCGCTGCCCGCCAGCCCGCGTCAGGCTGACCTGGTGGTCATCAGCGGCACCGTCACCGACAAGATGGCGCCTGCCATCAAGCGTCTGTACGAGCAGATGCCCGAGCCGAAGTACGTCATCTCGATGGGTTCGTGCGCCAACTGCGGCGGCCCCTACTGGGACAGTTACTCGGTCACCAAGGGAATCGATCAGATCATTCCGGTGGATGTGTACGTGCCGGGCTGTCCGCCGCGACCCGAGGCCCTGCTCGAAGGTGTGGTGCTGCTGCAGCAGCGCATCAAGAACGAAGACATGGGCGCCCGGTGGCGCGGCGAAGGCACCAAGCCGATGGTGTCGGCGAAGGCCGCCCCCGAGCCCATCGTCGTGGGCGGTGGTCCCGTTGAGTGACACCACCACCACTGATGTTGCGGCTGGCAACACTGCTGCGCTGCCCGGCGACGCACTGCGCGAACAACTCGTCACCGAGTTGCGCGACGCCATCGGCGATGCGCTCATCGACAGCCTGGTGAAGCCGGGCGACGACGTGTGGGTGCGCGTGCGCACCGACGCCTGGCGCGACACCGGCCTGGCCCTGCGCGACGTGCTCGGCTGCCACTACTTCTGCTTCCTGTCGGCCATCGACTGGATGCCGTCGCCCTACGGGCGCGGCGAAGACGACCCCACCCAGCCGGCACCCGAGCGCGACACCGAGGTGCGCCAGGGCTACACCGGTGGCGACACCCGGCTGCAGGTGTTCGCCCGGGTCACCAGCATCGACCGGCATGTCAGCATCACGGTGAAGGCCGATGTGCCCGACGATCAGCCGGTCATCGACAGTTGGGTATCGGTGTACGCCGGTGCCAACTGGCACGAACGCGAGACCCACGAGATGTTCGGCATCTCGTTCGCAGGACACCCCGATCTGCGCAACATCTACCTGCCCATCGATTTCGAAGGGCACCCGATGCGTAAGGATTTTCCCCTGCTCGCCCGGCTGGTGAAGCCGTGGCCGGGCATCGTCGATGTCGAACCGCTGCCTGGTGGCGAGGAAGAGGACGAATCCAATGACTGATCTCGTCGACCGCCAGAAGCTCAGCTACATCGCGGCCCAGGCCGCCGATGCGCGGCTGAACGTCGAACTCGAGACCGAGGGCATGACCCTCAACATCGGGCCCCAGCACCCCGCCACCCACGGCACGCTGCGCATCATCGTGCGCCTCGACGGCGAGCAGGTGGTGTGGGCCGATCCGGGCGCCGGCTACATGCACCGCGGTTACGAGAAGCTCACCGAGGTGCGAACCTTCCCACAGGTCACCACGCTCATCAACCGCATTGACTGGCTGGGCAGTTTCGCCAACGAAGTGCCGTTCATCCTGGCGGCCGAGAAGTTGATGGACATCGAGGCGCCGCCGCGTGCCCAGTGGATCCGCACCATCTTGTTCGAGCTCAGCCGCATCGCCAACGTGTCGCTGTTCCTCGGCGATCT
>JBAXSU010000122.1:0-10621 GCA_037130535.1 Actinomycetota bacterium
GAGCACGGTCTGCTGCAGCGGGCGAGGAGCGAAGATGGCCGCCAGTTCCTCGTCGTCGAGACCGGCATCGGTGGCAGCTGCGACCGACGAAGCCAACCCCCACGAGGTGTCGATCACGGCGCTCAGCGTCGCATCAGCAGAAGTGGCCCACACCAGCTCGCCGCTCGAGGCGTCGACCGCAGCATCGATCGATTCGTCGCGCACCGCCGCCTCGGCTGCCGCACGTGAGGCCTGTGTCGACAGGGTGACCTCCACCCCCGACGAGCCAGCGGTCGACTGCACCGCCTGCGCGCAGCCTGCGGGTGCCGAGCCGACCACCGCGACGTCGTAGGTGGGCGTCTCGTCATCGCCCGTGAGGCGGTTGATCACGCCGATCAACACGATGCCGACACACAGCAGCACCGTGACGATGGCGAACGCCCGCGACTTCGCCCGCATCAGCACCTCACGCTCGGCGACGATGCGGATGATCGCCCAGCTGCTCATGACGCCACCTCGGTGATCGCCCCTGTCGCCGCAGCCCGGACCGACCCGACCGAACGCAGGAACACCTCCGACAGATCGGGCGGGGCGAACGAGAACTCGGCCACGGGGCCTGCCCGTTCGGCATCGGCCAACAGATCCGACGCACGCGCATCGCTGCCCACCCGCACCGTCACCCGCCGGTCGACTCGTTCGATCACCTCGGCCTGCTCGGGCTGCCACGGTGTGGGGGCCGCGAACACCACCGACACGTAGCGAACCGGGCTGGCCTCGCGTAGTTGCTGCACATCACCCTGCAACACGATGCGTCCCTGGTCGACAACGATGACCCGGCGGCTCACATCGCTGACGAGGTCGAGTTGATGGCTGCTGAACAGCACTGCCGCGCCCCGCTCGACCTCTTCCAGCAGGACCGCCTTCATCGTCTCGACCGCGGTGGGGTCGAGACCCGAGAACGGCTCGTCGAGCAGCAACACCTCGGGCTCGTGCACCAGCGCTACGGCCAACTGCACCCGCTGCTGGTTCCCGGTCGACAGATTGATCACCTCGTCGTCGGCGCGTCCGGCGATGTCGACGCGCTCCATCCACCGATCGGCGTTGCGACGCGCCTGTTCGCGCGGCAGACCGGCAAGGCGGGCGAAGTAGACGATCTGGTCGCGCACCGTCATCTTCGGGTACACCCCGCGTTCGGCGGGCATGTAGCCGAACCTGCGTCGAGCAACGGGGTCGACGGGTACGCCGTTCCACGTGATCGAGCCTTCGTCGACAGTGATGAGCCCCATCATGGCCCGCATCGTCGTCGTCTTGCCCGCACCGTTCGGGCCGAGGAAGCCGACCAGTTGCCCGGGCGCCACCTCGAGGTTCACGTCGTCGAGCGCCTGCAGCGAACCGAACCGTTTCCGAAGACCCTCCACCCGCAGCATCACGGGCATCCTACAAACTGGGGTCAGCGCACGGCGACCAGCGGGTCGGTGGCCACCCGACTGATACTGCCACCAGGGCCCACCGGCCGGTCGCCCCGCAGGGTGACGCGGCGCACCCGACGCGGGGTGGTGCCGTAGTCGTCGGTGGCGTAGTGCATCGTCGCCCGGTTGTCCCACATCACCACATCGCCCAGCCGCCAGCGGTGACGCAGCACCAGCTCGGGCTGAGTGGTGTGCTGGTGCAGCAGCGCGAGCAGGTGGTCGCTCTCGATGCGCGACAGACCGACCAGGTGGGTAGTGAACCCCGGGTTCACGAACAGCGCCGGGCGTCCGGTCGACGGGTGCACCCGCACCACCGGATGGATGACCGGCGGCACCCGCTTGGCCTGCTCGAGCAACTCGATCGCGTCGTCGCGGGTGAGCGCCGTGTCGAACGGCTCGCCCCAGTACGCGAGCGGCGAGATGCGGTGCACTGCCTCGAGGCCGTCGACCAACGAACGCAGCGCCGGCGACAGCCGCTCGTAGGCGGTGCGCAGATCGGCCCACAACGTGTCGCCGCCTGTCTCGGGGATGACATCGGCCACCAGCACCGACGCTGTCGGCGGCGCCTCGACGAACGTGACGTCGGTGTGCCAGCGTGCGTTCTTGCCGCCCTTCGCGCCATCGAGTTCGAGGATCTCGGGATGGTCGGGGTGACCGGGCACCACGGGGTGCGCCGGGGTGGGTTCGCCCATCCCGCGGGCCAGGGCCACCTGTTCGGCATGGGTGAGGTGCTGGTCGCGGAACACCAGCACGAGATGCTGCTCGAGCAGCGCCATGATCCACTCGCCGTCGGCGGCAGCGTCGATGCGGTCGCCACTGAGTTCGGCACCGAACGCGCCGGTGATCGGCACCGCACGCCAACTCTCGGGGACGCTGACGGGTCGATTGGTCTCGGTAGCGGTCATCACACGTCCTGTTCCACTGGTCGGTCAATCGTGCCACGCCCCGTTGCGAGCATCCGCAACCGCTAGCACACCGATCCCGGCCTACGATCTGCGCTCGGGCAGGAAGGGGACTGCGATGACCTACGGCGGCGAGCACATCGAGATGCCACCCGTGAAGGACTGGGTGCACGACTGGGACTGGCTCGACGACCAGTGGGGCCCCAACGCGATCGACATCTGGAACACGGTGCGCGAACAGTGCCCGGTCGCCACCACCGAGCGTTATGGCCGAGCACACATGCCCGTCACGATGGAGGCCGTGGCGGCCGTCGCCCACGACACCACCAACTTCTCGTCGATCTGGGTGAACGTCGGCCGGCCCGATGCCGTGCGCCACCCCGCTCCCCCCATCACCTCCGACCCGCCCGACCACCACGGCCACCGGCGCCTCCTCTTGCCGAGTTTCAGCCCGAAGAAGATCGCCCAACTCGACGACGAGATGCGCACGTTCTGCCGCTCGCTCATCGCTGCACTCGACGGCGCCGACCGGGCCGATGCGGCCGAGCAGTACAGCCAGCACATCCCGGTGCACGGCATCTGCCTGCTCACCGGCCTACCCGAGGCCGACGCCGACCTGTTCCGCGACTGGATCTACCGCAACTTCCAGCTCGCGCCGCGCGACAACACCATCCGTGCCACGGTGGTGCGCGAGATGTCGGAGTACATCGACGTCATCCTGCGCGACCGACTCGAGCACCCGGCCGACGACATGCTCACCCTCATCGCCAACGCCGAGATCGACGGCGAGCCCGTCGACTGGGGCCTGAAGGTGGGCTACGTCCGCCTGCAGATCATCGCCGGCATCGACACCACCTGGAGCGCCATCGGCTCGGGGCTGTGGCATTTCGCCCAGCACCCCGACCAGGTGGCCCGGCTGGTGGCCGTGTCCGACGACGACCCGCTGTGGCAGATGGCCAACGAAGAGGTGCTGCGCTACTACGCACCGGTCACGATGGCCCGCAAGGTGTTGCACGACACCGAGGTGGCCGGTTGTCCGGTGCACGCCGGCGAGCAGATGCTGCTCACCTTCCCCGC
Source organism: Actinomycetota bacterium (assembly GCA_037130535.1). Taxonomy (GTDB): domain Bacteria; phylum Actinomycetota; class Acidimicrobiia; order Acidimicrobiales; family Ilumatobacteraceae; genus VFMC01. Next base: position 3,428 of record JBAXSU010000122.1, read on the forward strand.
CGCCAACCACGACCCCGCGGCGTTCGACGACGCCGACGAGTTCCAACTCGACCGCGAGAAGAACCGGCACGTCGCATTCGGTCTGGGCATCCACCGCTGCATCGGCTCGAACCTCGCCCGGCTCGAGATGCTGGTGGCGCTCCAGGAGTGGCTGCGTGCGTTCCCGCACTACTCGCTCGACCCGGCCGGCACGGTCACCTGGGCGAACGGTCAGGTGCGCGGCCCGCGAGCCATCCCGGTGCTGCTGAACCGCTGACGGCAGCCGTTCGGCTGCGACACGGACAGGCGGGCTGCTGCACGGTGGCTAGCGTGAGCGGCATGCCCCGTCGAGCCCTCGCTGCCTGGACGGCCGGAGCACTGGCGGTGGGCCTGGCCCTGACGGTGGCGTCGAGCGGAACCGTGCGGGTGTGGAGCGAACCCCCTGCGCAGTACGACGTCGAGGTGCGCCCCGCCACGACCGACGACATCAGGAGCGACCTGCCCGACCTCGGCGACCTGATCGCCAACGAACCGACCACCAACAACTCGTGGCTCAGTCGGGCGTTCGCGGTCGTGGGGCTGGTGGTGCTGCTCGCCCTGGCCTACGTGGTGGTGAGTACCTGGTGGCGCGTGTGGCGCGAGCGCGAGCGCGTCACTCGGGCCACCACCAATTCGCTCACCGCGCTCGATGCCGAGGCCGGTAGCGATGTGGAACTCGACGAGACCGCCCAGTTCGACGCACTCGCGCACGGCGAGCCCCGCAACGCCATCGTCGCCTGCTGGCTACGCCTGGAAGACGACGTGGCCGCAGCCGGTTGGCCGCGCCACGTCGCCGAGACCTCGGCGGAGTACACCGCCCGCGTGCTCGCCGCAGCCGGGCTCGATGGCGAGGCCGTCACCGCCCTCGCGGCGCTGTACCGCGAGGCCCGGTTCTCGACGCATCCGCTGAGCGAGGACGACCGCAACCGGGCCGCCGCTGCGCTGCGCACCGTGCACGAGTCGCTCCGCCCGCGAGACACGGCGCGATGACATCGCTCTGGCGCCGGCGCCTCATCGGAACGGCAGTGCTGTGGTTGTCAGCCGTCGCCGCGTTGGGCCTGGGCGGACTGCAACCGAGCGTGGTGGTGCTGGCTTCGCTCACTGCTGCAGGAGCGGGCGCGCTGTGGGTGGCGCTCGACCTGTCCGACCGCGCCGCACCGGTCGACTGGCGGCCATCGGGTGAGACCGCGAGCAGTTCCGCGGGCAGCGACGGGCGGATGCGCGCCGTGCGCCGCCAACTGGGCGACCAGGAGCGTTTCGGTGCCGACGCCCGCCTCCACGCCCACCTCGTCGACCTGCTCGACGAGCGGCTGACCGCGGCTCACGGCGTGAAGCGCACCACCGACCCCGGCCGCGCGGCTGCGCTCCTCGGCCCCGATCTCGTCGCCTTCATCGCCGCCGCGCCCCTCGACGCCGGCCTCACCGACCCCCGTCGACTCGCCACCGTCATCACCCGCATCGAGTCCATCGGAGCCGACACCGTCACATGAGCGCCCACATGAGCAACCCCATCAGCACCGACGCACCCGCACCGCTCGACCTCGCCACCGTCTCACGGCTCGCCGGTGCCGTCATCGACGAGGTGGAACGGGCCGTCGTCGGCAAACGACCTGCTCTGTCGATGGTGCTCAGCGGCATCCTGGCCGGTGGCCATGTGCTGCTGGAAGACCTGCCTGGCCTCGGCAAGACCTTGGCCGCTCGTTCGTTCGCCCAGACACTCGGGCTCGAGTTCACCCGCGCCCAGTTCACCCCCGATCTGCTGCCCGCCGACCTCACCGGCTCGTTCGTGTTCGACCAGCGCACCACCGAGTTCTCGTTCCGCTGCGGACCGCTGTTCACCGGCCTGCTGCTGGCCGACGAGATCAACCGCACCCCGCCCAAGACCCAGTCGGCGCTGCTGGAGGCGATGCAGGAGCGGCAGGTGACGGTGGAGGGCGAAACCTTCTCGCTGGGAGCGCCGTTCCACGTGCTCGCCACCGCCAACCCGGTCGAGTACGAGGGCACCTACCCGCTGCCCGAGGCCCAGCTCGACCGCTTCCTGCTGCGCATCAGCTTCGGCTACCCCACCGCCGACGAGGAACTCGACGTGTTGCGCCGCCGGATGGAGCGCCGACAGGAGAGCCAGGAACTGCGCCAGGTGGTCGACGCCGACACGCTGCTCGCGATGCAGGCGGCCGTCGAGTCGGTGGAGGTCGACGACAGCATCAGCCGCTACTGCGTGGCCCTGGTGGGCGCCACCCGCCGCCACCCGCAGGTGCTCATCGGGTCGTCGCCGCGCGGCTCGTTGGCGTTGCTGCTCGCAGCCCGCGCGTACGCAGTGATCGCCGGGCGCGACTTCGTGGTGCCCGAAGATGTGAAGGCCGTCGCCCCCGGCGTGCTGGCCCACCGGGTGAGCGTGAAGCCCGAACTGTGGATGAGCAACGCGTCGGGCACCACGGTCACCGCCGATGTGCTGGCCAGCGTGGCCACCCCCGCAGCGGGCGAGGCGGATCGACCGGCGTGAACGCCGGTTGGCAGCCCACGGCCGCCCTGGTGCGGGCCGCGCTGTTCGGTCTCGTGCTGATGGTGGTCGGCATGCTGCTGCGACGGGTCGACCTCATCGTCATCGCCGTACCGTTGCTGGTGATCGCCGTCTGGTCGACCGCCACGCGGCCGGCGGCGACTCCTGCCGTCGCCCAGCGCATCGACCACCTCGCGCTCCGCGAGGGCGACACCACCACATGGCACATCTCGGTCGCCACCCCCGATCCGGGTATCGACGACGTGGCGGCGGTGCTGCCCATGCCCCGCTTCGCTGAACTCGACCCACCGCAGGGTTCGGTCGTCGAAGGGATCGACCACGAGGTGGGCGGCGTGACGCACCTCGAGGTGCTGGTGCGCACGACACGGTGGGGACGGCGCGGGGTGAGCCCGGCCTGGGTGATCGCCTCGAGTTCGTGGGCGGGCTTCCGGTGGGTGAGCACCGACGACCTCCCCCGACCGCTCGTCACCCTCCCCGTTCCCGCTGCCTTCGACGCCACGCCACCACCCGCCATCGCACACGGACTGGTGGGTCTGAACCGCGCGTCGCGCACGGGCAGCGGCACCGAGTTCGCCGGCATCCGGCCCTTCCAACCCGGCGACCGGCTGCGCCGTATCCACTGGCCGCGGTCGATGCGCACCGGCACCCTGCACGTCACCGCCACCTGGGCCGAGGAGGACCGACACGTCGCGCTCGTGATCGACGCGTTCGGCGACGTCGGCGACAGCGACGGCATCGATGGACGCGCCTCGAGCCTCGACACCGCCGTCCGCGCCGCCGGGGCGATCGCCGAGCACCACCTTCGTCGCGGCGAACGGGTGTCGCTGCAGGTGCTGGGCACACGCCAGCGCCTCCATGTGCCGCCCGCCAGCGGGGTGGGCCACCTCCGCCGCATCCTCGATCGCCTCACCGCCATCGAGCCCGGCGCGCAAGACGGCAGCGCCCACGACACTGCGGCTGGTCGACTCCGGCTCGGCATCGACCCGGGCGCGCTGGTGGTGATGCTGTCGCCACTGGTGGCCACGTCGGTACTCGAACGAGCCATCGACTGGTCGGGCCGCGGGTTCACCGTCGTCGTCATCGACACCCTGCCGACAGGTGTGGTCGACGACGACCCCGACGACCCCTTCCGGGCGCTCGCGTGGCGCATCCGGCTGCTCGAGCGCGACCGCGAGATCCGCCGCGTCCAACAGGCCGGCGTACCCGTCGTGCCGTGGCGCGGACCGGGCAGCCTCGACGAGGTGCTGCGTGGCGTCCATCGCCGGGCGCGAGGCCCACGGATGGTGCGCCGATGAGCGACGGACCCGACCTCGGGCGCGTGGCAGCGCTTCGAACGTTGAGCACCGCCCAGCGGATGATCCGCTACGCGATCGTCCTGGCCCCCATCGCCGTCCTGGCCACCGTCGGCGCCGAGACCGGCGACGTGAACCCGCCCCTTGCGATCGTCGTGCTGTTGTTGGCCGGCGCCTGCGCGCTGATGCCCGACGGCCACCTCGGCCTGCTCACCCTGCTGCTGCTCGCCTGGTACTGGGCGGCCGCCGTCGACCACCCCACCAGCGTGGCAACCCTGGTGGCGGCACTGGCCGTGCTGGTGTTCCACACGGCCCTGGCCGCTGCCACCGTCGCGCCACCTGCTGCACGCTGGAGCCGGTCGATGCTGCACCGCTGGGCCCGTCGCACCGGTGTGGTTGCCGGTGCGACGGCGGCGGCGTGGTGCGTCGCTCGCCTGCTGGCAGGTACCCGCATCGACGGCAGTGCCGCGCTGATGTCGACCGCGCTGCTCGCGCTGGCCGGCGGGGCTGCGTGGCTGAGACGAAGGAGCCTCACCCGATGACCGATCCGACCCCGGCACCATGGAGCATCCGGGCCCAGAACCTGCCCGAGCACGCCCGCAACCCCATCCACACCGATGCCGGCGCACAGGCCGCCGGCTTTCCTCGCGCGCTGGTCGCCGGAGTGACCACCTACGCCTATCTCACCCACCCACTGGTGGTGGCATGGGGCCTCGACTGGCTGGGCTGTGGCGGCGGCGAGGTGCGCTTCCGCCGTCCGGTGTTCGACCACGACCTCCTGCAGTGCACACCGGTCGCCGACGGCGATGCCGTTGCGGTCCACGCCGTCACGGCCGAACCCGAGCAGCCACGTGCCGTCTTCCGTGCCGTACGCGACAGCGGGCCTCCCCCGCCGATGCGACCGGGTGAGGCACTGCAATCGCGCCAGGTACGTCTGGGCGGCGAATGGGGCAGCGACTACGGGATGCGCGCGGGCGACGACCTGGCGCTGTTCGTCGATGCCCATTGCGTGCACCCTGCCGTGTGGCCGGCCCTCGCCAACCAGGTGGTGCACGCCGACGTCGCCCGTGGCAGTTGGATCCACACCCGCAGCATCATCCGCCACCACGCCATCGCCCCCGCGGGCGCCCTGGCCGATGTGCACGCCGTGGTGGTGCGTCGCTTCGAGGCCCATGGCGAACGGGCCGTGCTCGATGTGTGCATCGAGGTGGACGGCACCGTGGTGGCCACCCTCGAACACGAAGCGATCGTCGCCCTGCCCGATTGACCCGGCAGCGACAGCACCGCAGGGGGCGAACGCGGAACTACCGGAACTCGAGGCCCTCGAACTCGCCCGACGTTCGCCACTGCTGGATGTAACGGAAGTACGCCATCGGGCCGTCGGGGTAGCCGCTGCCGTTCAGCTTCTCCTTGCGGCCGATGGCGCCACCCTCGTTGTTGTAGTAGCCGGGCGTGCACTCGCTGTTGCCCATGAAGCCGCGGGTGTTGCCCTCCAGCAGAGCCACCCAGGCGGCCTCGGCCTCGGCGGTCACCTCCACCTGCTCGGCACCCACCTCCTCGGCATGGGCCACCACCGCAGCGATGGTCGAGCCTGCCTCGCCGTAGTTGTGGGTGACGTTGGAGATGAGGTTCGCGCCCTGGTTGGGGGCGACGATGAACAGGTTCGGGAACCCGTGCACGTGCAGACCGTGCTTGGTGCGCATGCCCTCGGCCCAGTAGTCGCTGAGGGCGACCCCGTCGCGGCCGACGGTCTCGTACCCGGCCCGGCGGGCATAGCTGGTGCCCACCTCGAACCCCGAGGCGAAGATGATGCAGTCGAGCTCGTAGTGCACATCGCCCACCCATACCCCGGTGGCGTCGATGCGCTCGACCCCCTTGCCGTCGGTGTCGACCAGGTGGGTGCCCGGCTCGTTGTAGGCCTGCAGGTACTCGTCGTGGAAGCAGGGCCGCTTGCACAACTGCCGGTACCACGGCTTCAGAGCCTCGGCGGCGGCGTGATCGGCGACGATGGTGTCGACCCGCGCCCGGATCTCGCTCATCTTCTCGTCGTCGCTGTCCTCGTAGGCTTTCAGCATCGCCTCGGGGCCGATGCCGTACTCGGCGGCATTGGCCACCACCCGGTCGCGGATGCGCTTGCTGATGTCGGTCCAGCCGTCCATCACCAGGTCTTCGTCGGCGAACCCACCCATCTGCAGCGTGAGGAAGTTCTCGAGCCAGCGCTGCTGCCACCCCGCACCGAGACCGGCGAACCAGTCGGGGTCGAGGGCGTGGTTGTTGCGCACATCGATGCTCGACGGGGTGCGCTGGAACACGAACAACTCGCGGGCACTGCGGGCCAGCGCGGGAATGCACTGCACGGCCGTGGCACCGGTACCGATGATGCCGACGCGCTTGTCGCCCAACCGGTCGAGCACCCGACTGGTCGGGTCGCCACCGGTGTACGCATAGTCCCAGCGGCTGGTGTGGAAGCAGTGACCCTCGAACGCGTCGATCCCGGGAATACCCGGCAGTTTCGGCCGGTGCAGCGGACCGGTGCCCATGGCCACGAACTTGGCCCGCATCCGGTCGCCGCGGTCGGTGTGGATGACCCACCGCGACACCGACTCGTCCCACTCGAGCCGGGTGACGCCGGTACTGAACACGGCGTTGTCGTAGAGGTCGAACGTGGAGGCGATGCGCTTGGCCTGCCCGTGGATCTCGGGCGCGAACACGTACTTCTGGCTGGGCATGTGCCCGGTCTCTTCCAGCAGCGGCAGATACACCATCGCCGCCGTGTCGCACATCGCCCCGGGGTACCGATTCCAGTACCACACACCGCCCACGTCGCCGGCACCGTCGATGAGCCGCACATCGTCGACACCGGCCTGCTTCAGCCGTGCGCCGGCCACGAGCCCGGCGAACCCGGCCCCGATGAACGCGAACGTCACCTCATCGGTGAGCGGCTCGCGCTCGACCCGCGGGGTGTACGGGTCGTCGAGCAGGTTCCCGAAGCGGCCCGAGGGTTCGATGTATTGCGCGTTGCCGTCGGCACGCAGGCGCTTGTCGCGCTCGAGCCGGTACTTGGCCCGCAGGGCATCTCGGTCGATCGGTGCTGGTGCTGGCGTGGTCACCTCCAAACTCTCGCACGCCGCGCCCGATCGAGCACGAGCCGACGTGCCGGGGCCGCGCCCTGTGCCGCAGCCACGATGCCCCCGTCTTGAGGCGTCACGGTCTCGTCCCCCGGTGCGGGTAGCGGTGCGGGCGGCGGCGGTGCGGGCGGCGGCGGTGCGGGCGGTGGCGGTGCGGGCGGCGGCGCTGCGGGAGTCGTGGTCGTCCGCGGCACCGGCGTCGTCGTGCTCGTCGTCGTGGTCGTTCGCGGGACCG
>JBAXSU010000123.1:0-10461 GCA_037130535.1 Actinomycetota bacterium
CCACCGGGCCCACTGCGTTGACGGTGACGCCGTAGCGGGCCAGTTCGAGCGCGGCGATGTTGGTGAACGCGGCGATGCCGGCCTTGGCGGCGCCGTAGTTGGTCTGGCCGGGGTTGCCGTAGATGCCGCTGACCGAGGTGGTGTTGATGATGCGACCCGACACCGGCTTGCCGGCCTTGCTCTGCTCGCGCCAGTAGGCGGCGGCCCAACGGCTGGGAGCGAACGTGCCCTTGAGGTGGACGTTGATGACGGCGTCCCACTCCTCCTCGGTCATGTTCACCAGCACGCGGTCGCGCAGGATGCCAGCGTTGTTCACCACGGCGTGCAGGTCGCCGAAGGTCTCGACGGCGGTGTTGATGAGACGCTGGGCACCCTCCCACGACGCCACGTTGTCGCCGTTGGCCACAGCCTCGCCGCCCATGCCCTTGATCTCCTCGACCACCTGCTCGGCGGGGCTCAGGTCGCCGCCGCTGCCGTCGACGTTGCCGCCGAGGTCGTTCACGACCACCTTGGCGCCGTGCGCAGCCAGGCTGAGGGCGTGTTCGCGGCCGATGCCACGACCTGCTCCGGTGACGATGGCGACGCGGCCTTCGCACAAACGACTCATGGTGGTGTCCTCCTCGATGCGGTGGCCGTCGCGCGACGGCGACGGGCATGGTACGCCGCGACCCTGTGGCACGTGCCATTCGGCGCGACCGGGCTGCGACCGTGCACAGTGCGGCGAGCAGTCGTAGCCTCGCTCGGCGATGACCCCCGCCCCGCCCACCACCGATGGCACCGAGCCCACGCCCGACAGCACCGAGCCGTACGTGTGCGACGTCGTGGTGGTGGGTGCCGGGCCGGCGGGCGCTACGGCCGCCACGATCCTGGCGCGGGCCGGTCGTTCGGTGCTCGTGCTCGACAAGGCGCAGTTCCCTCGCGACAAGTGCTGCGGCGACGGCCTCACCACCCTGGCGCTGCGCGAACTCGACGACCTCGGCCTCGACCCGGCTGCGGTGCCCAACTGGTGCACCGTCGAGGCCGCCTGGTTGCGTTCGCCCTCGGGCCGCGAGGTGCGCGTGCCGCTGCCGTCGGGGCAGGGCATGTTCGCCGCCACCACACCGCGGGCCGAACTCGACGCAGCGCTGGTCGATCTCGCCCGCGAGGCAGGGGCCGACGTACGCGATGGCCACGCCCTCGCCGCACTCGTGAACCGCCACCACCTCGTCGACCTCGACGCCGCAGGGCTCGGCCCGTTGCGGGCCCGCTACGTGGTGGCGGCCGACGGCATGTGGTCGCCCACCCGCAAGCTGCTCGGCCTGGGCGAGCCGGGGTACCTGGGCGAGTGGCATGCCTTCCGGCAGTACGCCCGCGGGGTCACCGGGCCGGCCAGCGAGCGGCTGTACGTGTGGTTCGAACCCGACCTCCTGCCCGGATACGCGTGGAGTTTCCCGCTGCCCGGCGGGCGGGTGAACATCGGCTTCGGCATCCAGCGCGATGGCGAGCGCCGCGTGCAGGACATGGCTGCGCTGTGGACCGACCTGCTGCAGCGGACGCACATCGCTGCCGCCCTCGGCCCCGACGTGGAACTGGAGGGCCGCCACACCGCATGGCCCATCCCGGCGGCGATCGACCATGCGGTGCTCACCCACGGCCGCACGCTGTTCGTCGGCGATGCCGCCCGCGCAACCGACACGATGACGGGTGAGGGCATCGGGCAGGCCGTGCTCACCGGTCGCCTCGCCGCCGAGGCCATCATCGCTGCCGGCAGCGACGATGCCGGCGCGGCCCGGTCGCACTACGAGCGCAACGTTCACCATCACCTGCTCGCCGATCACCGGATGTCGAAGGTGCTCAGCCGCGCACTCGCCCACGAGCGTGGTGCGCGTGGCGCCATTCGCCTCGTCGGCACCAACAACTGGACCCGGCGCAACTTTGCGCGGTGGATGTTCGAGGACGAGGCGAGGGCAGTGGTGCTCACACCACGGCGCTGGCACCGCGGTTTCCTACGCCGGCCGGGGGCGTTCCGACAGTCCGCGTGACACCGACGCTTCGATGTTGCGCACGTAGTTGGCGCGCACGAACTCCTGCAATCCGGTGTTTTCCTGGTCGGAGGCGAGCAGGTTGAAGATGTAGGCCCGGCGCGGCCGATCGGTGGTGGTGTTGGGGCCGGTGTAGTGCGGGGTGAGCGCAGTGTGGATGGTGGCGCCACCGGGGGCCAACGGGCAGGCGACCGCCTGGTCGGCGTGCACCTCGGCCGGGTCGACGACCCCGATGAGGCGGCCGTCGTCGTCGGGATGGCCCGACACGACGTGGTGCGCCACCGTGCCGCTGCCGTGCTGTCCGGCGACGAACTGCATGCAGCCGTTGTCGGCATCGACGGGGTCGAGCGCCACCCAGAACTGGATCGAGGTGAGCGGCAGGGTGAAACCGGGCTGGGTGACCGGCTGCTCGAAATACGCCGCATCCTGATGCCAGGGGGTGTCGTGCGGGTGCCCCGCAGGCTTGTCGATGAGCATGTCGTAGGTGCGGTTGGCGTGCGTGCACCCGAACAGGTCGTGCATCACCTCGCGGCCCGCGGCGAGCGCACCGTTGTCGTCGAACACCGGGTGCACCATCGAGGGCACGAGCACCTGCCGGGTGATGCCACCGAGGTGCCGGTCGGTGGTCGACTCGACCCGGAACCCGATGATGTCGTCGTACGCGGCCCGCAGCCGCTCGACCTCGGCATCGTCGACCAAGCGGTCGATCGCCAGGTACCCGTCGTGCCAGAACCGTTCCACCGCCGCTTCGCTCAGCATCTCCCCACCGTACCCCTCCCCATACCGCCCACCCGAGTCCCAGCCGCCCACCCGAGTCCCAGCCGCCCACCCGAGTCCCAGCCGCCCACCCGAGGGTTGTTCGTACCCACGTGGGTACGAACAACCCTCGGATACTCAGGCCACGGCACGCAGTCGCTCGCGGTACAGCGCTTCGAGTTCATCGCACAGACCCGGGATGTCGGCCAGGTCGAGCGGCGACACCCGTTCGACCTGCCAGCCGATGAGATGGCATTGCCGGTCGCGGCGACGGTCGCTGGTGCCTCCCTCGAGCATGAAGTGCTCCGGGTGGCCGTCGATCTCGATCCCCCATCGGATCGCCGGTACCGCAAGATCGAGCCTCACCTGCTTGCCGTTCGGCAGTCGCAGGCGATCGACTTGCGCGACGACGGGTATGCCACGCTCGCGCAGTGCTCGGGCGAGTTGCACCTCGAGATGCGATTCGAGCGGCCCACCCTCGATACGCGAGTGGAGGACCATGAGGAACTGCGCCGAACCCGGCCGTGACGGATGCCCGAGTCGCCGGGCCACCCGGCCGAGGTCGGCCACGGTGCAGTGGCGGTCGTGCAGTAGTTGCTCGATCACCGAGGCGTGGTCGGTGACAGGCAGTTCGACACCCAGGTCGAACGCAAGGCGCGCCGGAGCCGCCAGGCGGATGCCGTCGTGCCGGGTACGCACGTGGTCGGAATCGATGCGCGTGGTCTGTCGGAGGACGACGCCGGGCAGCGGGCCGATGTTGCTGCCGTGCGGCACAGCGAACACCAGCAGCGCCGACCGTCCCATCCGTCGCAAGTTCATCAGGCGCCCGGCCGAGGTACCGGTGATGAAGCCTTGAGGGTGCGCCAGGCACAGCGCGGTACATCTCGATTCGAGGGACTCGACGGTCGACGTAAGCCGATACACACGGGGGTATGGCATGTCGAGCACACCGGCCTCGACCAACCGATCGCGTCGCCGACGTCCGACGCCCACCTGGGTGAGCATCGGCCCGGTGGCATGGCCGTGGTATCGCCGGAACAGTTCCATCGAGCCAGGAGTGAGGTCGACCATGAGCGTCCTCCATGAGCGGTGGTGACACGAACTCGGGGGAAGCGGGAGTGACGGTAGCGACCGGCGGACCACGATCGCTCGGCCCGAGTGTTGTTTGTCCCCCAGGTGCGCAAAGAACCCTCGGGTGGGCGGCTGGGACTCGGGTGGGTGGGGCTGACTCGGGTGGGTGGGGCTGACTCGGGTAGGCGGGGTTGGGTACGGTGCAGGTATGCGTACGCGACTCACCGAGATGCTCGACATCGAACACCCGATCATGCTCGCCGGGATGGGCGGCGTGAGCTACCACGAACTCGTCGCCGCCGTCAGCGAGGCCGGCGGCATCGGCACGTTCGGCGCGTCGACGATGAGCGTCGACGAACTGCCCGACGAGATGGCCAAGGTGCGGGCCCTGACCCGCAAGCCATTCGGTGTCGACCTGCTCACGGCGATGCCGGGCCAGGTGGAGCGAGGCATCCAGAGCGTCATCGACGGTGGCGCGAGCATCTTCGTGGCCGGCCTCGGCGTACCGCGTGAAGTGATCGACCTGCTCCACGCCAACAACGTGCTCGTGGGCAGCATGTGCGGCAAGGTGCGCCACGCCATCGCCGCGGTGGGGAGCGGTGTCGACTTCGTCGTTGCGCAGGGCACCGAAGGCGGCGGCCACACGGGCGTGGTGGCCACGATGGCGCTCGTGCCGCAGGTGGTCGACGCAGTGGGCGACGCCGTGCCGGTGGTGGCCGCGGGCGGTCTGTTCGATGGACGCGGGCTGGCCGCATCGCTGGCACTGGGCGCCGATGGCGTGTGGCTGGGCACCCGCTTCATCGCCACCCCCGAGGCCCGCGCCGTGAACGGATACAAAGAGACTCTCGTCGGCCTGCCCGAGGACGGCACGGTGATCAGCAAGGCGTTCACCGGCAAGACGTGCCGCGTGGTGCGCAACGAGTGGACCACGCACTTCGAACAGCACCCCGACGAGTTGAAGCCGTTTCCTCAGCAGGCGCTCGCCTCGATGGAGGCGGGGGTGAACCATCTCGGCGCACCCACCGGCACCGAGGTCGACGTCGACCGCGAGTTCATGCCGTGCGGCCAGGGTGTGGGCGCCATCCACGATCTCATCCCGGCAGCCGAGTTGGTGAGGCGCATCATGGCCGAGGCCGAGCAGACCATCGACCGCATCGCGAAGATCCGGCGATGAGCGCCGTCACCGTCGACGCGGTGGTGGGCGACCACATCGCCCGCGAGTGGGCCACGTCGGTGCTGCCCACGCTGCACGATTTCATCCACATCCCCAACGTGTCGGCAGCCTTCGATGCCGACTGGCACGCCCACGGCCACATGCATCGCGCCGTCGACCTCGTGCGCGACTGGTGTGCGCGCCGCTCGATCGTCGGCATGGTGGTGGAGGTGCACGAACTACCCGGCCGATCGCCGCTGTTGCTGATCGAGGTGCCGGCATTCGGCGGCGCGACCGGCAACGACACTGTGATGCTGTACGGCCACCTCGACAAGCAGCCCGAGATGACGGGTTGGCGCGACGACCTCGGCCCGTGGAAGCCGGTCGTGGAGGGTGACAAGTTGTACGGCCGTGGCGGAGCCGACGACGGCTACGCCGCGTTCGCCTCGCTGCTGGCCATCGAGGCCGCCCAGCTGGCGGGACTGGCGCACCACCGCTGCATCGTCCTCATCGAGGCGAGCGAGGAGAGCGGCAGCCCCGACCTGCCCGCGTACCTCGACGCGCTCGGCCCGCGCATCGGGTCGCCCAGCTTGGTGCTGTGCCTCGACTCGGGATGTATGGACTTCGAGCGGCTGTGGGTCACCACCTCGCTGCGGGGCATGGCCAGCGGGCAGCTGCGGGTCGACATCCTCCGTGAGGGCGTCCACTCCGGCTCGGCCAGCGGCGTGGTGCCGTCGTCGATGCGCATCATCCGTCAGTTGCTCGACCGCGTCGAGGACTCGGGCACGGGCCGGGTCCTCGTGCCCGAACTGCACGTCGACGTACCGGCCGACCGCCAGGCCCAGGCCGAAGCCGTGGCCGCCGAGTTCCCGATCGGTGACCACTTCCCCTGGGTCGACGGCGCACGACCGACGGTCGACGACCCGGTCGACCAGCTGCTGGCCACCACCTGGTGGCCCACCCTCAGCACCACCGGTGTCGACGGCATCCCCTCGGTCGACCTGGCCGGCAACGTGCTGCGCCCGCACACGGCACTGCAGCTCAGCTTCCGCCTGCCACCCACCTGCGATGCCGATGCCGCGTTGGCCGCCATCGAGACGGCGCTCACCGCCGAACCGCCGTACGGGGCGCGTGTGCAGTTCCTGAACGGGCGCTGCGGGCCCGGCTGGAATGCCCCGTCGTTCGCACCGTGGCTTGCCGACGCGCTCGACAAAGCGTCGTTGGCCGAGTTCGGCCGACCGTCGCGTGCCTTCGGCGAAGGCGGCACGATCCCGTTCATGGGGATGCTCGGCGAGATGTTCCCCGAGGCCCAGTTCGTCATCACCGGCGCACTCGGGCCCGACTCGAACGCCCACGGCCCCAACGAGTACCTCCACCTCCCCACTGCGCAGAAGCTCACCGGCGTGTTGGCCCGTCTGCTGGCCGCCCACGCCCTCCGCTGATGCTGCAACTGCTCCGCTCGAACCGCGACATCCGTCTGCTGTTCATCGCCCAGGTGATCAGCTTCATGGGCGACTGGTTCGCGTTCGTCGCCGTCGCCGGACTGGTCGACGATGCCACCGGCTCGGAACTGCTGGTGGCGCTGGTGATGGTGGCGTTCTCGCTGCCGTCGTTCCTCTTCTCGCCCCTCGGTGGCAGTGTCGCCGATCGGTTCGACCGACGCCGGGTACTGGTGGCCGTGTCGGGCATGCAGGCCGTCGCGGCGCTCGGTCTGCTGCTCGGCACCACCGAGCACGTGTGGGTGGTGTTCGTGTTCCAGGCGTCGATCTCGGCACTGGCCGCGTTCGTGAAGCCGGCCGTCGACGCCGCCGTGCCCAACCTGGCGCGCTCGCCGGAAGAGTTGCGCACCGCAGCTGCGCTATTGGGCGCCACATGGGGCGTGATGCTGGCCGTCGGCGCAGCGATCGGCGGCGTGTTCAGCGAGGTGTTCGGACGCACTGCGTGTTTCATCGCCAACGCTGTCAGCTTCGTCGTGGCAGGCGTGCTGTTCGCGCTCATCCGGACGCGGATGCAGACCCACGAGGTCGGTGCGTCGCGCCAGCCGATGCGGCCGGTGGCAGACATGGCAGAAGCAGTGCGCTTCGCTCGCCGCGATCCGGTGGTGCTCGCGCTGATGGCGTCGAAGTCGACCTTTGCGATCGGCGCCGGAGTGGTGAGCCAGCTCGCGGTTCTGGCGGGCGACGTGTTCAACACCGGTGACGGTGGGCGCGGTCTGTTGATCGGTGCCCGTGGCGTGGGTGTGGGCCTCGGCCCCATCGTGGCGATGCGGTTTGCACGCGGCGACATCCGCCGGATCCTGCTGGTGTGCGGCACAGCGGGCGTCGCCTACTCGGTGCTGTACGTCGGTGCGGCGTGGGCGCCCACCATCGGGGTGTGCGCGGTGCTCGTCGCACTGGCCCACCTCGGCGGCGGCTCGCAGTGGACATTGTCGACCTATGGCCTGCAGATCCGTACCCCAGATGATGTGCGCGGCCGGGTGATGGCCGGCGACTTCGCCATCGTCACCCTGGTGATCAGCCTGTCGAGCATCGCGACCGGCCTGCTGTCGGAGGCGGTCGGCGTGCGCGTGGCGATGACGGTGGGCGCCGGCGCCGCAGGCGTTGCCGGTGTGCTGTACCTGGTGTTGACCGCCGGGTTGCGACGCGCCTAGAGCGCGTCGATCACCGTGGTGGCGGCATCGGTGAGGTGCTGGGCGCGGGCATCGTTCGCCAGGTTCGACGCCGGCTTGTTCATGACATAGGCGAAGGCCAACTCGCGATCGGGCTGGGCGAACGCCACCGAGCCGCCCGCACCGGGGTGTCCGTACGAGCCGGGCCCGGCATAGGGCGTGAACGGTCCGTGGGTCATGAACCCCATGCCGAACGTGGTGGGCATGATGAGGCAGGCATCGGGCTCGTTGTCGGGCGTGACCGTGGTACGTGCCACCTCACGAGTGTCATCCGACAGCAGGCACACCCCGTCGACCGGGGCCATTATGGCCGCGTACATGCGGGCGAGCGACCAGGCGTTGGCGATGCCATTGGCCGCAGGGATCTCGGCTGCATGCACGTCGCGCCGGTTGAAGGCGTTCTCACCCTCGATGCTGAAAGCGCCGTTCAGCGACAGTGCCCGACCACCGCGGGTGTTGGGCCCCATGAACTGTTCGATCATCGCCTTCAACGCGGGGTCGTCGGTGGTGGAAGCGAGCGGCGAACCCTGGATGGGCGACACGCGGTGCTCGTGCTGTTCGGGCAGACCGATCCACAATTGCAGACCGAGCGGCCCGGCGATCTCGTCGGCGACGAAGCGACCGATCGGCCGATGGGCGGGGTCGACCCGGCGCACCAGTTCGCCCGCCAACCACCCGTAGGTGAGTGCGTGGTAGCCGTGGGTGGAACCGATCGGCCACTCGGGCTCGGTGTCGGCCAGCCGAGCCGTGACGGTGGTCCAGTCGAGTGCCTCGGCCAGCGTGATGGTGCCCTGCACGCTGAACAGCCCGCACTGGTGGCTGAGCAGTTGCGCCACGGTGGCATCGCCCTTGCCCTTGGCCGCGAACTCGGGCCAGTAGGTGCTCACCTTCTCGCCGTACTGAATGAGGCCGCGGTCGACGCAGATGCCCACGGCGATGGCGGCGATGCCCTTGGTGGTGGAGAACACCAACTGCAGGGTGTCGTCGTCGTAGGCCTGGTCGCTGCCGGCGTCGAACTGGCCTCCCCACAGGTTCACCACCTGTCGGCCGCGGTGGTAGACGGCGACGGCCGCACCCACCTCTTCACCGCGCTCGAAGTTGCCACGGAAGGCGGCCTCGACCGCTTCCCAACCGGGTTCGACTGTGCCACCGAAGGTCGTCATGGCGCCACCGTACCCCCTGGGTGCGCGGCGGTTCGGGGCGGGGCTACTCGTTCCAGTTCAGCGCGGCGCGCATCGTGGTGTCGAAGTCCTCGAAGCTCATCGCGCTCTTGGTGCCGATGATCAACTCGGTGTCGCCTCCCACCGGATACCGCAGGCGGCCCGGCTGCTCGGTTGCGGCGGTGTAGATGACGTCGGCGACGATCTGCGCGGGCGCGGGCTGACCGTTCACCAGCGTGCGCTGCGCTGCCCGGAACCGCTGCCATCGCGCGTACTCGTCGCTGCTCTCGGGCATCGCTGCCGCCACCGACGAGTTCGACCCCAGCGAGGTGGCGAACTGGCCGGGCTCGACCAGACGCACCCGCACCCCGCGGTGCGACAACTCGAAGTGCAACGACTCGCTGAGCGCCTCGACCGCGTGCTTGCTGCCCGCGTAGATGCCGCTGTAGGGCGCACCCACTACGCCCGCGACCGAGCCGACGTTCACGATGGTGCCGCCACCGTTGGCCAGGAAGTGCGGCACCACGGCGCGCACCACACGGATCACTCCCGTGACATTCGTGTCGAACTGACGCTGCACCTCGGCATCGCTGAGCAGGTGCACCGCGCCGAACACCTCGATACCGGCGTTGTTCACCACGATGTCGATCTGCCCGCACTGGGCGATCACCTCGGCCACTGCGTGCTCGACCGACGCCGTGTCGCACACGTCGAGCGCCACTTGGGTGATGTCGGCGCGCGTGTTCAGCGCCGCCGACTTCCCGGGGGTGCGCATCGTCGCGAACACGCGGTGACCATGGTCGACGAAGGTGAGGGCAGCGAGTTCGCCGAACCCGCTGCTGCACCCCGTGATGAGGACGTTTGCCATCGTGTCGGGCCGACCGCGTCAGACGTTGTCGACGATCTCGCGCAGCGTCTCGATCTGCTGCACGGCGTTGGGGCCGACCGGGTTGACCGACAGCACCGTGACACCGGCTTCCTTGAAGGCACCGACGCGCTCTTTGATGTAGCTCTTCGGGCCGACGAGGTTGGCGAGTTCGAGCCACTCACCGGGCAGCGCCGCAGCAGCTTCGTCCTTCTTGCCCTCGAGGTACAGGTCTTGCACCTCGGCGGCTTCCTTCTCGTAGCCGTAGGCCACCGCGATGTCGTTGTAGAAGTTCTTGCCGCGGGCGCCCATGCCGCCGACGTACAGCGCCATGTTCGGACGGCCGAAGTCGAGGATCTTGTTCGCTGCGTCGCCGGTGAGGCTCTCGTCGATGGCCAGCATGCCGCCGGCCGCGATGTCGAGTTGCTTGCGGTTGGGGTCGCGCTTGGCGGTACCGGCCTTGAGTTGCTTGCCCCACACGTTCTGGAACTTCTCGGGGATGAACATGATCGGCAGCCAGCCATCGGCGATCTCGGCCGTCGCCTCGACGCTCATGCCCTTCAGGCTCGCCCACCAGATGGGGATGTCGCTGCGCAGCGGGTGGTTGATGAGCTTCAGCGGCTTGCCGAGCCCAGTGCCCTGTCCCTCGGGCAGCGGCGCCTGGAACGTGATTCCCTGGTAGTCGAACTTCTCTTCGCGCTTCCAGATCATCCGGCAGGCTTCGATGTATTCCTTGATGCGCTGCATCGGCTTCTCGTACGGCACAC
>JBAXSU010000124.1:0-10200 GCA_037130535.1 Actinomycetota bacterium
GTCGATCCCGCCGGTGATCGCGATCAACTCCTCGCCGCTGTCGTCCTCGACGGTCTGCCATGCGTCGTAGGCCTCGGCGGTGAGCTCGACGTATCCGGGCGTGTGGTACGAGCGACGGATGATGCGCGAGTGGTCGTGCGAAGCGCCACGCACATGGCCGAGTTCGAACTGTTCGAGACCGAGCACCTGCACCCCACGACGAGCGAGCCAGTAGGCGGTGGCCGAACCGAAGCCGCCCAGGCCGACCACCACCACATCGGCAGTGGCGGGCAGGGGTGCTCCAGACGAACCGTTCACGTGCTGAGGCTACTCTGAACGGTCATGCAGGATTCGATCGACACATCGCCCCGAGCCTGGTCCGAGCACGAGGTGTCGATCGCCGCCGCCGATGGTGTGCGACTGGCCGCCCGCCTGTACCTGCCGCTCGGCGACGGCCCGTTCGCCACCCTGATGGAGGCCCTGCCCTACCGCAAGGACGACATCACCTCGTCGTACGTCGACAGCTACCACCGCTTCGCCGGACAGGCCGGGTTCGCTGTGCTGCGCCTCGATCTGCGCGGCACCGGCTCGTCGGGCGGAACGCTCGACGACGAGTACACCGACCTCGAACGCTCCGATCTGCGGGCAGCGATCGAGTGGATCGCCACACAACCGTGGTCGTCGGGCCGGGTGGGCATGCTGGGTACGTCGTACTCGGGCTTCAACAGCCTGCACATGGCGACGGACGGTGTGCCGCAGCTGGGAGCCATCGTCGCCACCTACGCCACCGACGACCGCTACACCGACGATGTGCACTACATGGGCGGCGCGCTGCGCCAGCTCGACCTCATCGACTACCCGCTCTACATGGTGGCGATGAACGCGCTTCCGCCAGTACCTGCCATCTGGGGCGACGACTGGCTCGACGAATGGACCCGACGCATCCACGACAGCGAGCCGTGGCTGCTCGAATGGCTGCGCGCCCCGCTGGCCACCGACGTGTGGCGCCGCGGCTCCATCCGCCTCGGCCCGGGCAGCGACGGCTACGAACGCATCGCCTGTCCCACGATGCTCATCGCCGGCTGGGCCGACGGCTACCGCAACAACACATTTCGCACGATCGAGCACCTGCAGGTGCCGTGGCGTCTGCTCGCCGGGCCATGGGTGCACAAGGATCCGTCGGTCGCCCGCCCCGCCCCCAACGTCGACAGCGATGCCGAGATCATCGCGTTCTTCGACGAGCACCTGCGCGGTGGGCCCGCCTCGGTCGACGTTCCTGGGCAGGTGTTCGTGCGAGCCCCGGTGGGTGCCCAGCCCGACCTGGCGCTGCATCCGGGCCGTTGGGTGCAGATCGACCGCTGGCCGCATCGCGGCCTCACCTGGCGCGAGTTACGCGCCACCGGCGCCGACCACCAGTCCGGTGTCGACCAACTCGTGGTGGTGGGCGATGTCGGCGCTCATGCGTGGAACTCGTGCGGCGGTGGGCTGCCGTGGGGTCAGTCGCTCGACCAGCGCATCGACAACGCCCGATCGATCACATACGACTGGGATCACGCGGTCGGCCAGGAGATGATGGGCACGGCCGATGTGCGCCTGCGGGTGCGTTCATCGGCCACCGCCGGGCACGTGTCGGTGAAGCTGTGCGACGTGGCGCCCGACGGCACCTCCACGCTCATCACCCGCGGTTACCTCGACCTCGAGCACCGCGGCTGCTGGCCGCAGGACGCGTGGGGCGAGGTAGGTGCTGCGCCCCGACCACTGGTGCCCGGCGAGTGGATCGACGTCCGGGTCGAGTTCGAGGCCACCACGTGGACGTTCGTGCCCGGCCATCGCCTGCGCCTGGCGCTGGCCGGCACCGACTGGCCCAACTGCTGGCCGGCCCGCGAGCAGTTCACCCTCGGTGTCGACCGCGAGGCTGTCGTGCTGCGCCTGCCGGTGGTGGAGGGCCTCGAGCCGCTGCAGCACACGTTCGGCGCCGGGCCGGGTCCGTCGGCCGACGACGCCGACGGTGTGGAGTGGCGCTACGAGCACGATGTGCTGGCATGCGAGACCCGGGCACACAGCCTCTACGGCGGCCCGTACCGGGGCTTCCGGAACATCGCGGTCGATGACCACTACGAGGGCCATGTGGGCATCAGCACCATCGACTGCTCGAAGGGGTGGGTGCGCGGCCGCTCGCGGTTGCAACTCAGCTTCCCCGAGGCCGTGTGCACCACGGAGGCGACGCTCGAGGTGACCAGCGACAGCGAGGCGTTCGACGTAAGTATTCACCTCACCGTCGAGCACGACGGCGTGCAGATCGCCGAGCGCCACTGGCACGAGCGCTTCGGGCGCACACCCGCGCCCTAGTCAGCAGGGTCAGCAGGGTCAGCAGGGTCAGCAGGGTCAGCAGGGTCATCGGGGTCAGCAGGGTCAGCGGGCTCAGCCGGCGACGGCGTGACAGGCCACGCGGCGCCCAGAG
Source organism: Actinomycetota bacterium (assembly GCA_037130535.1). Classification (GTDB taxonomy): domain Bacteria; phylum Actinomycetota; class Acidimicrobiia; order Acidimicrobiales; family Ilumatobacteraceae; genus VFMC01. The sequence continues at coordinate 2,441 of JBAXSU010000124.1, forward strand.
CCGACGTCGACCGCGACCACATCCTCGCCACGGCACCGCTCCTCGATACCCAACCTGGCCGCCTCGCCGCTCGCCACCACCGGGCAGCGCGGGTGGAACCGGCACCCGGCAGGCACGTCGGCAGGGTCGGGTGTCTCGCCAGACGGCATCAGCGACCGATCCCTGGGGGCGCCGTCGCTACGCGGCACTGCAGCGATCAGTGCCCGCGTGTAGGGATGCCTCGGCGAGTCGACCACCTCCCTGGCGGGTCCTTCCTCGATGATCCGGCCCAGGTACATCACACAGATCCGATCGGCGTAGCGCGCTGCGGTGGAGAGATCGTGGGTGATCATCAAGATGCCCATTCCGGCACCGCGCAGCGCGCCGAGCAACTCGAGCACACCCGCCCGCACCGACGTGTCGAGCATCGACACCGGTTCATCGGCGACGAGCAACGACGGTTCGAGCACCAGTGCCGCCGCCACAGCGACACGCTGGCGCTGGCCCCCGGAGAGTTCATGCGGATAGCGGTGCAAATACGACTCGGCCGGACGAATGCCGACGCGTTCGAGCGCACGCACCACCGCTTCGCGATGGTCACCCGCGATCTGGTGGATCTCGAGCGGCTCGCGCACCAGGCGCTCGACCGTGAAGCGCGGATCGAGCGACTCGTACGGGTCTTGGAACACCAGCTGGGCGCGGCGGCGGTGGACCCGACGCTCGGCCGCCGACAGTCCACCGAGATCGACGCCGTCGAGGCGCACGGTACCTGCCGCCACATCGACCAGACCCATCACGGCCATCGCCGTGGTGGTCTTGCCGCAACCCGACTCGCCCACGAGCGCCACCATCTCGCCCGGCCGGATCTGGAGCGACACGCCATCGACGGCGCGGACCGATCGAGGATCGCGGCGAGCCAGCGAGTCGACGAGTCGACGCCGCTGGGCGAACACGACCGCCAGTTCGTCGACCTCGAGGAGGGCAGCCGTGTCGGTCATGGCCGCATCCCCGGACGCCAGCAGCGCACCTGACGACCTGGCGCCACCTCGCTCATCGGAGGATGCTCGGTCCGACAGCGGCTGTCGGCAACATCACAGCGGTCGGCGAACGGACAGCCGGAGAACGTGCGGTCGAGGCGCGGTGGATCGCCCGGAATCGAGCTGACCGCACCCGTTCCGCCGATCTCGGGAGTAGCGGCGTGGAGCATGCGCGTGTAGGGGTGCAGCGGCGATGCCACCAACTCGAGTGCGCCGCCCGCCTCGGCAACCTGACCCGCGTACATCACCACCGAGCGATGGCACAGTCCGGCCACGATCGGCAGATCGTGGGTGACGATCACCAGCGCGAGACCCAACTCGTCGGACAGCTGGGCCAGCAGGTCGAGCACCTGGGCCTGCACGATGACATCGAGCGCAGTGGTGGGTTCGTCGGCGAGCAACACTTTCGGTTCGCAACTGAGCGCCATCGCGATGGCCGCCCGTTGCCGCTGGCCGCCCGACAGCTCGTGCGGAAAGGCATCGAACCGATGGGTCGGCAGGCCGACAAGACCCAGCAGATCGCGTGCACGCGCGCGTGCGTCGGCGCCCTTGGCCACCCCGTGCAACTCCATCGGCTCGACGAGTTGCGGTCCGATCCGCTGCACCGGGTTGAACGCGTTCATCGCGCCCTGGAACACCATGGCGACATCGCGCCAGCGATGGGGCATGACCGACGCCTCGCCGGCGGCGAGCAGATCGTCACCGTCGAGCAGCACTCGGCCGGCGACGCTGGCGTTCGGAGGGAGCAGGCCCATCAACGCCAGCAGCGCCGTGGTCTTCCCGCAGCCCGACTCGCCGACGAGGCCGAGACGCTGGCCCCGCGCCAGCGTGAACGACACGTCGCGCACGGGTTGCACCTCTCCGCCACCCACCTCGAACCACACGTTGAGGCGCTCCACCGCAAGCAGCACCTCAGTCACCGACGACCGCCTCGTCGCCGAGGTGCCGCAGCGTGAAGCGGCGGTACGACAGATGACCCACCCGAAGACGCGGGTTCAACTCCTCCTCGAACGCCTGGCCCACCAGGGTGAAGCCCACCACCACCAGCGTCACACACAACCCTGGCGGCACCACAGCCCACCACGCTCCATTGGTCTGCGCACTCGACGCGAACGAGTCCTGCAGGATCGACCCCCACGACACGACGGTGGGGTCGCCGAGGCCGAGAAAGGTGACGAACGTTTCGGCGTAGATGCCGAGCGCTACCTGCAGCACGGTGAGCGCGATCAGCAGTGGCACCACCTGCGGCACCACATGGGTGACGAGGATGCGCCAGTGCCCGGCACCCATGGCCCGAGCCCGGCGCACATACAACCGCTCGCGCACGCTGCGGGTCTGGGCGCGCACCATCCGCGCGGTCGATGCCCAGTAGATGAGGGCGATGATGATGACGATGTTGCGCAGCGAACGACCGAAGAGCGCGGCTGCCACCACCATCAGGGGCACATCAGGAATCACCAGGAAGTAGTCGGCCACACGCATCAACACCGAATCGAGTCGGCCGCCGAAGTAGCCCGTGAGAACCCCCACGATGCCGCCGATCACCATGGCGACGAGTGCCGACAAGACGCCGACGAGCAACGACACCCGGGCACCTTCGATGACCAGCGACAGCATGTCGATGCCTGCATCGTCGGTGCCGAGCCAGTGTTCGGCGCTCGGTGGCTGGAAGATCTCGCTCGCTGACGGCGTGGTCGAGTACGGCGCCAGCCACGGTCCGAACACGGCAGCCACCACGAATACCGACAGCAGCGCCAGTCCGAACTGGGCAGCCCGATTGTGGCGCAGCGCCCGGCCGACGCCAGACGGTGCAGCCGACGCTGCGGAGTCGCTCATTGCAGCACCACCCGTGGATCGAGCCGGGGGTAGATCAGGTCGGCCGCGAGGTTGGCGAGCACCACCGCCATCGTCAGCAGCAAGAAGGCGCCTTGAAGAACGGGATAGTCGCGTTGCTCGATCGCTTGCACCACCACCAGGCCGATGCCCGAATAGGAGAACACATACTCGACCACCAACACACCTCCGACCACGGTGCCGAGCGACAGGGCCACCAAGGTGACGATGGGCAGGGCTGCGTTGCGCAGGGCGTGGCGCCGAACGATGGTCCACGCCCGCAAGCCCTTGGCTCGAGCCGTGAGGACGTAGTCGTGGCCCATCGTCTCGACGAGCGCCGAGCGGGTGATGATGGCGTAGTCGCCGGCGAAGACGATGCCGATGGCGAGCGCGGGCAGGATCATGTGCCTCACCTGATCGATGAACACGTCCCAGCTACTCACCGTGCCGAGGATCTGCGCCACCTCGAGGTCGGGGTCCTTCACCCCCGACGTGGGCAACCCCAGCCAACCGGCGACGTAGAGCACCATCAGCAAGGCCAACCACTGCGTGGGCATCGAGTAGGCGGCGAGCGCCGCACCGGTCGAGAACCGGTCGACCAGCGAACCGCGCCGCCAGGCAGCCACGAGACCGACCGACACGCCGAGCACGATCGAGAACACCGTGCCGAGCACGATCATCGGCACGGTGCGCCGCAACGCGCTGCCCAGGATCGACGTCACGGCCTCGTGCGGCGGCCGCAACGAATTGCCGAGGTCGCCGTGCAACAACCCTTGGAGGTACAGCCCGTACTGGGCCCACAACGACTTGTCGAGGCCGAGCGCCGCCCGCTGGGCGTCTTTGAACTCGGGGGTGCATTGACGACACTTCAACCCCGACAGGGCGTCACCGGGCAAGGCACGAAAAAGGATGAAGTTCACGGTGATGGCCACGAAGATCGTGAGCGCGGCGAAGATCAACCGCTTGATCAAGTAGGTGGTCATCGGACGACTACGGGTCTGGCAGGTGGCGGATCGAGAGAATCAGCCAGCGGGCTCCACATCGGTGTAGTAGCGCTTCGAGTACCCCGAGAGATCGAGGCTGAACCCCTTCCACGTGTCGCGGAACGCGTGGATGAAGTTCATGTTCACCAACTGGGTGTAGGGCATGTCGTCGTAGATGATCTGCTGCATCTCGTCGACCAGCGCCTTTCGAGCCGCTTTGTCGACGAGCGTGGCCTGCTCGGTGTACATCTCGTCATACGCAGGGTTGTCGTACCCGGTATCGCTCCACGAGCACCACTGCGCCTTGGTGACCACCGACAACAGGAAGTCGGGGTCGCGGTACCCGACCCAGTTCCACATCGCCATGTCGAAGTCTTCGTAGCCGGTTCCGGCTGTGGCATCGCAGTTCTCGCCCGTCTCGTAGGCGAACGACGCAGTGGCGTCGCCGCCGGGACGCATGATCAGCTCGACGCCGATCTGCTTCATGTCCTCGGCGACGAGTTCGAACTGGCGCTTGATGTTGAAGTTCACGCTGCCGGGAAGCATCACCTCGTATGCCATCGGATGCTCGGCCTGGTCGGCGGTGGCCGGCACGACGCGGATTCCGTCGGCACCCTTGGCGTACCCCAACGCATCGAGCGCCGCGTTGGCGGCATCGACATCGCGGACGAGCGGCCCGAGATCGGTGTTCTCCCACGTACCGCTGAAGTTGCCCACCAGGCTCTCCAACGCCACCGCATGGCCGCCGTACACCACGTCGATCACGCGGTCGCGGTCGATCGCCATCGACATCGCCTTCTTCACCTGCGGGTCGAGCAACTCGCGATTCTGCTTCTTCTTCGGGTTCGAGTTCCACGTGATGTTGTTCGTCTGCGACCCCGGGATCTCCTCCACCGTGATGCCCTTTTCGGCCTCGAGAGCCGTCGCCGCAGCGATGGGCACCTCGTCGACCCAGTCGAGTTCACCGCTCTTCAGGTCGGCCAACATCGCGTCTTCGTTGGTGTAGTACACCAACGCGATCGCGCCCACCTTCGACTTCGGGCCGTAGAAGTCGGGGTTGGCCTTCAAGACGGTGGTGCCCTCCTTCGTGTACTTCTCGACCGTGTACGGCCCTGCCGACACGATCGGCAGCTGCTCCTGCGGGGCGTAGGTCTTCAGCCCGGCTCCGTCTGAGCCGGCGAACTTCTCCCACACATGACGGGGAAGGATGAACATCGTCTGCAACTGGGGCAGGACGTTCGCAACGGGCGCGTCGTAGGTGATGACCAGCGTGTCGTCGGCGGGCGCTTCGGCCTTCACCACGTGCGACAGAGCCGAGGCCGCCACCGCTGTGGCATCGTCGGCGAACTGGAGGATCGTGTTGATGGTCCATGCCGCGTCGCCGGCGGTGAGGGGAGTGCCATCGGACCAGCTGCCCTTCTTGAGGGTGAAGGTGTACACGGTGCCGTCATCGGACACCGTCCACGATTCGGCAAGGTCGCCCTCGAACTCGTTCGAGTCGGGCAGGTACTGAACCAGCATCGGGTAGATCATCAGCATCGCGTTGTACCCCGATGCCTCGATGTAGTTGAAGGGGTTCAGCGAGTCGACGGCATTGATCGTTCCCACCTTCAACGTGCTCGACGATCCACCATCCGACGACGACCCTCCGCCGCACCCGGCCGCAACCATCGCCGTCGCCACGACAGCACCCACCCAGCCTCTGAGCCGCATACCAATCCCCCCGATCGATGAACCCTCGGGAATGCTAGCCGCATGGGCCCGGTCGGTTCTCACCCGTTGGTGCGTAGCCAGTCGTCGAGCAGCAAGTCGACCGCGGCGCGGTAGACGGCCGCATTGTGGTCGGCGTGGCCCACTCCCTCGAGCACGTCGACGGTCACGTTGCCGTCAGGGTTTCGATAGGGCGGCGCAACATGCCCCGATCGAACCGGGTTGGTGCCCAACAGCGGTCCCAACGAGTACATCGAGAAGTAGGGGTGGAACACGACATCATCGGCGCCGAGCACGACTTGGACACGGGTCTGGAACCGAGGGGGAACGCCACCGCTCTGGGCCAGTGGCCCACCCCACGTCGCCGGATCGACAGCGGTGCGGATGAGGCTGAGCGCCCCGAGATGCGCGTCGGGGTGCTCGAGGTTCCAGCGGACGCCGAGGTGTGCCGCCACCACCCCGCCCTGCGACTCGCCCGCAACTGCCACGAACTGCGACCCACCGGCGTCGTCGACAGCCCGCTCGACCACCTGCCACAGCGACACGGCACCGGGCCGGGCGCCGGTGCCGAACACGACCTCATCGAGATCGTCGGGGTCGGGGTGGTCGAACCGCTGCGGCTGCGAGTCGCTCAGATCGGTGGTGTAGCGGAACCAACTCGGCTTTCCCGTCGGGTTGAACCGATCGCGGCGACGGACCCCCGACGGCGCTGTCGGAGTGATCGCTGTGACAGTCGTGTCGCCCGCTCTGGCGAGGAGACGATGCCAGGTGGGCGCCTTGGGCCAGGCTGTGGTGTAGCCATGGAGGAACACCAGGTGAGGTCGACCGGCGGCCACGCCGGGCACCCTAGTTCCGTCCCCACCGAAGCCTTGCCGTCGGCGCTACGGCCACCAGTCGTCGCGGTTGTTGCGGCGGGTGCGGGCTCGCATCGCCGCAACGTTCGACAGTGCCAGCACCAGCACCCCGAGGCCGATGACCAGGCCCAGGCTGCGGGCCGGGTTCGCACCGCCCGACGCGTTGGCGGCAGCCTCCGAGATGGCCCCCGACAGCAACCACACCAGCAGCACGCCGGCGGCACCCATCACGACACCCATCACCACATCGCGCTTCGTCATCGCTCTCCACATCGGCGGCTACCTCGGCGGCGGACGCTCACCCGCATTCTTGCCGCGCGCTGCCGGTGCGGCAAGGGAGCCGATCGGCCCATTGTCGGTGCAAGTGGTCAGCGCCGGCGGGTGCGGGCCAGTGCGACCGCGCGGGTGAACACATCGTCGAGCATCGGCTCGGTGAGCCGCCCGGTGAACGTGTTCTGCTGGCTGGGGTGGTAGCTGTCGAGCAGCACCACCCCCGACGGCGCCACCGTCTCCACCCCGTGGCCGAACCGCGACCGCGGGGTCACGCCCCAGAACGAGCACGCCGCCTCATGGGCGAATCCACCCAGGCACACCACCACCCGCAGCCGGGTGAGCAGCGCGATCTCGCGTTCCAGGAACGGCCGGCACAGGTCGCGCTCGGCGGGCAGCGGCTTGTTGTCGGGTGGGGCGCACTTCACGGCGGCCGTCACCCACGCATCGCGCAGCCGCAGCCCGTCGTTGCGGGCCACCGACTCCGCTTGGTTGGCCAGTCCGGCGCGGTGCATCGCCCGGAACAGCCAGTCGCCCGAGCGGTCACCGGTGAACACCCGGCCGGTGCGGTTCGCCCCGTGCGCCGCCGGTGCCAGACCGAGCACCAAGATGCGCGCTCGCAGGTCGCCGAACCCGGGCACACCGCGACCCCAATAGGTCTGGTCGCGGTACGAGGCACGACGCTCGACGGCCATGTGCTCGCGCCAGTCGACCAGCCGCGGGCAACGGCGACAGTCACAGACCTCGTCGTGCAGGCGACCGAGCGAATCCACGCGCTGCACAGTAGGTTTCCGAATCGACATGGCCACCACCAAGACATCGAGCAAGCCGACCGGCAAGCAGCCGCCCACACCGCCCACGCTCGTTCTGCTGGTGCGCCACGGCCAGACCCCCACGACGGGCAAGTTGCTGCCCGGTCGGGCGCCGGGGCTGCACCTGGCCGACACCGGGCTCGAGCAGGCCCGCCGCGCCGCCGAACGCCTCGGTGTGCTGGCCCGTGTCGATGCCGTCTACGCCTCACCACTCGAACGCACCCGCGAAACCGCCGCCCCCATCGCTGCGGCCCGCAACCTGAAGGTGCAGATCGACAAGGG
>JBAXSU010000125.1:0-10180 GCA_037130535.1 Actinomycetota bacterium
GTGAGGGCATCGTGCAGCGCAAGGAAACCGCCGCAGATGCTGGCGGTGCGGGTGCCGCCGTCGGCCTGCAGCACGTCACAGTCGACCACTACTTGGCGCTCGCCGAGCAGGCGCATGTCGCACGCCGCACGCAACGACCGGCCGATGAGGCGCTGGATCTCGACGGTGCGCCCGCTCTGTTTGCCCTTGGCCGCCTCGCGGTCGACGCGCTCGGGCGAACTGCCCGGCAGCATCGAGTACTCGGCCGTAACCCAGCCCGTGCCGGTGCCCTTCATCCAGCGCGGCACGTCTTCATCGATCGACGCCGTGCACAGCACGCGGGTGCGGCCGAACGACACCAGCACACTGCCGGCCGCCATCTCGGTGAAGTCGCGTTCGAAGGCGATGGTGCGCAGTTCGTGGGGGGCGCGGCCGTCGGGGCGGGACATAAGGATCTCCTGGTTGTTGGAAGGGCTCAGTCGAACACGACGTGTTCGACGCTGGCGAGTTCGGGGCCGAGCAAGCGCCGGCCGAGGGCACGGAACCAGTCGACATCGCCCGACGAGACGAAGCGATGGGTGCCGGGCGAGGCGGTGGCCGAACGGGCAAGGCCGTGGTCGGCCAGCAGCCGCGACAGTTCGAAGGCGGTCTCGTCGGCCGACGACACCAGCACCACCTCACGGCCCATCACGTCGCCGATCACCCGGGCGAGATACGGGTAGTGCGTGCAGCCGAGCAGCAGGGTGTCGACCTTGGCCTCGACCACGGGTGCCAACAGCCGCTCGGCGAGCACGGTGATCTCGTCGCCGCTGGTCACCCCGCGCTCGACGAACTCGACGAACCCGGGGCAGGCGGCACAGGTGAGGTCGATCTCGGGGAGCGCCGCACCGTCGGCCGTGGCCGCCCGCACTGCGGCAGCGACACCGCGCTGATACGAGCCGGACCCCACCGTGCCCACGGTGCCGATCACTCCAACCGCACCGGAGCGAGTGGCCCGCACCAGTGCGCGCGCACCCGGCTCGATCACACCGATCACCGGCACCGGCAGTTCGGCGGCCAGGTCGACCGCCGATGCCGCCGTGTTGCACGCCACCACGATCACCTTCGCATCGTGTTCATCGATGAGCCACCGGGCGATCTGGCGGGCGTAGTGCGCCACATCGGCCTGGGGCTTCGAACCGTACGGGTAGCGACCGGTGTCGCCGACGTAGACGAGGTGTTCGTGCAGCAGCAGGTCGATGACGGCCCGGGCCACGGTGAGGCCACCGAAGCCGCTGTCGAACATGCCGATCGGCCGGTCGTCGGGTGCGGCGGCTGCGTCCATGACGTGGGCCACCCTACCGCTCGGCGCGCGGCGGGTGCCGCTCAGCCGCGTGGCCCGAACCGCTTCGCGCTGGCATCCTCCAGCGCCATGCGACGGATGGCCGCGGCGGCCAGTTCGAACACCATCGTGCCCACCACCGTGAACTCCACCTGTGCGGTGCGGTCGGTGTCGGGCGGCACCACCGAGATCTCGAACTCTGCCTGTTCCTTCAGGCCGGGCACCAACGAGTCGAACACGGCGGCGTCGACAACGATGCCGGGCAGACCCCAGCCGAACTCGGTGAGCCACACCAGTGTTTCGGCCAGCATGGCCCGCACCGGCGACTCGGGCCGCACAGCGAGGTCGTTGCGCACCAAGAAGGCGTCGACCGATACAAGCGCCGCGTCGAGCCACTCGCTGTCGCTCGACACCTCGGTGGCCATGGCGTCTTGTGCGGCGCCGAACGCCTCGTGCAGCGACTGCGACTCGTCGTCGACCGCCGCCAGCACCTCGCGCACCTCGGCGATGCTCAGACGACCGAGCTCGACGAGCGCCCGGATGAGCTTCACCCGGCGCACATGCGTGTCGTCGTACTGCGCCTGGTTCACCGCCGTCGACTCACCTGCGTGCAGCAACCCCTCGCGGAGGTAGTACTTCAGCGTCGCGACGCTCACGCCGGTGGCGGCGCTGAGTGCGGCGATCCTCACGGTCAGAAGTAGATGATCTTCTCGGCCTTGCTCTCGGCCTCGTCGAGGTCGTCGGTGTAGGCGCCGGTGGAGAGGTACTTCCAGCCGCCGTCGCACACGATGAACACGATCGTGCCCTCGTCGATCTCGCTGGCCACCTTGGCGGCCCCGGCCAGCGCTGCACCGGCCGAGATACCGGCGAAGATGCCGGCCTCGCGCACGAGGCGGCGGGTCCATTCGATGCTTTCGCGGGGACGCACCACGCGCTTGCGGTCGAGCAGATCGAAGCCGTACCACTGCTCGAACACCGGTGGGATGTAGCCGTCGTCGAGGTTGCGCAGACCCTCCACCCGCTCGCCGAGCGGCGGCTCGATGGCAATGATCTTCACCCCGGCCTTGTGCTCCTTCAGGTACCGACCGGTACCCATGAGGGTGCCGCTGGTGCCGAGGCCGGCGACGAAGTGGGTGATCTCGGGGCAGTCGCGCATGATCTCGGGGCCCGTGCCCTCATAGTGCGCGGTGGGGTTGGCATCGTTGCCGTACTGGTAGAGGAAGCACCATTCGGGGTGAGCGGCGGCCATCTCCTGGGCCCGGCGCACCGCACCGTTGCTGCCCTCCTCGCCCGGGGTGAGGATCAGTTCGGCCCCGAACACCTCGAGCATCTGGCGCCGTTCGATCGACACGCTGGTGGGCATGAGGATCTTGATCGGATAGCCCTTCATCTGGGCGATCGCGGCCAGGGCGATACCGGTGTTGCCCGACGATGGCTCGATGATGGTCTGGCCGGGCTGCAGGCGGCCATCTTTCTCGGCCTGCTCGATCATCGCCTTGGCGATGCGATCCTTCACCGACCCGAACGGGTTCTGGTTCTCGAGCTTGGCGATGATGCGCACGTTGGGGTTGGGCGACAACTGGCTGACATCGACCATGGGCGTGTTGCCGATCAGGTCGAGCACGCTGGTGGCGGGGATCATCGCGTCAGCCTCCTTCCGAGGGTGTGCGGTGGTGGCAGCAACGGGGGTTTCGAGCACCGACATGGCTGGCACAACCTCCGTCTCGAGCGAAATCATTCCGAAAACCCGGATCTGGTGGATAAATCAGATCGGATCAGTCGACAATCTAGTCGACGGATCCGCCGTCAGGCGATGCCGATCGGCTCTTCGCTGATGTGACCATCGACAATGCGGTAGCTGCGGCTCTCGGGCGCGCCCCGCTTCAGGCTGACGATCACGTAGTGCCAGCCCGGGTCGGGGGCCTGGGCCACATCGGTGGGGCTGGGGTACGGCTCGCTGTGGGTGTGACTGTGCACGACGCCGATCACCTCGAGGCCTTCGTCGTCGGCCTCGCGCTCGGCCCGCAGGTGCTGCTTGGGGTCGATCGTGTACAACTTGGCCGACGCAGCGAGGTTGGTGCAGGGCACGAACCGGTTGACCCGGCTGCCGGTGCCAACGAGCAGACCGCACGCTTCGAGCGGGTAGCCGTCGTACATGTGGCCGATCATCGCGGCGAACGCTGCTGACGGGAACATGAGGGGCGGATGCTGCACGGCGCTGCAGAGTAGTGCCTGACGCCGGTTGTGTCGCCGGTGGCCCGGTCCGGCATCGCTGGGTCCAGGTGAACAGAGGGTTAACGTCGGGCCAGTGCTGACCGCCACCCTGCTCGCCCTCGGCGCGGCAGTGGTGCATGCCGGGTGGAACCTGTCGGTGAAGCAGAGCGGCGACCGGTTCCTCGCCCTGTGGGGCCAGTTCTCGATCGCCGGGGCGATCTCGCTGGTGCTGCTCCTGCTGTTCGGCGGCCTGCCCGCGTCGGTGTGGCTGTGGGCCGGCGCATCGGGCCTGGCGCACCTCCCCTATTGCTGGTTCCTCGCGCGGGCCTACGACCACGGCGATTTCTCGCTCGTCTACCCGATGGCCCGCGGCGGGGGCGCGTTGCTGGCGGCCATCGGTGGCGTGCTGCTGCTGGACGACGACCTGGGCTGGCTGGCCTTCGCCGCGGTGGTCACGGTGGCGGTCGGACTGTTCCTGCTGGCCGGCCGGGCCCGCGGTCCCGAGGTGGCGGCAGCGTTGACGGTGGCGCTGACGATCGGCATCTACTCGATCACCGATGCGAAGGGCATCCGCACCGCCGACACTCCTCTCTACACGCTGGCCTCGTTCGCCTCGACGGGGGCGGTGCTCACCACCTTCTGCCTCGCCACCGGCCGCCGAGCGGTGATGACCGTCGCGCTGCGGGCCAACTGGAAGCGGTACACCGTGGTGGGCATCATCTCGTGCATCACCTACGGCATGGTGCAGTTGGCCTGGCGACTGGCGCCGGTGGGCTACGTCACTGCCATCCGCGAGTCGAGCGTGCTCATCGCCGCCTTCGCCGGTAGCCGCATGCTGGGCGAGGAGGGCGGCCGCCGCCGCATGGTGGCTGCGACGGTGGTGCTGTGCGGGCTGATCCTGTTGGTGGCGGCCCGGTAGCGTGATCGGCCCATGGCCGGCGCGCGAGACAACGGGAAGAACCCCGGGAAGAAGATCATCGCCACCAATCGGCGCGCCCGGCACGACTACGGCATCGTCGACGAGATCGAGTGCGGCATCGTGCTCACCGGCAGCGAGGTGAAGGCCCTCCGCGAGGGTCATGTGCAGATCGCCGACGCGTTCGCCCGCATCATCCAGGGCCAGGTGTGGCTCGACGGCATGCACATCCCGCCCTACCAGTTCGCTCACGGGGTGGGGGCGCACGACCCGAACCGGGCCCGCAAGCTGTTGCTGCACCGCAGAGAGATCGAGCGCATCGCAGCCGAGATCAAGCGCGAGCACCTCACCATGGTGCCACTGTCGCTGTACTTCAAAGACGGCCGGGTGAAGGTGGAGATCGGGATGGGCCGCGGCCGCAAGAAGGCCGACAAGCGCCAGGTCATCGCCGAACGCGACAGCCAGCGCGAGATCCAGCGGGCGCTCGGCCGCCAGCGCAAGGGCATGGCCTGACGGGCGACGCCGCTACAGCCAGCCGCTCTTGCGGAACGCCCGGTACATCAGCACGGCCACCAGCACCATGCCGCCGATCACGATCGGGTAGCTAGCGGGGTGGCTCAGTTCGGGCATGTGCTCGAAGTTCATGCCGTAGATGCCGGCCACCATCGTGGGAACTGCGGCGATGGCCACCCAGGCGCTGATCTTGCGCATGTCTTCGTTCTGCTGAACCGAGATCTGCGCCAGGCTGGCGGTGAGCGCGGCGTCGAGCAGGCCCGACAGCGACATGATGCGGGTGACGGTGCGGTTGAGTTGATCGGCGGCTTCGTTGAGGTCGGCTTCGATGTCGGGCGGCAGTTGGTGGCCGATCACGCGGATGAGCCGGTTGAGCGGATCCTGCAAGGCGTCGACTGCGACGAGCAGTTCACGCACCTCGCGCTTGAGTTGGTAGAGCCGCTTCACGGGCTGGTGACGGGTCTCTGAGAACACGTCGCGCTCGGCTTCGACGGCGTCGTTCTCGAACCCGTCGAGGGCCGGGCCGTAGTCGTCGATCACCCGGCCGACGATGGCGGTGGCCACGGCCGCCGGGCCCTCACGCAGCCGGGCGGGTTCGGCCTCGAGCTGACAGCGCAGCTGCGACAGCGGGCTGGCCTGTCCGTGCCGCACCGTCACGATCGCCCGCGGCCCGATGAGCACCGTCATCTCGCCCAGCACCAGCAGTTCCTCGGGGTCGTTGTAGCGGGCGGTGCGCAGCACCATCTGCACTGTGGTGCCCTCGATCTCGAGCACCGGCCGGGTGTGCGGGGCCAGCACTGCCGACACCGGGATGTCGTCGAGGTCGAGCGCAGTGCAGATGGCATGCAACTCGTCGGCGCTGGGCGTACGCAGGCCCACCCACACGAACCCGTCGTCGCGCTGACGCCAGGCGGCGAGGGCCTCGGCGGTGGGTTCCACCTCGATGCGTTGGCCATCCACATAGGCAGCACTGTCGACGATCACGCTTCGTAGTGTTGCCGATCGGCCCCGGACCGCTCGGCATCATCCCGCCCCGCCCCACCCCGTCCGTGAGCGTGGACCGCCCCTACGACCTCCCCCGCTCACCGATGACCCGGCTTCGTGAGCGTGGCCCGGCCCCACGACCATCCCGGCTCACCGATGGCAGTGGGGTGGGCGGACGGCGGGGCAGACGGGAGGGGGACGATGTAGGCGGAGGCTCCGGAAACCTCAGGTCGACAGGCTCCGCGCGGTCTCCGACCGGGGCACGCTGTCGTCGCCTGCGGGCAGGGTGTGCATCAACCGGTCGCCCAGGTTCGAGGTGACCCCGAGCCAGTAGTGCTCGTTGCGGTAGTGGTGCCGCCGGTGGTTGCGTGCCAGCCGGGCGTAGTAGCGGCTGCGGGGTCGATACGCCGTGTGCACCAGCAGATGCGTCCACTCGTAATGGCCGGCCGCTGCTGCGGTGAACACGAACGCCAAGAGCATCGGCCCGAGCAACCCGCCACCCAGCGCCCATGCCAGCGGCAGGCTCCACAGCACCGTGAACACGGCGAGGATGCCGAGGAAGATCGCCATCTCGATGCCGCTCAGCATCAGCCACTTCAGCTCGGGCGGGTCGAGGTGGTGTTGACGATGCCCGAGGCCGAGGCCGAGGCGACGGGTGGTGAACGACTCGACCGGCGCGTGCAGGACGTGCCGGTGCAGCACCCATTCGACCGGCCCGGTCATCACCACGACGACAGCGGCCGTGACGAGATCGACCCAACTCAGCGGCCAGCCGGATGCACCGAGAGTCAGCCGCAGTGCCAAGGCCGCTAGCACCACGGGCACTACCACCTGCCCCGAACCGGTGGTCGCGAACGTACGCGCCGTCGCTCGCTTCGTGGTGAGCGTGTTGGCCCGAGTGACCGGTCCGCTGGCGACTGCCTCCATACCGGACACGCTAGGCCGACGCGCCGGGCCGCGGCCGTCCGTGGCACAGTGGCGCATGGACATCGCCCGCATCTCGGCAGCCGTGGCCGGCGCAGCGCTCGTCGTCGGTTACGTCGTCGGCTCGGGCCTGTGGGTGCGCACGGGCGATGCCTGGTACCGGTCGCTCGAGCAGCCGCCCTGGCAACCACCCGGCGCCGTGTTCGGCATCATCTGGCCGTACAACTTCGCGGCGCTCATCGCCGCCGGTATCGCCGTGGCGCTCAGCGGGTCGCCGGCCGCACGCACGGTGTGGCTGGTGGGCCTGGCACTCAGCATCGCCGCGGCGCTCACCTGGGCGCGGCTGTTCTACTTCAGCCATTCGTTGTGGCCAGCCGCGATCGCGCTCATCGCCGCGGCCGTGCTGACCGTGCCCATCGTGGTCGCGGCCTGGAACACCCGCACGTGGGCCGGAGCGATCCTGCTGCCGTACAACGTGTGGGTGGCGCTGGCCGCATCGCTGTCGGTCGGCTACGCGCTGCGCAACTGAACTCGCACTGCCATCACCGAGTGCAGCCAGCGGTCGGCGCAACCGGCCTATCCTGCGGACCGTTGCGGCACATCGTGCCGCCGACGACGGTGGGCTCTGTCGTCATTGCCGAAAGAGGAACGAATGATTCGCCGCTGGATGCCGATGTTGGCGATTTCGATGGTCGTGCTGTCCGCCTGTGCCGACGACCCGTCCGATGCGACACCTCCGTCCACCGCCGCTCCCTCCAGCACTGCGGCCCCGACCACCACGGCGGCTGTCACCACGACCACCGCTCCGCCGGTGGTGGAGCAATCCGTAGCGTTGATCGTGAGCGACGCGGAGGTCGACGTCGAACGGATCGAGGGCCAGGATGCGTCCCTGTCGATCCCGGTGTACCTCGCCAGCCTTGGCGCGGCCCTGCAGTTCGATGTCCGCCGCACCGACTACGACCGCCCCCTCACCGTCGATGCCCGCCTCGTCTCACCCTCGGCAAGTCGCTCACTGCCCACACCGAAGGGCGCCGAGTTCGACTGGACCGGCTTCCAGGGCTTCGTCGAGGTGACCGTTCGTGATGCAGATGGGAAGGTTGCAGCCAACGAGGCGCTCACCTTCTGCCCGAACGGCCCAGTGCAGCGGATCAATGCAACGGGTCCCGATCTCAACCCCTACCCGTACGACTGTTCCGGCCAACAACTGAGCCTCGGCTCGGTGTGGGGAATCGCTGAGGGCTGGGCGGTGCCCGTGAGCGGCTACGGCGGCATCACGCTGCCCGGCGATGTGCCGGCGGGCGACTACTCGATGCAGGTCGAGGTGGCCGAGCCGTACTCGACCTGGCTCGGGGGCCTCGAGCCCGTGACGGTCGACCTGAAGATCACCGACGCCGACACCGGCGCTCCCGAGAACTCCGGTGACGACGACGGCGACGGCATACCCAACTGGCAGGACGACACGTACAACTTCGATCAGGACAACGACGGGATCGACGATTCGATCGATCCGCTCATCGACATCGATGGCGATGGCCTCAGCGACTTCGAGGATTCCGAGGTCGACGTGAACGGTGACGGATTCCACGACATCTTCGGCATCCCGAACGGCACCCTGCCCACCGATGCGTACACCGAGGACGTCGTCGACGAACCAGAGCAGGCACACGACCACTCGGGTCGGCCCGACGGCTCGGATGCTCGGCCCGACCGGACGACAGTGCCCGACCTGCGGGCCCTGCCGGCGTTCCAGATCAGCACCTCCAACGACGGCGAACTCGATCTGCTCAACTTCGGCGCCGTCACCTGGAACGCCGGGCCGGCACCGATGGTGATCGACGGCTTCCGCAGCCCGACCGAGCCCGAGTTGATGGACGGCTACCAGACGTTCTACGCCGACGGGCGGGCGGTCGGCAGCGCCCCGATCGGCACCCTCGAATACCACCGCGGCGGCGGCCACGACCACTGGCACTTCCAAGACTTCTCGCGCTACGAGCTCGTCTCCGAGCAGGGCAAGAGCCAGTTGAGCGGCAAGCAGTCGTGGTGCCTGGCCAACAACTACCCCGTCGACCTCACCCTGCCCGGTGTGGTGTGGACACTCCAGCAGGAGTCGCTGGCCACCAGTTGTGGCTCCGAGGACGCGCTGTGGGTTCGCGAGGTGCTCGCCGTCGGCTGGGGTGATCTGTACATGCAGAGCGTCTCGGGCCAGTCGTTCGACATCACCGATCTCCCCAACGGTGTGTACACCATCCGCATCACGGCGAACCCGGAGGGCAACCTCTACGAGGCCTCGACGCGCAACAACGCGTCGGAGCGGATCGTTCGACTCGGCGGCGTGCCGGGCGCACGCACCGTCAGCGTGCCTCCGTACCGGGGCATCGACACCGAAGCGATGATGGAGATGCCAACCGGATACCCGTCGCCGTACCCGGGGCCTACCGGCGCCTCGATGGAATCAGGCGCCTGACAGGGCGATGCGGTTGCCCTCGGTGTCGGCGAACTCGGCCACCATGCCCTGCTCGCCGACATCGGTGACCGGGTAGAGCTCCTGCCCACCTCGGTCGAGTGCCCGCGCAAGCGTGCCTGCCACGTCGTCGACGCGGAAGTACACACGGGTGCCGTCGATCGACGGCACATAGCTGTCGCCCGTCGCCAACGCACCGCTCGCGCTCCCAGACTCGTCCGCGTCGGGGAACAGCGCCATCGGGTGCCCGTCGATGACGGTGCGTTCCAACTCGATCTCGAAGACGAACTCGTAGAAGGCAATCGCCCGCTCGATGTCGACGACGGGGATCTCGAACCAGCTCACCAATGCCATGCGCTGATTCTTCCAGATGCCGGCCGCAGGGTCATCCGGCACGCACCCGCAGCCCGGGAACACTTCGTCACTGCCCGGGGTTACACTCGGCGTCGTTCAACCACGGGGCTGACAGGATTCGACGTCAGTGTCATTGGTCGAGCGTGCGACCCGAGTTGCTCAGACTCGCTAAACGGGGCAACACAAAGAATTGCCAACGAGCAGTTCGCTCTCGCCGCCTGATTCGTCAGGTTGTGAAGAGACATCGTGACCAGAAATGGCGCACGGGGCCGATCCACCGCAGCCCGGCAACAGAAGCGGAGGATGACAGCGGAAAAGACTGCTGGCGTCGGGAAAGACCGATGACTGCTCGGAAAGACGAGTCGCGGGCCACCATCTTCGGGTGAGGGCCAGCCGACCCGCCGGTGTCCCTGCGTCAGGGATGAAGTCGGGAATGGTCGTATCACGGGCGCTCAGTGCCTGATGGACGGGAGTTCAATTCTCCCCAGCTCCACCCAGGGGTGTGAGAAGAAAA
>JBAXSU010000126.1:0-10146 GCA_037130535.1 Actinomycetota bacterium
GGGGCACCAGCGATGGCGGCGTGGAACACGTCGGGCCGGCGCAGCACTGCCAGCGCGGCGAGGTAACCACCGAAGCTCCAGCCGCGGATGGCAACTCGCGAGAGGTCGAGTTCGGGGTGCAGCGCGGCCGCAGCGTGGAGTGCCTCGACCTGGTCGTCGAGTGCAGCGGTGGCCAGATCGAGGTGCACCGACCGCTCCCACTCGCTGCCGCGGCCAGGGGTGCCGCGCCCATCGGCCACGACGACGGCGAAACCCTGGTCGGCGAACCACTGCGACGAGGCAAAGGCGTTGTACGAGCGCACGACGCGCAGTGCGTGCGGGCCGCCGTACGGGTCGAGCAGCACGGGCAGGGGCGAGCCGTCGTGATGCTGTGGCAGCAGCACTGCCGTGGCCAGTCGCCGCTGGCCGAGGTGGTGCATCGTGGGGCGCGGCTGCACGAGCGGCGCTTCAGCGAACGAGGCGAGCACCGTGCCGTCGGGCAGGGTGGTGACCCCGCCCGGTGTGTCGAGCACTGCGGTGCGCACCACCACCGGCTTACCCGCCGACACGGTGTGCACACCGGCGGCCTCGGTGCGTCGGGTGGTGCCGTGCTCGGGGTGCCAGTCGTACACGTGCTGCTCGGTGGCGTCGTCGAGCGGGTTGCCGAGGAACGTGACCGTGTCGCCGCCGCAGGCGATCGACCGCACCTGCACATCGGCCGGGGTGACGGCCGAGCCGTCGACCAGCAGGCAGCGCCGACCGTCGCGGTCGGCGGCAACCACGAGGCGTCCGTCGGACAGACGGGTGGGGCTGCCGGGCACCAGTTCCACCCAGGCGTCGTCGTGGTCGGTGAACAGCGGCCAGGCGCCGCCGGTAACCGGGTCGGCCTGCAGCACCACCAGCGTGCGCTGATCGCGTGACTGCGCGGTCACCAGCATGCGGCCGGATTCGGGCCAGGTCACACCGGCCAGGTAGGGCAGCGCCTTGCGGTCCCACTCGATCTCCACCGACCCGCCGTCGATGGCCAGCACGTGCAGGCTCACATCGGGGTTGGCGGTGCCCGCAGCGGGGTAGCGCACCACGGCGGGCGGCTCGCCCGGTTCTGCGGGGTTGGTGATGTGCCACTGCTGCACCTGTGAGTTGTCGACGCGGCAGGCGGCGATGGCGTCGCCGTCGGGGCTCCACCAAAAGCCCCGGAACCGATGCATCTCCTCGGCGGCCACGAAGTCGGCGCTGCCCCAGGTGACGTCGTCGGTGGCCTCGCCGGCCAACTCCCAGCTCGAGCCGTCGAGTTCGGCGATGCGCAGGGCGGTGCCGCTGACGTACGCAATTCGGCGGGCGAGCGGATCGGGTCGCGGGTCGAACACCGGGCCCTGTACGGGCAGTTCGCGGGCGCGTGCGCTGAGCAGCCCGGCGGTGAAGAGTCGACCGGCCAAGGTGAAGGCGGCCACCGTGACAGCGGTATCGGTGGCGTACGCAGTGATGCCACCGGCGCCTTCGCGCATGCGTTCGCGACGGGCGCGCTCTTCGGCCGACAGAGTGTCGTCGTCGGCTGCGTGGCCGGCCAGCAACGCCACCGGGTCGGCCACCAACTGCTCGGCGCCGGTGGCGAGATCGGCCACCCACAGACAGTTCACCGGGTCGTCGCCCGACCTGCTGCGCAGGAACACGACGCGCTGTTCGTCGGGCGAGACGGTGAGGTTCCGGGGCTCACCCAGGGTGAAGCGTTGGGTGCGCGCGTACTGCCGCGGGAACGTGTCGGTCATGGCACCACGAGGATCTTGGCGTGAGCCTCGGGGTTGCCGAGGTCGGCGAACGCCTGCGGCACGCCATCGACGTCGACCGTGCCGGTGAGCCACGGCGACAGGTCGACCCTGCCCTCGGCGATGGCGATGAGCGACGCGCCGAACTCGTCGGGTGTGTAGCCGAGCGCGAACTGGATGCTCAGCTCGCGGCCGATGCCGAGCATCGGGTGGATGCGGTCCTCCTGCATGCAGGCGCCCACCACGAGGATGCGGGCGTCCTTCGGGGCCATGCGCATGGCCTGCTCGATCATGCCGGGCACACCGACGGCTTCGAAGATGACCAGCGGCTTGCTGCCGTCGACGCGCCGCCAGGCGTCGATGGCGGGCGTGTCGCGCGGGTCGACCACCACATCGGCGCCGAGTTGCTCGGCGAGTTGGCGGCGCTTCGGGCTGAAGTCGGCGGCCACGATGGGACCGATGCCGCGCATGCGTAGTTCGGCGATGCAGGCCAGGCCCACCGGGCCACAGCCCAGCACCAGCGCGGCGTCGCCGACGGCGATACGGCTCTTCGCCACGGCGTGCACGCCGACGGCCAGCGGTTCGGTGAGTGCAGCCATGTGGGCGGGAAGGCCCGAGGGCACCTTGATGCCAGTGAGTTCGTTCAGCACCATCAACTCGGCGTACCCGCCGTTGTAGGTGTTCGAGAATCCGATGCCGTGCAGACCGCTGGCGTCGAAGGCCACCGGCAGGCTGACCACTACGTCGCCCACCTTCAGGGTGCTCACCCCGGGCCCGAGGTCGACCACCTCGCAGCAGAACTCGTGGCCCATCACGGTGTCGCGCGACGGATCGAACATCTGCATCGCGGTGGGGTCGGCGGGCCGGTCGGCGTTCAGCTCCTCGGTGAGGCGGCGGCTCTCTTCGCCGTGCACCAGCAGGTGCAGGTCGCTGCCGCAGATACCGCAGGCGAGCACCTTGGTGAGCACCTGACCGGGGCCGGGTGTTGGGTCGGGGAGGTCGTCGACTCGCAGTTGCCAGTCACGCATCACGGCTGCACGCATGGCGCAACCGTACCCAGTGCGCCCGGTCAGTGTGAATAGTGGGCGATGGCCTCGTTCACCAGCGCGAAGCCGGCGTCGGCGTCGACCGTGGTGAGGAGCGAGCAGTTGGGGGCGAGGCGTTCGACCAGACCGCGGTTGTCGATGACCGTCATGCCTCGGGTGAGTTCGCCGTGGGTCTCCACCATCACATGGGCGTCGCGCCAGCCGAACAATTCGGGGTGGGTGAGGCACATCACGGCCAGCGGGTCGTGCACCGCAGCACCCTGCATGTTGTCGTGCCGGGTGGTGTAGGTGTGGCTGAAGAACACCAACAGGTCGGCCAGCACGGTGGCGAAGCGGCCACCCAGGCCGCGCACCGCGTCGATGCGTTCGGGCGTGGCCTGGAACTGATGGGTGACGTCGAGACCGGCCATGATGAGCCGGCCGCCGTAGCCGAACACCGCAGCCGCAGCGTCGGGATCGCACCAGATGTTGAACTCGGCCGCCGCAGTGCGGTTGCCGAAACTGCCGCCGCCCATCAGCGAGATGCCGGCGATGCGGTGGGCCAGGTCGGGCGCGGCGCGCAAGGCGAGCGCGATGTTGGTGAGCGGTCCGGTGGGCACCAGCCACACCCCCTCGGTGGCGCGGCACGTTTCGATGATGAAGCCCACCGCATCGGTGCTGTCGGCCGGTCGGGAGGGTTCGGGCAGGTCGGCGCCGTCCATACCGCTCTCGCCGTGCACGTAGTCGGCGTGCTTGGGCTCGGCCACGAGCGGCCGCTCGGCCCCGGTGTGCACGGGCACGTCGATACCGAGCAACTCGCGCACGATGAGCGCATTGCGGGTGGTGGCGCTGAGCGGCGCGTTGCCCGCGACGGTGGTGATGCCGAGCAGGTTCGTGTGGCGCGCCGCCATGATGAGCGCGATGGCGTCGTCGTGCCCGGGGTCGCAGTCGACGATGATCGGCAGGGCAGTGGTGTCGGTGCTCACGGCCGCAGTGTGCCAGCCGCGTCGAGCGTGACCGAGCGGCCCACCCATTCGCCCTCGCACAGCGCGGCGGCGATGCCTGCATCGTCGTTGGTGCCCCATGCCCGACGGCCGTCGGCCAGCAGGCAGGCGGCGAGCGCCCGCTCGGGGTCGCCGTCGCGGCTGTGCATCACCGTGTAGGCCTCGATGGTTGCGGTGCCAGCGGCGTCGATGGGTTCGGCCAACTCGCGGCGCGGCATCGCGTCGATCTCGTCCTGCGGGTGCGCGTGGCGGAAGCCGTGCGCCGGCGGGGTGGTGCCGTACACACCGAAGGCGTGCTTGGTGGTGTAGCCGCCGTTGGCCCACACCAAGCCGTTGCTGCCGGGCCGTTCGCGCACATCGGTCATCGTGGTGGCGATGGCGTGCATGACGTAGTTGTTCCACGGGCCACCGGCGAACGACAAGCCGCCGGTGCGGGTGAGCTGCCGGTCGAGCGACAGGCCCAGGCTCTGCGCACCCAACTGCACGGCGGCCGGGAAGCACGAGTAGAGGTCGACGATGTCGATGTCGTCGATGGTGAGGCCGGCCAGTTCCAGCGCCCGGCGGCCGCCCAACGCCACCGCGGGGGTCTCGTGGAACGCCCAGCGGTTGGAGATGTACTGGTGCTCGTGGCAGTCGGAGCCGGCGTGGATGAACACCCACCGGTCGGACGGGACGCCCAGCGCTTGCGCCTTCTCGACCGAGCAGATGATGAGTGCGGCGGCCATGTCGACGTCGTTGTTCGAGTTCATGTACTTCGGGTAGGGCAGGCCCACCATGCGGTTGCCGGGCCCCGGGGTACGGATCTGCTCGGCGGTGAGCGCGGTGCGCAGCCAGGCGTTGGGGTTGTGGCTGGCCACGTCGCTGAAGCGCGCCCACAGCTCGCTGATGTGCACGAGGTGCTCGTCGGGCGTGCGACCCGCGGCCGACCGGATGGCCGTTTCGAACATCGGGTACACCTGCACAGGCATCACGATCTTCTGGGCCAGTTCGGCGGGATGGTTCATCACCAGTTCCTCGCCCACCAGCCGCGGCACCGATTCGTCGGGTGCCTTCGGCCAACCGAGGTCGACGTCGAGCTTGCGGGCCTTCATCCGTGTGCGGAACGCCTCGCCGCCGGTGAGGATGGCGATGTCGAGGTCGCCGCGCTGGATCTCGCCGGCCGTCAAGTTCACCAGGCTCTGCGGGCTGTTGCCGCCGTTGGTGGTGTACGCGGTTTCGCGGGGCGACACGCCCAGGCGCTCGGCCAGCACCAGTGCGGGGTTGCCGTAGCGCCAGCTCAGCAGGCTGACCACGCGGATCGAGTCGACGGCCGGCACACCGCGCAGCCCGGCGTCCTCCACGGCCCGGTCGACCGCGGCGGCCATCAGGCTGACGGGTTCGAGCGCGTCGTCGAGGCCCTCGGCACGGTGCAGGAACTGGCCGGAGCCGATGAGGACAGGGGTACGCGGATCGATGGTCACCGGCGCAGGCTACGGAATCGGCCGGACGTCACCCCAACCCTGAGCCCAACCCTGGGCCCAACCGGGAGCGCGTCGCGCCCCGCCTCGTAGACTCAGCCCCTGTGTCACGCATCGCCATCGGTTCCGATCACGCCGGCTACGACCTGAAGCAGCACCTCATCACTGTGCTGCAGCGCGACGGCCACGCGGTGGCCGACCACGGCACCCACTCCACCGAGAGCTGCGACTACCCGCCCATCTGCGCCGCTGTGGGCCGTTCCGTGCGCGATGGCGACGCCGACCTGGGCATCGTGTTGGGTGGCAGTGGCCAGGGCGAGCAACTGGCCGCCAACAAGGTGCGCGGTGTGCGTGCCGCACTGTGCAACGACCTCTATACGGCGCGTATGGCCCGCGCCCACAACGACGCGAACGTGCTCAGCATGGGTGCGCGGGTAGTGGGCATCGGTCTCGCCGAAGAGATTCTCGCCACGTTCCTCTCCACCCCCTTCGAGGGTGGCCGTCACCAGCGCCGGGTCGACCAGATCACGGCGCTCGAGCAGGAGTTCTGACCATGCCCTTCCCCAGCGACACCAATCCCGACACCGTCGTATTCGACCTCATCGACCGTGAGGTCGAGCGGCAGACCACGGGCCTGCAGCTCATCGCCAGCGAGAACTTCACCTCGCCGGCCGTCATGCGTGCTGTGGGTAGCGCGCTCACCAACAAGTACTCCGAGGGTTATCCGGGCAAGCGCTACTACGGCGGCAACGCCATCATCGACGACATCGAGTCGCTGGCCATCGAGCGGGTGAAGCGCATCTTCGGTGCCGACCACGCCAACGTGCAGCCGCACAGCGGCGCCAACGCGAACATGTGCGTGTACCAGGCGCTGCTGAACCACGGCGACACCGTGCTCGGCCTCAGCCTCGACCACGGCGGCCACCTCACCCATGGTTCGCCGGTCAACGCCAGCGGCCTGCTATACAACTTCGTCGGCTACAAGGTGAAACCCGGCGACGAGCGCATCGACATGGACCAGGTGCGCGACCTGGCCCTGCAGCATCGGCCCAAGCTCATCGTTGCGGGCACCACCAGTTACCCGCGTCGGCTCGATCCCGAGCCGTTCAAGGCCATCGCCGACGAGGTGGGCGCGCTGTTGATGTTCGACGCGGCGCACATCGCCGGTCTCATCGCGGGCGGCGCCCACCCGAACCCGGTGCCCTACGCCGATGTCGTCACGTTCACCACGCACAAGACGCTGCGCGGCCCGCGTGGCGGTTGCATCCTGTCGAAGGCCGAGCACGCAGCGGCCGTCGACAAGGCCGTGTTCCCCGGCTGGCAGGGTGGCCCGCTTGAGCATGTCATCGCCGGCAAGGCGGTGGCGTTCCACGAGGCGCTGCAGCCCAGCTTCCGCGAGTACGCCCACCAGATCGTCGCCAACGCGTCGGCGCTGGCCGAGGCGCTGGTGCAGCAGGGTTTCCGCCTCGTCAGCGGTGGCACCGACATCCACCTGATGGTGGTCGACCTGCGTCCGTTCGACGCCGACCTCACCGGCAAAGAGGCACAGACCGTGCTCGACCAGGCGGGCATCACGCTGAACAAGAACAATGTGCCCGACGATCCGCGCAGCCCGTTCGTCACCAGCGGTGTGCGCGTGGGTACGCCGTCGGTCACCACCCAGGGCATGAAGGAGCCCGAGATGGCGCAGATCGCCACGCTCATGGCCCGCGCCCTGCGGCACCGCACCGATCCGGCCGCGTTGGCGGCGGTGAAGGCCGACGTCGCCGCGCTGTGCGGTCGATTCCCGGCCTACGCCTGACCAGCACCGGCACACCGGCGTACCATTCTCCACCGTGCCATCTCTGGGCGGCTATCTCATCGTCGGCGCGGTCGCCGCGCTCATCACGTTCGTCGGCACGCCGCTGGTCGGGCGACTGGCCCGAAGGCTGGGGTGGATCTACGAACCCAGCGAGCGCACCGTGCACACCGCGCCTGTGCCCGACGTGGGCGGCATCGCGCTGTTCGTCGGGTTCCTCGGTGCCTTTGCCGTCGCCCGGCTGATGGATGGCTTCGACCCACTGTTCGCCCGCAACTCCGAACCGCTCGGTGTGGTGCTGGCGGCCACGGTCATCTTCGGGGTGGGCCTGCTCGACGACGTGCGCGACATCTCACCCCCGGCCAAGGTGGTCGGCACCGTGGCGGCGGCGATGGTGCTGGTGTGGTTCGGCGTGACGATGTACTACTTCCGGCTGCCGTTCCTGGAAGTCACCATCTTGTCCGACGACCTCATCCCGTTGGTCACGGTGCTGTGGTTGCTCGGGATGACCCAGGCCATCAATCTGATCGACGGCCTCGACGGCCTTGCGGCGGGCATCGTGGCCCTCGGTGCGTTCAGCTTCTTCCTGTACAGCCAGAAACTCGCCGACCTCGATCGGCTGACCCAGCCCAACATCGGGCCGCTGGTGGCCATCATCGTGGTAGGCGTGTGCATCGGGTTCCTGCCGCACAACTTCAACCCGGCGCGCATCTTCATGGGCGACGGCGGTGCGTTGCTGCTCGGCTTGCTGATGGCGGTGAGCACGAGCGTGGTGGGCGGTCGCGCCGAAGAGACCCAGCGCACACCGGGGCAGACCTACTTCTTCCTGGCGCCGCTGTTCATCCCGCTGTTCATCCTCGGCGTGCCCATTCTCGACACGCTGTGGGCCATCATCCGCCGCGCCCGTAACGGCCAGGGCGTGGCCACGGCCGACAAGGGACACCTGCATCATCGGCTGATGGAGATGGGACACGGCCAGCGCCGCAGCGTGCTCATCCTGTGGGGTTGGACCGCGCTGCTCAGCGCGTTCGTGCTGTACCCGGTGCTCACCGACGGTGATGTCGCGTACGTGCCGATCGGTGCAGCGATGCTGGTGCTGGTGCTCTACACGGTGTTGCACCCGCAGATCCGTGCGCAACGCAACGGCGATCACTGACCTCACCGCAGCGCATCAGAATCACCGGCTTCGGTTTGGTGACCCTGTGTCGAACTGTCTAGATTGTGTGCGCGTTCACAAACTCCCACAACGGTGTGGTGAGTGCTCGCAGCCCCCTGGACACCCGTGAAGCTGATCCGCCGACCCAACTTCAACCCTGACGACCAACTCGGTCGGGGCATGGACCTGGCTTTGGTCACCCTCGTGTTCACCGGCATCGGCTACGGCATCGACAGTTGGCTCGGCACTCGCCCGGCGTTCACCATCGGTCTGTTGGTGGTGGCCGTCATCGGGCAGTTCGTCAGCATGCGCTACAAGTACGAGGCGGCCATGCAGCAGCACGAGGCCGCCCGCCGCGAAGCCGCCGCCGCAGCCCCGCGCCGCAGTCCCGACCGGAGTGCCGCATGAGCGACGCCGCTGCGCCGTTCACCACCCGTCTCGAGGGCCCTGCCCCCGAGGTGAGCGTCAGCCGCGACATCGTGCGCCGTGGGCTCATCGTCGCTCCGGTGCTCGTGGCCATCTGCGGCGTCATCTGGGGTGTCGACGGCGCCTGGTCGAGCGCCTATGCCATCGCCATCGTGCTCCTCAACTTCGGGCTCGCCGCAGCGCTCATCGCGGTCACGGCTCGGATCAGCCTCACGCTGATGATGGCCGCCATCTTGTTCGGCTACCTCATCCGCCTCGGTCTCATCTTTCTCGCAGTGTTTCTCGTCCGTGATGCCAGTTGGATTTCACTTCCGGCGCTCGGAACGAGCATCATCGTCACGCACCTCGGGCTCCTGATCTGGGAGATGAAGTACGTGGCGATCTCCCTTGCCCACCCCGGCCTCAAGCCCGCCCGCCCGTAACGACCCACAGGAACGGTTCCCCGTGATCGCTTTCGAGTTTCCGCCCATCAACGCAATCCTGCGCTGGGACGACCTCTTCCCGTCGTTCAACAAGATCGCCCTCATCACGGTGTTGTCGGTCGTCATCGCATCGGCGTTGTTCCTCATCGCCGGCCGCCGCGATGCGAAGGTTGCGCCGAAGGGTGTGCGCAACGTGGCCGAGACCTCGGTCGAGTTCATCGAGAACGGCATCGTCATGCAGACCATGGGTCGCGACGGCCTCGGCTGGACGCCGTTCCTGCTCACGTTGTTCGTCTTCATCTACCTCTGCAACGTGCCCGGCATCTTGCCCATCATCCAGATGCCGGCCACGGCGCGCATCGCCATCCCGCTGTTCTTGTCGCTCATCGTGTGGATCACGTTCATCATCACCGGCTTCAAGCACCAGGGCATCGGCTACCTGAAGAGCACCCTGTTCCCCCCGGGCGTGCCAAAGGCGCTCTACATCCTGGTCACCCCGATCGAATTCATCTCCACCTTCCTGGTGCGCCCCTTCTCGCTCACCGTTCGACTCTTCGCCAACATGCTGGCGGGTCACATCTTGTTGGTCACCTTCGCCCTGTTGTCCGAGGCGCTGTTCCAGGCGAAGACCAACGTGCCGTTCCTCAACATCATGGGCGTGCTGCCCTTCTTCATGCTGTTGTTCCTCACTGCGTTCGAGGTGCTGGTGGCCTTTCTGCAGGCCTACATCTTCACCATCCTCACCGCGGTGTACATCGGTGGTGCCATGCACCCCGAGCACTGATCACCCAGTACCGATCACCCAGTACCGATCACGTAATCCCGATCTCAACCATTCTCCACCTACCCAGAACACACACAGGAGACGTCAACCCATGGAAGCAATGAGCCGCCTGGTTCAGGAACTCAACGGCGACGAGGCCAAGGCTGCCAACGCCGCCATCGGCGCTGGTTTCGCCTATGGCATCGCTGCCATCGGCCCCGGCATCGGCATCGGTTACCTCGTCGGCAAGTCCGTCGAGGCGATGGCCCGCCAGCCCGAGGCCGCCGGCATGGTGCGTACCACCATGTTCCTCGGCATCGCCTTCACCGAAGCCCTCGCCCTCATCGGCTTCG
>JBAXSU010000127.1:0-10082 GCA_037130535.1 Actinomycetota bacterium
ATGGTGGTGGTGGGTGCCGTGGTGGTCGGCGGCGCCGTGGTGGTGGTGGGTGCCGTGGTGGTGGTGGGTGCCGGGGTGGTGGAGGGTGCCATGGTGGTGGTGGGTGCCATGGTGGTGGTGGGCGCGTCCGTGGTGGGCGGAACGGTGGTCGGTGGCGCCACAGGGCCCGGGCCGCTCGAGAACAGGCTGATCGACTCGGAGCTGCCGCCGAGCACGGTGCTGCCTCCGCCGCCCAGCCATCCATCGACGAGCGCGCCGTACACCGATCGGAAATCGATCTGCCGGATGAGGCGACCGTTCCTGTCGAGCGCCGTCAGCGATGGCATCTGGCCGTACAGGCCACCTTTCACCTTCGAGCCGATGACGAAGACCGGGTTCACGGTGCCGTGGTCGGTGCCGGCGGTGCTGTTCGACCCGATGGTGCGGCCGAACTCGGACGACACGAGCACGGTCACCCGGTCGCGGAACTGAGGCGCGAGCTCGGAGAAGAATGACGCGAGTGCAGCGTCGAGGTCGCCCAGCTTGGCGGCCAGTGCTGTCGCCTGCTGTTCGTGCGTGTCGAATCCGGACGTCGAGGCGTCGATCACTCGCAGGCCGAGGTCGGCGTTGATGAGCCGCGCGGCGGCTGTCATTCGTTTCGTCAGCTGGCCGCCCGTGAGCGCTGCCGCCCCGGTGAAGGTGGGCCCGACCTGCGCCGCCAGAGCCAACTGTTCAGACAGCGCGGCGGTGTGCATGTCGTGCCATGGGCCGCGCCCGGGCATCGCTGAACCCATGGTGCGCAGAGCATTGAACAGACGCTTCTCGCCGTTCGTGGCGCCCACACCGAACATGCCCGAGTCGGGCGAGATGCACACGCCCTTGCGGTTGTCGCCGACCAGGTGCAGCGGCAGTACCGTCGCCAAGGAGGCACAGGCGCGTTCGGCCTGATCGGCGGGCAGGCCGTCGAGCCATCGCCCGACCCAGCCGGTACGCGCGGGCGAACTGCCCAGCCAGCCGCGCATCCAGATCTTCATCGACGTGAAGTGTGAGAGGTCGGGTGGGTTGTAGCCAACGCCCTGTAACAGCGCCATGTTGCCTGCGTCGTACAGCGACTTGAACGTGGGGAGGGCATTGTGGAGCCCGATCGAGTCGTTGATCGGCAAGACACTCGACGGTTCGATCGCGACGCCGGGGCGGCGCGAGTAGTAGGTGCCGTTGGTGTACGGCACCACCAAGTTCAAGCCGTCATACCCGCCGTACAACGTGAC
The DNA here is from genome assembly GCA_037130535.1 of Actinomycetota bacterium. Lineage (GTDB taxonomy): Bacteria > Actinomycetota > Acidimicrobiia > Acidimicrobiales > Ilumatobacteraceae > VFMC01. The sequence goes on from JBAXSU010000127.1 coordinate 1,248, forward strand.
GGTGACGAGCACGCCGTCGTTGGTGCCCAGCGGTGTCGCCCATGCCTCCGGCAGCCCGCCGAAGAACTCGCGCGCCGTGGTCGCCGTGAACGCAGCGGCGCCGATGGCCGCCAGGAACTTCCGGCGGGTGAAGCCGTGCGGCCCCGGGCGTTCGGTGTCGACATCGCGCTGCGAGAGCGCCTGCAGCGATGTCTCGGGTGTGATCTCGGCGTCGATCATGGAACGTTCATCTCCCCTGTGAGCATCGTCATGATGAGCAAGTTGGACACCGCCGTGAACAAGCTGCCTCCTACTGCGGTGCGCTCGGCGTTGTAGGCATCGATCAGAATCTGGCGGGTCTGGGGCGCCAGCACGACGCCGAAAAACGCAGCCACGGCGTCGACCGCAGCGGTTGTCGTCATCGGGTACAGGTAGTTGAAGCCACTATTGGCTCGGAGCAACCACGCCACGTTCTTGGCGAAGTTGGCTCGAGCGCTGAGCGCGCTGGAGTTGAGGTAGTAGGCGTTCGATTCCCAGCCGGCGACGTTCGGCGGCTCGGTCAACGATTGGCCCATCGCAAACGAGTGGCCGAGGACGTTGGTCTGGCGGGCGCCGAGTCCAGTGTGCGCAATGATTGCCACGCACCACTCGGCTGGCGAGCGGACGAGTGCCTGGCTGGCCTGTGCCGAGTAGAACTCGGGCCGGAGGAGGATTGCCCGGACCAGTGGACGCAACTCGAGGTCGGCGGCCAGGAAGACGGTTGTCAGCTCGTCGATCAGCGAGTCCGCCGGGTTCTGATAGGCAAGGAACTCCCACAGCTTGTGCGAGATGTACCGCGCCGCAACAGCCTTCTTCGCGGCGTTGTCGCGAAGGATCTCGTTGATGATGTCGGGGCCGTCCCAGTTCTTCGTCTGACCGAAGAAGGTCTTGTTCGAGTTGTCGTGCCGGTCGCTGTAGAACCGATAGGTCTGCGTCGCCCAGTCGAGGTTGTGGCCGGTCCACGCCTGGGCGGCCGCAGCGATGTCGTCCTGCGTGTAGTTGCCCACGCCCAGGGTGAACAGCTCCATCAGCTCACGGGCGAAGTTCTCGTTTGGATTGCCCTTCGTGTTCGACGACCCCGAGAGGTAGCGGAGCATCTGCGGGTCGATCGCCATCGCATGCGTGAGCGCCCGGAAGTTGCCGATGGCCATCTGCCGGTACAGGTGGAGTTGCTTGGTGAGCAGGTCCGCTCGCTCGGTGGTGGGGAAATCGGTCACGAAGTGCCCGTGCCAGAAGAGGGTCATCTTCTCCTGGAAGGGCCGGGTTGCCGTGACCATCGTCTCGATCCACCAGTCGTGCAACACCGTGCGTTGCCCATATGCAGAGACGAGATCGGGGACGAGCAGATTGGCCGGCGGCGTCGTGGTGTTCTGCGAGAAGTCGAGAACATCGTCGACGGCGCTCTCGAGCGAGAGGGGAGTGAGTTGGGCGACGCGCGTTGCACGCGCCACGAACTCGGTACGCCGCAACAGATGGATGATGTCGTTGGTGTCAGCCAAGTTTGTGCCTCCTTCCCCGGGGTATCGGCAACGCCGGTGGTTGCTTGAACGCGAATCCGGTACTTTTGTCAGGCCGTTGTAAAGCACGAGAAATCACTCAATGCTCGGCATGCAGTCGCCCTGGTGTTCGTTCGATCCCCCAGCGTCGAGATGCGCCCGGAGTCGGGTTGCTGCGCGGTGGCTACCATGCCGGGATGGGTGCGATCTCGGTGGAACGGTGCCTCGGCGGGCGCGATCTCACCGAGCCGCGACTGCACCCCGACGGCACCCGCATGGTGGTGGTCGTGGTGTCGGAGGGTGTGGCCGCGTTGGTGGTGCACGGCCTCGACGACGGCAGCGTCAGGGCGCTGAGTGGTGTGGTGCCACCCCGGTCGGGCAGGGGTCTGGGCGGCGGGTGTTGGTGCTGGTCGGCCGACGGTGCCGCGGCGGTGTACGCCGGGGTCGACGGCAACCTGTGGTGGCAGCCGCTCGACGGCGGGCCGTCGCGGCGTCTCACCGATCACGGACCCGAACGCGCCGCCCAGGCACCGGTCGCCGTTCCCGATGGCACGCGACTCGTGTACGTGGTCGACCAGGCCGAGGTGTGGAGCATCGGCCCCGATGGCGTGGGTGTGGAACGCCTCGATGACGGTTCGGCCGACTTCTGCTTCGACCCGTGGCCGATGCCGTGCGGCACCGGTGTGGTGTGGCTGGCGTGGAACGTGCCCGACATGCCGTGGGACCGGGCACGCACCGTACGCCGCACCTTCGACGGCGCAGTCCACGACGAGTTCGTCCCGCCGCACAGCATGCAGCAACCGCGACTACTCCCCGACGGACGCGCCATCGCGGTGCAAGACGACCGTGGATGGAACAACGTATGGGTCGACGACGCCCCGCTGGTCGACGAACAGTTCGAGCACGCAGGGCCCACCTGGGGTCTCGGCCAGCGGTCGTACTGCTGGTCGCCCGACGGGCAGTACGTTGCCTTCACCCGCAACGAGGCGGGGTTCGGTCGGCTGTGTGTCGCAGCGATCGACTCGGGTGAGGTGCGCGAGGTGGGTCGCGGTGTGCACGGGCAGTTGTCGTGGGCGGGCAATCGGCTGGCGGCACTGCGCACCGGGGCGCGCACGCCCACCCAGGTGGTGGTGTACGAGCACGGCGGCGACCCGCTCGGCGACTGGCAACGGCGCATCGTGGAACAGGGACCCGATCCGTCGTGGTCGGCCGACGACCTGGTGGAACCCGAGGCGGTGGTGTTGGCCGCCGGCGACGGTGGTGCGGTGCACGCCCGGCTGTACCGGGCCGACGAGCAGCCCGACGGGCCCACGGGCCGGATGATCTGCTGGCTGCACGGCGGCCCCACCGACCAGTGGCAGGTTGCGTTCATGCCGCGTGTCGCGTTCTGGCGCTCGCGCGGCTTCCACGTCTTGGTGGTCGACCACCGCGGGTCGACCGGCCACGGGCGCGCCTACCAGCAGGCGCTGCGCGGTCGGTGGGGCGAGCTCGACGTGGCCGATGTGGTGGCTGCTGTGCGCGACGCACACGCCCGGCGTTGGGCCACCCCTGCAGCCACGGTGCTGATCGGCGGGTCGGCCGGTGGGTTCACGGTGCTGGGGGTGCTGCGCGAAGAACCCGATCTGGTCGCGGCGGCGGTGGTGGCGTACCCCGTGGCCGACCTGGCCGACCTGGCCGAGCGGAGCCATCGGTTCGAACGCCACTACACCGTGTCGCTGGTGGGCGACCCGGCCGATCCGGCGATGGCCGACGTCTACCGGATGCGCTCGCCGGTGTGGTTCGCCGACCGCATCACCACGCCGCTGCTGGTGTTCCACGGCGATGACGACCCGGTGGTGCCGGTGGGGCAGAGCCGCCTGTTGGTGGAACGGATGAAGGCGGCGGGCGCCGACGTGGAACTGTGTGTGTACCCCGGCGAAGGCCATGGGTTCCGGCAACGCCACCACCAACTCGACGAGTACGCACGAACCGAAGCCTTCCTGAGCCGTCACGTCCGCTGACCGATAGCGTCACCTGCGTCGTTGCACGTCGACCGAGCGGAGTGGCCATGACCGAGTGGAATCCCGACGACCCCGACGCGAGCAGCGTCCATTACGACCTGTCGGCGTGGAACTTCGACCAGCAGGCCGCACTCGCTGCGGCGATGGCCGACGCCGAGATCCCCCACGGCTGGATGGGCACCGAACTGGTGGTGCCCGACGACTTCGAGGACATGGCCGACGACCTCATCGCCGAGGTGGAGGAACGTCTCGGCATCACCTACGACGAGTCGATCGAGTATGGCGAGCCGATCGAGTACGGGGAAGTCGTCGTGGTCCTGCGCGGCGACGAGCCCACCACCGAGTACGACCTCGACGAGTGGCCCGCCGACGACCGCACGCTGGCCGGTCGGGCACTCACCGACGCGTTGCTCGCCCATCGCTGGGACGGCACCGTGTTGCTGGTGCGCACCGCCGACGAGGCCGTCGTCGATGCGCTGCTCGACACCGTCGAGCGCGGCGAGTTCGTCGATCTCGAGGCATCGGCACCTGCCGGAGTCGACCCCGACCTCGATGCCGAGATCCTCACCACGTTCTTCCTGGCCGGCGAACGACTGCGACGCAATCCGCTCGATGCCGACGGTCTCGAACAACTCGTTGCCGCCTCCGAGGTGGCCGACCCCGACCGCCCGCCGTTCGGCGTGCAGCCACGTTTGTGGCAGCAGACCTGCGCGCTGGCCGACCGGGTGGTCGACGCACTGGTGGGCGACACCGGCGACACCGGCGACACGGCCATCGACGACATCGTCGGTGAGCCCGGCATCATCGACTTCGATGCCGCTGCCGAGGCAGCTGCCGAACTGCACGACCTGCTCCGCCCCTACATCTGACGGCTCCGCCCCACGATGCTCCTCTCCGAACTCGAGATCTGGCACTCGCGCCCGGTCACGCCTACCCGCCGGGTAGCGCTGGGCAACCTCGTGCTGCCCGTCGACCCGGCTCCGGGCTTCGGTGGGTTGCTGCTCGGAGCGGTGATGGCCAAGTACCTGCCCGAGGTCGACGACGATCTGGTGCCCGATGTGCACCGTCTGCTCGACCAGGTGCACACCGGCGCCCGGGTGGCCCAGCCGCGGTTGCGCCATCGCTACCAGGTCGACCGGCACGGGCTGGCGGTCAGCCGTCATCGCCTGCGCGGTGAAGGTGAGAACGTCACGTTCGACTTGCACGCGCAGGGCAGCGGCCTTGCTCAGGTGCTCGGTGCCATCTACGCCGTCGAGCGCCTCGACCTCGAAGCGCGCCGGGTGCTGGTGCCGGTGCTGCACCGGGCGATGCGCTGGCGCGGGCCCATCGGGCCGGCGTTCATCGCCAACCTCGCCGGTTCGGCCTCCACCTCGTTGTCGGCGCTGGCCGACCCGCGGGCCTGGGCGTTGGAGGTGCTCGGCTTCCCACTCGGCACCGGCAAGGTGACCAAGAAGGATGTGTCGGCCCACTTCCGCGACGGACTGCGCCGGGTGCACCCCGACCACGGTGCCGCCGAGGTGGGCGCCAGCAAGGCCATCAGCGACCTCACCGAGGCGCGGCGCATCCTGTCGGCATGAGCCGACGCCGCACGCCGCGACTGGTGCTGTTCCCCGGGGCCGGCTCGACTCGCGAGCACGGCTCGCTGGTGGCGATCGAACGGGCGGTGGCCCCGCGGCCGTGCGTGCGTGCCGACTTCCCGTATCGCAAGGCAGGCCGTCGCGCCCCCGACCGGGCACCGGTGCTGCTCGACGCCGTCGTCGCCGAAGTGGCCGCGCTGCCGCGTGGTGGGGCGTCTGTGCTGGGCGGGCGATCGATGGGCGGGCGCATCTGCTCGATGGCGGTGGCCGAGGGCCGGGTTCGTGCCGCTGGCTTGGTGCTGGTGAGCTACCCGCTGCATCCGCCCGGCAAGCCCGACCGCCTGCGGGTGGAACATCTGCCCGACATCGCCGTGCCGTGCCTGTTCGTGCACGGCACCCGCGACGAGTTCGGCACACCCGACGAGTTGCAGCACTGGACCGCCACCATCGCCGGGCCGGTGGAGCACGTGTGGATCGACGGTGGCCGGCACGAACTGAAGGGCGCCGATGCAGCCGTAGCGGCAGCGGTGGCCGACTGGCTCGACCGCACGTTCAGCCCAGCGCCGGCGCGTCCTCGGGGTTGATGTCTTCCAGCGCGCGGTGCGCCGTCTCGGGATAACGCGACAGCACGACGGTGGCGGCCACCACCTGGCCGGTGGCCAGCATCGCCATCACCTGGCCGTAGCTCCACCCCTGGTCGAGCAGCCAGCCCGCCAGCAGCACGCCGATGCTGCCGCCGAGCAGCCCGGCGGTGGCCAACAGACCCCCCGCCTTCCCGCGGTGGCCGGTAGGGAACATCTCGGTGCGGTACACGGCGAACGCCGGGTAGGCCACGCCGACCAGCAGTCCGCCGAGGAACGCACTTGCCCACATCATCGGGCCACCCACCGTGAACGACAGCACCAAGAGCGCGGTGGCGGCGGGCATGGTGGCGGCCAGCACCCGGCGGCGGCCCGTGGTGTCGGCGATGCGGCCACCGATGATGAAGCCCACCGACGCCGGGGTGGCGGTGGCCAACGTGAACAGCGCGATGCCGGCGCCGCTGTAGCCGCGCACGTCGTCGAGGTAACGGTTCTGGAAGAACGACGCCGGGGCGACGAACAGGTTGGCGCTCGCGGCCACCGTGGCGATGAGGGCGAAGCGACGGCGGTCGAGGCGACGGCGCTGCCAGCGGTGCTGCACCACGGCACGCGTGAACCGGTCGGTCTCGACCAGGCGACGGGTGAGGCTGAGTGCCACCAGCATCCACACCAGCGCCACCACGTACACCAGACGCCAGCCCCGCTCGCCGAGGTCGGCCAGGGGGAGCGATCCGACGGCCACCCCGGCACCCAAGCCGCTGGCCATCGCCAGCAGGCTGACGGCGTAGGCGCGGCTGTTGCGCGGCATCACCTCGGCCGCCACGATCGCCACCATCAGGTCGAGGGCGATGCCCAGCGGTCGCCCGATGGTCTGCGACGCGGTGAGCGCCCAGAACGTCGGTGCCAGCGCACCCGCGGCGGCGAACAGCGGGGCCAGCCAGGCCAGTAGCACCATCACCCGTCGCCGGCCGACGCGGTCGGCCAGCAGGGTGAACGGCAGGGCGATCAGAATGCCGCAGCGCACCACCACCCCGGCGAGGCCCTGGCCGCTCTCGCTCACGCCGAACTCGGCCGCGGCGAAGTTGACGGTCTGGGTGAACAGGGTGTTCACGAATGCCGCCGACATCGACGCCGCCGCCAGCAGGCCGAGCGTCAGCACCTGCAGCGGGTCGAGCCGGTCGGGCGGCGACCAGGCCGGCGTGGTGCCCGTGGCCCGCACGTTCGGGGCGTGGCGCAGCGCGGTCCGCATCGGCAGCGCGAACAGCCAGCCGAACCAGGGGACGACCAGGCGGTACACGGTTCGTTCGAGCACATGGTCGGGCCGTACGTGCACGCTGCGTTCATACTGCGCGAACGGGCCGCTGGCCTGCGCGAAGCGGGTCACCTCGGGCAGGTCGGGGTGCGACTCGCCGGGGGCTTCGACGATGAGGCCGGTGCGCGGTGTGAGCGCGGCATCGAGGTGGTCGAGGGGCCAGGTCCGCTCGACGACTCTGGCTGAACGACCCACAGCGGCAGACTAATCGGGGCATACTTGACGGCCATGTCGTCCGGTACACCTGAGCAGCTCGCCGATGAGCAGATCGTGGTCGGCCGGTCGGGGCCGCTGTCGGGCGAGGTCACCGTTCCCGGTGCCAAGAACTCGGTGCTGAAGCTGATGGCCGCCACCCTGTTGGCCGACGGCACCACCACGCTCACCAACGTGCCCGACATCGTCGACGTGGGCATCATGAGCGAACTGCTCGCCGCCATCGGCGTCACCACCACCGGTAGTTCGAGTGACGGAACGATCTCGCTCACCAATCACGGCGAACTCACCCCGGTGGCCCCGTACGAACTCGTCGAACGCATCCGGGCGTCGATCAACGTGCTCGGGCCGCTGCTGGGCCGCTGCGGCCGGGTGCGCCTGTCGCTGCCTGGCGGCGACGACTTCGGCTCGCGGCCCATCGACATGCACCTGCGCGGCCTCGAGGCGATGGGCGCCTCGTTCGAGATCACCCACGGCTACGTCGACGCGGTGGCCGACGGCGACCGCCTGCACGGTGCCGACATCACCTTCGAGTTCCCCAGCGTGGGGGCTACCGAGAACATCCTCACCGCGGCCGTGTACGCCAAGGGCACCACGGTCATCGACAACGCGGCGCGCGAACCCGAGATCGCCGATCTGTGCCACCTGCTGGTGGCCATGGGCGCCGACATCGAAGGCATCGGCTCGGCCACGCTGGTGGTGCACGGTGTCGAGCCTGGCTCGCTGCGCGCCGCCGATCACCGGGTGGTCACCGACCGCATCCAAGTGGCCACCTACCTGGCCGCCGTGGGCGTGGCGGGCGGTGAGCTGACCGTGCGCGGTGCCCGGCCCGAGCACATGGAGATGCTGTTGCGCCGCTTCGGCGAGATGGGCATCGAACTGGTCAGCCAGCACGACGGGGTGACGGCGCGAGTGCACGACCGACTGCGCTCGATCGACGTGGCCACCCTGCCGTACCCGGGCATCGCCACCGACTACAAGCCGCTCATCGTCACCATGCTCACCGTGGCCGACCAGGTGGGCATCGTCACCGAGAACCTCTACCCAGGCAGGTTCCGCTACGTGGAGGAACTGCACCGCCTGGGCGCCGACATCCGCACCGACGGCCACCACGCTGTGGTGCGCGGTCGGCCGCAGCTGAGCGGTGCTCCCGTGCGGGCCCACGACATCCGAGCCGGCGCGGCGCTGGTGGTGGCCGGTCTGGCCGCCGAGGGCGAGACGGTCATCAGCGGTGTGCACCACATCGACCGCGGCTACGACGACCTCGTCGGCCGCCTCGCCGCGGTGGGTGCCCCGATCAGTCGTCGCTAGTCGTCGGCGCCGGTTCGCCGGTGCCGTTGGGCGCGGTGCCGTTGGGCGCGGTGGCCGCGGCGTTGCGCTCGACCCGCTTCTTCAGCAGCCGCAGCAGGCCCACCACCACCAGGATGGGGCCGACGATGAGCAGGATCTCGTCCCAGCCGCCCTGGTGCGCCAGTACTGCCGGCACGTCAGACCACCCGGAGCAGGAGCAGCAGCGCCTCGGTGGTGTGGCTCTCGAGCTCGAACTCGCCGGCGGTGTCGGCGGTGAACGTGAAGGTGACCGACTCGCCTGCGGCCACCTCTTGGCCGTCGCCGAGGTCGTAGCCGTGGAGGTGGAAC
>JBAXSU010000128.1:0-10071 GCA_037130535.1 Actinomycetota bacterium
ATCGGGTGTGGAAGACCTCACTCGTGTCGCCGATCCGCTCGACGGGGCGACGATGACCGTGCACACGTCGGCAGCGCTCGGCGATGTGATCGCACTGTTGGAGGCGGGATCGTTCCCGGGGGTCGAGTTAGGAGTTGGACCACTGCCCGGACCGGGTCGCGGCGCGGTGCTGGGCGGGAACGGGTTCTTCCTCATCGACCTCGGCGACCCTGCCCGAGTCGGGGCTGCGTTCGATGTGGTGACCTGGTTCACCGAATCAGCCAACATCGCCCGCTTCGATGCTGCCACCGGCTACATCCCGCCGTCGTTCCGGGTCGCTGCCGAACCGGCGCTCGTGGCCGCGTGGGCCGAGCACCCCGAGATGCGGGTGGCGTGGGACCAGGTACTTGCGCTCCCCGGTACCGACGCGACAGCGGGGGCCCTGTTCGGGCCGAGTTCCGAGGTGGAACGGCTCTTCTTCGCCCTCACGGCCGATGTGGTCGACAAGGGTGTGCCCGCCGACGAGGCGCTGCAGCGGTTCACCGACGACATCAACGCGCTGCTCGCTCAGTACGACGCAGTGATCGGCTCCAGCGGGTGAGCAATCGGCTGCGTCGCCGCGGTCGGCGCGTCCGGTTGCCGTGGCCGGCCCTGGTGCTGGCCCTCGTCGCGGTGCTGTTCTTCGCCCTTCCGCTGGCGGGCCTGCTGTGGCGCACGCCGTGGAGCAGCGCATGGCGGTACCTCAGCGACGAGGCCGCGCTCACGGCGCTGCGCCTGTCGCTGGTGTGCTCGCTGTGGGCCACGGCGCTGTCGGTGCTGTTCGGCGTGCCGCTCGCTTGGCTGCTGGCCCGGGTGGAGTTCCCCGGACGCAGTGCGGTGCGCGCCCTGTGCACGCTGTCGATGGTGCTGCCACCCGTGGTGGGTGGTGTCGCCCTGTTCTTCGCCCTCGGTCGGCGCGGGGTGGTGGGTCAGTACCTCGACCGGTGGTTCGACCTGCGCCTGCCGTTCACCACGGCCGGTGTGGTGGTGGCCCAGACCTTCGTCGCGATGCCGTTCCTCGTGGTCACCGTCGAGGCGGCGCTGCGCCAACTGGATCTGCGCATCGACGACGCGTCGCGCACTCTCGGCGCCTCGCGGTGGTACACGTTCCGCCGTGTCACGCTGCCCGCGATTCGCCCGGCGCTGGTGGCCGGATCAGTGCTCGCGTGGGCCCGGGCCCTCGGCGAGTTCGGCGCCACCATCACGTTCGCCGGCAACTTCCCCGGCACCACCCAGACCCTGCCGCTCGCCGTGTACCTCGCGCTCGAGACGAACCCCGAGCAGGCCATCGTGTTGGCGCTGGTGCTGATCGCCGTGTCGTTCGCCGTGCTGGTGGGTCTGCGCGACCGCTGGCTCGGGCGTCAGCGACCGGACGGGTCCGAGGTGATGGCGTGAGCCTCGAGGCCACTATCGGGGTACGCGTCGGTTCGCTCGCGCTGGATCTGGCGTTGTCGGTGCAGCCGGGTGAGGTGCTCGCGCTGCTGGGTCCGAACGGCGCGGGGAAGACCACCGTGCTGCGCAGCCTCGCCGGCCTCACCCCGATCGAGGCAGGGTGCATCACCATCGACGGCGCACCCGTCGACCGGCCGGCGGACGCCGGCGACGAGGTATTCGTCGAGCCCGAGCACCGGCAGGTGGGGTTCGTGTTCCAGGACTACCTGCTGTTCGCGCACATGAGCGTGCTCGAGAACGTGGCCTATGGCCTGCGCGCCCGAGGGGTCGCCAAGGTCGAGGCCCGCCGCCGGGCCGGCGAGTGGCTCGACCGCCTGGGGCTGGCGGCCTACGCACGGCAACGGCCCCGGGTGTTGTCGGGCGGGCAGGCGCAACGCGCTGCGCTCGCTCGGGCGTTGGCCACCGCGCCGCGCGTGCTGCTGCTCGACGAGCCGCTCGCGGCCCTCGATGTGGCCACCCGCTCCGCGGTACGTCGCGATCTCCGTCAACACCTGGCCGACTTCGGCGGCATGTGCGTGCTGGTGACCCACGATCCGCTCGACGCGTTCGCCCTCGCCGACCGGGTGGCGGTGGTCGATGCAGGTCGCATCGTGCAGACCGGCACCCTTGCCGACGTCACCGCTCATCCGCGCTCGCGCTATGCCGCCGACCTCGTGGGGGTGAACCTCGTGGCAGGCGATGTGCGGGCCGGTGTGCTCACCACCGCGTCGGGCGCCACGGTGGTCATTGCCGACGCGCCCGACGGACCGTCGTTCGCCGTCATCCGTCCGCACTCGGTGGCGATCGTCCGCACCCCTGCCGACGGCTCGAGCGCGCGCAACGTGTGGTCGGGCACCGTGACGGTCATCGACCGGCTGGGCGAGCGTGCCCGTGTGGGTGTCGACGGCGTGCTGCCCCTCACGGCCGAGATCACGGTCACCTCGCTCGAGGCCCTCGGTCTGCACCCTGGCGACACCGTGTACGCGTCGGTGAAGGCCACCGATATCGAGTGGTACGCCGCGTAGGCTCGCCGCCCGTGAGCCGCCGCACCGACCAGCACCTCCTGCTCGGCGAGTGGGCCTGTCTCGGTGCCGTCTACCCAGCGCCGACCCACGGCTTCGCGGTGGCGGCGCGGTTGAAGCCCGACGGCGACATCGGGCGGGTGTGGTCGATGTCGCGTGCGCTCACGTATCGCTCGCTCGACCAACTGATCGGCCGCGGCTACATCGAGGCAGTGGGCGAGGAGCCGGGTATCGCCGGCGGCAACCGCACCATCCTGGCCGCCACCCGCGCCGGCCGGGCCCAGCTGCGCCACTGGTTGGCGACACCCGTGGCACACCTGCGCGATCTCCGCAGCGAGCTGCTGGTGAAGTTGGTGGTCGCCGACCTGTGCTCGATCGACGTGCGCCCGATGCTGGTGCAGCAGCGCGACCGAGTGGCCGAACTGGGCCTCGCCATCGACGACACCCTGGGCGGTGATGCCGGCGCGACCACCGTGGATCCGGTGCTGCTCTGGCGCAGTGAGGCATCGCACGCCGCCCAACGGTTCCTCGACCGGCTGCTCGCTCCCTGACCGGTCGATTCCTGCTCGCGGCTCTCGCCGCAGCCCGCGTGAGCCGGGCATACTGGTCGCCCGGGTTGCTGCTTCGGCATCGCCGCCACCCGGCCCCTCTAGCTCAATGGCAGAGCAGCGGACTTTTAATCCGTTGGTTCAGGGTTCGAGCCCCTGGGGGGGCACCAACCACCGCGACCGTACCGCCCGAGCCGCGTATCTCCGGCCGCCGCTACCGGTCACCGGCGCAACCTGGCGACTCTGTGTCGCGCACATACATGTACCAAGGTACATAGACCGGCGACCCACTGAGGTGAGAGTGTGCACCGAGCGGCGCTCCGCACGAGTCGAGGCGACTCCACACGGGGTGTCGTCGACTGACGTCGTCCATGACCCGACCACCTCTTTTCTGTGTAACGCAGTTGACGGCCCATGGTGGCTGACGCGCGTCGCCACTCCGACCGGCACGAGCAGGCGGGTATCACCGACGCCATGCTGCGTGGGCCGGGCAGGTGGATGCCGCGAGCTCCCTCGAGCACCATGAGCGCGGTTGCGGCTGGCTGTGCGGGTGCCCTCGCCACCGTCGGCATCATGGCCACCCTCGATGCCGACGGCGGCCACCGCACCCTGCGCGCGGGTGGTGCCTGGGCAGCCGCCACCCTCCTGGCACTGCCCCTCGTCTGGCGTTCCCATGGCGGATGGTCGGTTGGGGGCATCGGGCTGGGCGCCCGCATTCTCGGTCTCGGACTCCTGGTTGCCGCGGTGATGGTGCCGTTCGCCACCGAGTGGTCGGTCGCGCTGTGGCCGGCGTTGGGGGTGTTTGCCGGTACCGATGCAGCCCTGAGCATCCGGTCGGTGCGGCGTCTCCCCGCCGGTGGCATGCCGCTCGGACCAATGGTGCGGTCGGCCCGACATCTGCTGTGGCTGGTGCTCGCGGCTGCGGCACCTCTCGCCTTCGGGGGCGGCTGGGGCGCCGTTCTTGCTGCCGTGGTGGCCGCTGAGGTGGTTGCGCTCACTGCGATGCTCACCACCTGGTGGGTCCTGCGTCTGCTTGCCCGTTACGACAGCGAGGTACGTTCGTCGCGCGCCGCAGTGCTCGAACGCGAGTACAGGGCCCACGCTGCGTTCATCCACGACGACGTGGTGCCGGCGGTGCGGCTGCTCCGTCAACAACTGGTCCGCGGCGGGGTGCCCGATCCCGACAGTCTCGGCCAGGTCGTGGCCGAACTCGAACGTCTCGAGCACACCCTGCGCGAGGGGCAACTCGAGGCCACCCTGCGTAGTGGGGGCGCAACCGTCGCCGAGATCGTGCAGCCCTTCTTGCGTATCGCCCAATCGAACCGTGTTGCGTTGCGTGGCGTCCCCAGCCGCGACGTCGGCTCATTGCGTCTCGGCGAATCCGATGGTCGGCTCCTGCGCCGCTGCGTGGCCGTGCCGGTCACCAACGCAGTGCTCGCCGGAGCACAGACCCTGGCCATCGACATCGACATCGACGGCACCCATCTCGTGGTGGTCATCGAAGACGATGCGGGAGGGTTCGACCAGCACCCCCTCCACCAGGGCCGAGCGCTCGACCAGTTGGTCGGCGAACTGCCCGATGCGATCTCCGTCGAACGAGTCGATGGCGGTACACGCGTCACCAGCCGAGTGCCCATCGGCTCGTTTGTCGACCGGCCCTTCACCCGTCGTTCTCCCCACACATCGGCGACGTCGCCGGCGAACGATCGAGGAACCCGATGACCACCGTGCTGCTCGTCGACGACAGCGCCCATGCCTGCGAACTGTTCGCCGACGCGATTCGTCAGCGTCTCGAGTTCGACGTCGTCACGCTCCGTTCGCCAGGTGAGGTCACCGCCGAGCTCGTGCAGGCCGAGCAGATCGATGTGGCCGTGGTCGACCTGTCGTTCCCCGGCGACGCACTCACCGGCGCCGATGTGCTGCTGCAACTACATCTCGACACGCCGTCGACGCGGTTGATCATCCTCACCGACGGCGACGCTTGGGCCGCCGACCTGTTGCGCGACAGCTGGGAGGTGCTGCCCGTCGCCTGCGCGCTCAGCAAGAGCAGCCCGGTGAGCGTGCAGCTCGATGCTGTGCGGCGTGTGGCCGAGAACGGAGAGGCACCGATCGATCCGGTGTTGCAACCCCTGCTGCCGGCGGTGAAGAGCCCGTGGCGCACCCTCGACGGATTCAGTCGCTTGGTGCAGCACCGCGGCCATGCCAAGTTGTGGCAGGCCGTGCTGGCATGCGGGCCCACCGCCGAGTATCAAGACCTCGCCCAGTACAGCGGGCTGCGGCTCAACGCGCTGCGGAATTACCGTGCCCAACTGCTGCCCGAGTTGAGCCTGCACGGGTTGCACAACCCGCCGATGCGCGACCTCTACATGTTCGTGATGCGGTGCCGGCCGTTTCTCGCTCCGTTCGTGGAGGCCAAAGGCCTCACCCTGCGCGCCGAGCGATCCGACGGCTGACCCACTCGCCGGAGGCCCTCAGCGGCTCAGCGCACGCGCGGCGACGACGTCGAAGTAGTCGGCGTCGAGGGTGATGAGCCCGTCGCGCACGGTGTGCAGCGTCCAGCCCGGAATCGAGCCCGTGGGGAAGTGGCACCACCACTGGCTCCAGGCCACGTGTTCGTCGCCCGCTGCATCGACAAGTTCGAACCGCACACCCTGTTCGGGCATCTCGGTCTCCATCCGCCGCAGGTAGGCGGCCACGGCATCGTGGCCCTCGAAGCGCCCGTAGACGAGATCGGTGAACACTGCGTCGGGAGCGAACAGCGCGGCGAGTTCGCTGTAGCGCGCCGCCGTCTGGATGTCCCAGAACCGGCGCACCAGGTCGGCCGCCGGCCCCGATGCGTTACGCGGGTCGATCGACCATCCCGCTGCGCTGGCTGCGTCGGGTGACTCCTTACCCGGCCGCAGGCGACGGTAGGCGACGCTGTCGACGTAGTCGGCCGCGTAGGTGACCTGGCAGGCCTCGTTCAGCCGGTACAGGCTCTGGCCAGGGATCGGCACGGCCGTGCCATCGCTGCCGGGCACCCACATCGTCCACCGTGCCCATCCGACGGTGCGGTCGGCCTCGACCTCCCACTCGTCGAAGCGCACGCCGCGCGACGGCATCATCGCCTCCATGTGCCCCATGAACTCGGCGATCGCCGCCTTGCCGCGCTGCGGGCCGAAGAACGGGTCGTAGTAGACGGCGTCGTCGGCGAACAGCTCGACGAGCCGCGTGTAGCGCTGGTCGGATTCGACAGCGCCGAAGGAACGAATGACATCGACAGCAGGACCGGGCATGGCGCCGAGCGTAGGGCTGATTCGTTCGGGGTACGTTGTCGAAGGTACCCCCAGGGGGTATGGTACCCGTATGCCTCACGGATATGCCGCCGACAAGCAGCAGCTGCTCGCCCGCCTGCGCCGCATCGAGGGCCAGGTGCGCGGTCTGCAACGCATGATCGACGACGACACGTACTGCATCGACGTGCTCACCCAACTCGCCGCCGTGAGCAAGGGTCTGCAGGGCGTCGGCGTGCACCTGCTGCACGACCATCTCCAGCATTGCGTCGCCGGTGCCGCCGGCGACGAACACCGCACCGGCGAACTCGTCGACGAGGCCACCCGAGCCGTCGAACGCCTGCTGCGGTCGTGACGTCGAGCCGAACCCCTGAAGGAACATCACCATGAACATCGCCCCGAACACCTCTGGCGACACCCCCGGCAGCACCGTCACCCTGTCGGTGCCGGGTATGACCTGCGGTCATTGCAAGGCCGCCATCGAGACCGAACTCGGCAAGGTTCCGGGCGTCGCATCGGTCACCGTCGACCTCGACACCAAGCTGGTGGCCGTCGTCGGGACGGCACTCGATCACGAGGCGCTTGTCGCCGCGGTCGACGAGGCCGGCTTCGACGTCGCCGACTGATCCCGCACCCACACCGCCATGACCTCACCCCGCAACCGCCTCGTCTCGTACGGTCTCGTGCTCGTCGGACTGTTCGGCACCGCCTACGCGGCGGGCGAGCGGCTGCCCGGGCACCAGCACAGTGATGCCGACGGTCATTCGCATCAGCACGACACGGGCGACACCACCGACATGGCGGGCATGGGCGATACCGCCGATCCGATCGGATCCGATTTGGCCGGATCCGATCCGGCCGTATCCGATTTGGCACGTCTGGGTCTGTCGAGCACGGTGGGCGACTACCGGCTCGTGGTGGTCGACCGCACCGACACATCCATCGCCCTGCGCGTCGACCGGGCCGGTGTGCCTGTGGTCGACTTCACCGAGGTCCACGGCGCGCTGGGGCACCTGCTGGTGGTGCGCCGCGATCTGCAGGGCTTCCAGCACCTCCACCCGGTGCTCAGCCCCGATGGGGTGTGGGCCGTCACGCTCGACCGCCCGATCGAGGCCGGCGCCTGGCGTGCCGTGCTGGAGACCGAACCCTCGAGCGGCGGTGTGCTGGTGATGGGTATCGATCTGCTCGTCGGCGGTGAGGCCGCACCGGTGGCGGTGCCGCCGCCCAGCAACGTCGCCACCGTCGACCGACTCACCATCACCCGCGAGGGGTTGTGGTTCACCGTCACCCCGAGCGACTCGCTGCAGCCGTGGTACGGGCAGTCGGCCCACCTGGTGGCGTTCCGCGAGGGCGACCTCGCGTACGCCCACCTCCATCCGGCCAACAACGTCGCCGGCGACTACCGCTTCAGTGGTTCGCTGCCCGGCCCCGGCACCTACCGACTGTTCCTCCAGTTCCTCGCCGACGGCCAGTTGGTCACCGCCCCCTTCACCGTGGTCGCACCGTGAGCGAGCCTGCGGTGCCCTCACTCGTCGACCACCTCGACCGCCTCGACCTCGAGGTCACCGGTATGACGTGTGCCGCCTGTGCCAACCGCATCGAGCGCCGGCTCAACAAGATCGACGGCGTGCTGGCATCGGTGAACTACGCCACCGAGACCGCCCGGGTCGAGTTCGACCCGACGCGCGTGGCGCCCACCGATCTCGTCGCGGCCGTCGAGTCGATCGGCTACGGGGCCGTCGTGCCCGCTCCGGCAGGAACGGTCGCCGCTGCCGACGAGCCCGACGCCACCCACGACCCGCTTCTGCAGCGACTCGTCGTTGCTGCCGTTCTCGGCGGGCCCGTGCTGCTGCTGTCGATGGTGCCTGCCCTGCAGTTCCGCAACTGGCAGTGGCTGGCGTTCGCGCTCGCCTCGCCCGTGGCCACCTGGGCGGCCTGGCCGTTCCACCGGGCTGCCTGGAAGAACCTCCGTCAGGCCGAGGCCACGATGGACACCCTCGTGTCGCTCGGTGTGGCCGCCGCCTACCTGTGGAGCACCTACGCCTTGTTCTTCACATCGGCCGGCGACAACGCGATGACGATGAGCATGTCGCTGCTCGGCAGCGTGGGCGGCGACCACCACCTGTACCTCGAGGTGGCGTCCACCACCGTGGCGCTCATCCTCGCCGGCCGGTGGTTCGAGTCGCGCTCGAAGCGCCGGGCCGGCAGCGCGCTGCGCGCCCTGCTCGACCGGGGTGCGTTCGAGGCCGTGGTGGTCGATGCGTCGGGCGCCGAGCGGCGGGTTCCTGCAGCCGACCTGCGCGTGGGCGACCGCTTCGTCGTGCGCCCCGGCGAGCGCATCGCCACCGACGGTGTGGTCGAGGAGGGTACGGCCGGCATCGATACCTCACTCGTCACCGGCGAGAGCATGCCGCGCGACGTGGCCCCGGGCGATGCGATCACCGGGGCCACCATCAACACCAACGGTCGCCTGCTGGTGCGCGCCACCCGCGTGGGTGCCGACACCACCCTGGCGCAGATGGCGCGACTCGTCGCCGATGCCCAGAGCGGCAAGGCGCCGGTGCAGCGACTGGCCGACCGGGTGGCCGGGGTGTTCGTGCCCGTGGTGGTGGCGCTGGCGGTGACCACCCTCGGGTTCTGGTTCGCTCGCACCGGTTCGTTCAGCGACGCGATGGGTCCGGCGATGGCGGTGCTCATCATCGCCTGCCCCTGTGCACTCGGTTTGGCCACCCCCACCGCCCTGTTGGTGGGCACCGGCCGCGGCGCGCAGATGGGGGTGCTCATCCGTGGTCCCGAGGTGCTCGAGAGCACCCGTACCGTCGACACGGTGTTGCTCGACAAGACCGGCACCATCACCACCGGCGCGATGGCCGTGGTGGCGGTCGAGCCGGTGCCGCCGCTTGCGGAGTCGGACGTGTTGCGTGCTGCCGCGGCCGTCGAGGTAGCCAGCGAGCACCCGATCGCCCGGGCCATCGTGGCCCACGCCCGCACCGCCGGTATTCACCTTCCGTCCGTTGCCGACTTCCGCAACGAACCCGGTGTTGGTGCTCGCGGCACCGTGGTGCTCGACGATCGGCCCGTCGAGGTGAGCGTTCGGCGCGCCGGCCCCGCCGCAGCCACCGCAGCAGTGCCGACAGGCGCCGCGGCCACGGTCGTGGAGGTGGTGATCGACGGCCGGGTCGCTGGGCGCCTGGCACTGGCCGACACCGTGAAGCCCAGCAGTCGCAGCGGTATCGCCGCACTGCGCGACCTGGGCCTGCGTCCGGTGCTGCTCACCGGCGACAACGAGGCCATCGCCGCCGCCGTTGCGGCCGAGGTGGGCATCGACCCGGCCGATGTGGTGGCCGGTGTGTTGCCCGCCGGCAAGGTTGCTGTCGTGCGCGAGTTGCAGGCGCAGGGCCGAGTGGTGGCGATGGTGGGCGATGGGGTGAACGACGCCGCTGCACTGGCGCAGGCCGATCTCGGCATCGCAATGGGCACGGGCACCGATGTGGCGATCGAGGCGAGTGACCTCACCGTGATGCGGGCCGAGATCCCCGCGGTCGTCGATGCGGTCCGGCTCAGCCGACGCACGCTCGCCACCATCAAGGGCAACCTGTTCTGGGCCTTCGCCTACAACGTGGCTGCCATCCCGCTGGCTGCCACCGGACTGCTGTCACCCGTGGTGGCCAGCGCGGCCATGGCGTTCAGTTCGGTGTTCGTGGTGAGCAACAGCCTGCGGCTGCGTCGCTTCCGGTCGGTCAGCCTGCCGGAAGAACTGCACCGCTGATCGTTCGAGCG
>JBAXSU010000129.1:0-9897 GCA_037130535.1 Actinomycetota bacterium
CGGGGCGAGGCCGGGGCTGCTCACGGTGCAAGGGCGAGGCGAGCCAGACGGCGGGCATCTGCCCAGCGCCGGGCACGCAGCAGGGCCGGCAGACGCACCAAGGCCTGGGCCCGCACGGTGACGCGGCGCCGGCCTGCCCGCGCGGCGCGATACCAACCCTTGCGGGTTGCCTCGGCCGCCAACGCCTTGCACAGCGCCGTCTCCTCCTCGGTGCGCACCAAACCGGCCGAATTGCGCTCGGTGGTGGTGCCCGCATGCCGCCGATACCGATACACCGGCCGGCGCTCGAGCGCGATCGACCCACCCGCCAACACCGTGCGGGCATACAACTCGAGGTCCATCACCTGCCCCCACCGCTCGCTCCACCTCGGCACCACCTGCGCCCGCACCGCGGTCATGCGATACGACACGGCCGGGCAGTACAGGAACTGGCCGCGCAACAACAGCGCCAACCCCCGCTCGCCCGCCAACTCGGTGCGCCGCCGCGGCCACAGCCACTGCTTCACCCGGTCGGGCAGCGGCCGCACGGGCCTGCCCGCGGCGTCGATCACCGTTGCATTCGGCGCCACACAGGCTGCATCGGGAAACTGCGCATGCGCGGCCCGTAGCGTCGCCACGTAGTCGGGCTCGAGCACATCGTCGGCATGGAAGATCGTCACGATGTCGACCGCACGTTCGGCAGCCACGTCGAACGCCCGGTTGAACGTCGGTGCCACCCCGAGGTTGCGTTCGTTGCGCAACCTGGTGAGACGCACATCGGCCACCCCGTCGACCAACTGCGCCACCTCGATCGCCAGGCCCGCGTCGAGCGGCGAATCGTCGATCACCACACCCACCCAGTCGGCGTCGGTCTGCGCCAACAGGCTGTCGAGCGCCGTCCGCAGCAGCGGCACATCGGCGTAGAACGGCACGACCACCATGCACCGCAGTGAGGCTTCTCTCGGCCGACCCATGTCGCAGCGACGCTATCCCGCGCACCGTCGTCACCACCGGCGAGCCGGAGAAGGCAGTCGCCACGCTCGGGGTGGGGCGGTGCCCTACGCTCGCTCACCATGTCGACCACCGCCAAGCAGGCCCTCGTCCTGGCCATCGGAGGCCTGGTGATCCTCCTGTTCATCCTGCGCCTCGCCCGGCGCCGACTGCTCACCACCCGCTACGCACTCGGCTGGCTGGGCGTGGGCTTGCTGATCGCTGCGGCCGCAGTACTGATGCCGTTCGTCGGCCGGCTCGGCCGCCTCGCCAACATGACACCCACCGCCGTGCTGCTCACCATCTCGTCGGTGCTGCTGCTCGCCATCACCGTGCAACTGTCGATCAGCGTGTCGCAACTGCAAGAACGCCTCCGCACCACCGCCGAGGCGCACGCGCTGCTAGCCCGCCGCCTCGAAGAACTCGAACAGCGTGACCACTGAACCCGGCGGCACCCCCGGCCTCGACACCGGTGGGGTGCTCGTCGTCGTGCCCGCCTACAACGAGCGCGCCTGCATCGCCGCCGTGGTGGCCGACGTGCTCGCGGCCGGCCACGACTGCCTGGTGGTCGACGACGGCAGCACCGACGACACCGCCGCCCTCGCCCGTGCCGCCGGTGCCCGCGTGGTGTACCTGCCCATCAACCTGGGCGTGGGGGGCGCGCTGCGCACAGGGTTCCGCTACGCCTGCGACCACGGTTATCGCACCGTTGTGCAGGTCGACGCCGACGGCCAGCACCCCGCCGCAGCCATCGACGCGCTGCTGCACGAACTGCGCCAGCGCGACCTCGACATGGTGGTGGGCAGTCGCTTCCTGCAACCGAACGGCTACCCCGTGTCGCGCTCGCGGCGGGCGGCCATCGCACTGCTCGCCCGGGTGATCGCCACCGCCGGCGACACCCGCACGACCGACCCCACCTCGGGCCTGCGCGCCATCCGCACCCCGCTGCTCGACGCCCTCGCCCACAACTTCCCCCACCACTATCTCGGCGACACCTTCGAAGCGTTGCTGGTCGCCACCCGACGCGGGTATCGCATCGGCGAGGTGCCCGCGGTGATGCGGCCCCGCCAGGGTGGCCAACCCTCGGCCGGGCGCGCTGCATCGTTCCGGGCGATGGTGCGGGCCTGCACCGTGCTGCTCACCGGCACCTCGTTCGACCTACCCCCACGGCGGGCCGATACCGGCACGGACCGATGAACGACACGTCGTTCACCCCGAGCGATCCTCGACCCGTCGACCAGCCCGAACCCTGCGACCACCGCCCGGGCCGGGCCTGGGCTCTGACGATGTTCGCCGTGCTGCTCGGCCTGTTCGGCACCTGGGCCGTGGCGATGCCGCTGTTCACCTCGCCCGACGAACCGGCACACCTGTTCAAGGCGTACGCGAGCGCGCACGGCGAACTCGTCGGCGACGCCGTCGAAGGCTTTTCACCCAACATCCGCCTGTTCGACCTGCCCCCCGAGCTGTACGTGACCAACCTCAACTGCTACTTCGGCAAGCCCGACGTCCCTGCGTCGTGCGCCACCGAACCCGACGGCCTGCCGATGTCGTCGGCCGCCGTCTACCCACCGTTCTGGTACGCCGCCGTCGGCATCCCGCCGCGCGTCGTGCAGCACGACACCAGTCAGCGCACCTACCGCATGGTGGCCGCAGCCCTCTGCGCAGCGGCCATCGCTGCCGCGTTCGTTGTGGCCCGACGCAGCCAAGCCGGCCACCTCACACCGCTGCTGCTGATCGGGTTCACCCCGATGACGATGTTCCTGGCCGGCACGGTGAACCCGAACGCATTCGAGGTCGCCCTGTTCGTGTTCCTGTGGACGCTGTGCTTGCACCTCGACCATCCCCGCGCCCACGCCGCGTTCGGTGGCGTGCTCGTAGGCGCGACGTTGGCCATCGCGCTGCTGTCGCGATTCGCCTCGGCCATCTGGGCCGTCGTCGGTCTGCTCGTGGTGATCGCGCTCATCGGCACCCAGGGGATCCGTCGCTTCGTCAACCGACGTTTCCTCGGTGCGGCCGCCGCCTGCATCGCCCCCGCACTGGCACTGCTGGCGTGGTGGACGTCGTACGCCCGGGTGCAGGTGGACGAGGCCGTGGGCGCCACCTCGATGAGCGTCGCCGACATCGTGACGACCACCGCCCGACGGCTACCTGAACTCGCCCAGCAGATGATCGGTGTGCTCGGCTGGCTCGACACTGACCTGCCCTGGATCGTCTACGCCCTGTTCGTGATGTTCACCCTGGTGGTCGTCGTCGGTGTGGTGCGCTCGGGCAACCGGCGGCTGCAGTTGGCCACCGCTGTCGTGGCCGTCGCCCTCGTCGCCACGCCCCTCGCCATCAATGCGTTCGCCGGCTCGCGCGCCGGCCTGATCTGGCAGGGGCGCTACTCGCTGCCACTGTTCGCCGCGCTCGGCCCGATCGGCATGCTCGCCTGGCACCGCGTGATCAGTGATTCTCCCGACCCGCACCTCCCCGCCCGCACCGCCACCTTGCTGCGCTGGGGAGCGTGCACCGTGTTCGCCGTGGCCGAGGTGGCCGGCTTCTGGCAAGCGCTGCGTCGCTTCACCGTCGGCGCCGACGGCACCTGGTGGCTCGCCGGCGAGCTGCCCTGGCGCCCTGCGGTGGCCCCGCTGCTCCTCATCGCCCTCAACATCGTGTTGGTCGCAGCGATGTGCGCCCTGATGCTCAACCGCACACAGCGCGCGCCGGCGACGGTGCCATCGCCCGACTGAGCGGCACTCTCCTTGCCGTTCGTAGCCCGCCGATAACGTTCTCCTTCGTGACTCGCATCGCAATCATCGGGACCGGCTATGTCGGCCTCACCACCGGAGCCTGTTTCGCCCACCTCGGGCACGAGGTGGTGTGTGCCGACATCGACCCCAACAAGGTCGAACGACTCAACCGCGGCGAGGTATCCATCGTCGAACACCGCCTCGACGAACTCGTCGCCGACGGCCTGCGCAACGGCAACCTCCGCTTCGTGCTCGGTGCGGCCAACGCCGTCGCCGACTGCGAGATCGCCTTCCTCTGCGTGCCCACCCCTCAGGGCGACGACGGCTCGGCCGACCTCAGCTACGTCGAGACCGCCGCTGCCGAGATCGCCCCTGTGCTGCCGTACGAAGCCATCGTCGTGAACAAGTCCACCGTTCCCGTCGGCAGCACCAAAGTGGTCGAGCGCGTGATGAAGCGCCCCGACGTGCGGGTGGTGAGCAACCCCGAGTTCCTCCGCGAAGGCTCGGCCGTCGAAGACTTCCTGAACCCCGACCGGGTCGTGGTCGGCGCCGACGACCGCGCCGCCGCCATCGCCGTCGGCTCGTTGTACGACAAGGTGCGCGCTCAGATCATCGTCACCGACCCGGCATCGGCCGAGACCATCAAGTACGCCGCCAATGCCTTCCTCGCCACCAAGCTCAGCTTCATCAACGCCATCGCCGCCATCTGCGAGGGCGTGGGCGCCGACGTGAACGACGTCGTCGTCGGCATGGGCTACGACAAGCGCATCGGCACCGAGTTCCTCCGCCCCGGCCCCGGCTGGGGCGGTTCCTGTTTTCCGAAAGATTCGCGGGCGTTGCTGAAGATCGCCAACGAGGCGGGGTACCGCTTCGACCTTCTCGCCGGCGTCATCACCGTGAACGAGGAACAGCTCGATCGCGTGGCCGAGAAGATCAGCGCGGCCGCCGGTGCCCCGCTGGAGGGCAAGACCGTCGCCGTGTGGGGCCTCACCTTCAAGGCCCGCACCGACGACCTGCGCGACTCGCCCGCGGTTGCCATCATCAACCGGCTCCTGTCCACCGGGGCCACCATCCGGGCCTACGACCCCACGGTCACCGACATGCGGCCTGGCGTGCCGGCCGGTATCACCATCTGCAGCAGCCCGTACGAAGCGGTCGAAGAAGCCGACGTGCTGGCCGTGCTCACCGAATGGGACGAGTTCCGCTGGATCGAAGCGCGCAAGGTGGCCACCGTGATGCGTGCCCGCCGCGTGGTCGACGGCCGCAACCTGCTCGACCGCAACGACTGGCAGCGAGCCGGCTTCATCCACCAGGGCATCGGCCGCTGATGGCCCACCACCTGGTGGCCGGCGGCGGCGGCTTCATCGGTTCGCACATGGTCGATGCACTGCTCGAGCGCGGCGACACCGTCACCATCGTCGACAACTTCTGCACCGGCCGCCGCAGCAACATCGCCCACCTCGCCGACCACCCTCGCTGCACGGTGATCGAGCACGACATCACCAGGCCACTGCCCGCGGCCATCACCGACGGCCGTTACGACACCGTGCTCGACCTCGCCAGCCCCGCGTCGCCGCTCGACTTCGCCAGCATGCCGCTCGAGATCCTTGCCGTCGGCTCCACCGGCACCCGCAACCTGCTCGACTTCGCCGTCGCCCAGCGGGCCCGCTTCTTCCTCACCTCCACCAGCGAGGTGTACGGCGACCCGCTCGTGCACCCCCAGCCCGAGACCTACCTGGGCAACGTCAGCTGCATCGGCCCACGCAGCTGCTACGACGAAGCCAAGCGATTCAGCGAGGCCATCACCATGGCCTACCACCGCTGGCACGGCCTCGACGTGCGCATCGTGCGCATCTTCAACACCTACGGCGAACGCATGCGGCCCGACGACGGCCGGGTGGTGAACACGTTCATCGTGCAGGCCCTGAACGGCCAGCCGATCACGCTGCACGGCGACGGCACCCAGACGCGCAGCTTCGTGCACGTCAGCGACGAGGTGCGCGGCCTACTCGCAGTGCTCGACGGCCACCTCACCGGACCCGTCAACGTCGGCCACCCCGGCGAGTTCACCATGCGCGAACTTGCCGAGCACGTGATCGAACTCACCGGATCGACAAGCACCATCGTCACGGTGCCGCTGCCCCCCGAGCGCGAGGGCGACCCGCTGCAACGCCAGCCCGACATCACCCTGATCAACTCCACCTACGGCTGGGAACCCACCGTCGCGCTGCGCGACGGCCTCGCCCGCATGATCGCCCACTTCCGCACCCACGAGTCGCTCGGCTGAGCCGACAGGCCGAACGGCCGCCGAACGACTCCACACCCGTTCGGTAGGATCAGTCACATGTCCGTGGTCGCCACCCCCGACCAGATCGCCGAACGGCACCGCCTCGGCCTCGACCGATTCGACGAGATCTGGGACGGGCGGTACCACGTGAACGCAGCACCCCATCCACGGCACAGCTTTCTGCTGCGCTACGCCGAACGCCTCCTCGACGAACGGGCCGAGGCGCAGGGCTTGGTACCGCTCGGCGAGTTCAACATCGGCACACCAACCGACTACCGCATCCCCGATGCCGGCTACGTCGACACACTCCCCACCGAGGCATTCGTACCCACCGCCCGATTGGTGATCGAGGTGCTCTCGCCGAACGACGAGACGCTGTCCAAGTTGCCGTTCTACGCCCGCCACCGTGTCGACGAGGTGCTGCTCATCGCTCCCGAAACCCGCACGGTCACCTGGCTCGCGCTCGACGAACTCCGGACCGTCTATTCGACGGCCGAGCGTTCGGCCCTGCTCCACCTCAGCGCCGACGACGTGTCGGCCCGTCTCCCCTGGAATCTGATCGACCCATGACCATTCTCGTCACCGGCGGTGCCGGCTACATCGGTTCGCACACCGTGCGCATGCTGCGCGAACAGGGCCGACCGCTGGTCGTGCTCGACTCCATGGAGCTCGGCCACCGCGCCGCGCTGCTCGGTGCCGAACTCGTCGTGGGCGACATCCGCGACCGCGATCTGGTGCAGCAGGTGTGCCGCGAACACGGCGTCACCCAGGTGGTGCACTTCGCCGCTTACAAGAGCGTCGGCGAATCGATGCAGCACCCCGAGAAGTACTGGCGCAACAACGTGGCCGGCACCGTCGAGCTGGTCGAGGCGCTGCTCGCCGCCGACGTGAAGCAGATCGTGTTCTCGTCGAGTTGCTCGGTCAATGGCACCCCAGCCGTCGTGCCCGTCACCGAAGACGCACCCATCAACCCCGAGAGCGTCTACGCCGAGTCGAAGGCGATGGTCGAAAAGATCCTCGGCTGGTACGGCGTCACCCACGGCCTACGGTCGGTGAGCCTGCGCTACTTCAACGCTGCGGGTGCCAGCACCGACGCACGCATCGGCGAGGACTGGACGTACTCGATCAACCTCGTGCCGGTGGTGATGAAGGCCACCCTTGGCCGCCGCCCACCGGTGCAGGTGTTCGGCGCCGACTACCCCACCCCCGACGGCACCTGCATCCGCGACTACATCCATGTCGACGACCTGGCCGACGCGCACATCAAGGCACTCGCCTACCTCGCCGACGGTGGCGACACCATCTCGCTCAACGTGGGTACCGGCGTGGGCAGCAGCGTGCTCGACGTCATCCGTGCCACCGAACGCATCAGCGGCCAGGCCGTGCCCTACGAACTCGTCGAGCGCCGCGCCGGCGATGCCGTCGCCACCTACGCCGACCCCACCCGCATCAACGCCACCCTCGGCTGGACCGCCCGGCACGGCCTCGACGACATCATCGCCAGCGCCTGGCACTGGCACAGCACGCACCTCGACGGCTACGACCGGGCCGACTGAGCCTGGGCCGACTGAGCCGGGCCCAGCCCGTCAGCGCATCAGCGACTTCTGGCGGTCGAGCCAGCCGAGCAGCACAGCAAGGGCCCGCGGATCGAGACGCAGTCGGTGGCCGGCACCGTCGAACACGCGCAGTTCAGCGCTGCCGTGAGCATCGGCCAGGCGGCGCGAATCGGAGACGGGCACGCTCTCGTCGTCGGCACCGTGCATCACCAGCATCGGCCGCGGCGCGAACCGGCGCGCCGCATCGAGTGGACGGAATCGCCGGAACTCGCGCGACCATTCGTCGAACTGCCGCGGGAACCCGGGTGTGCGCACCGCACCGATCTCGCGGGCGTGCTCGAGGAAGCGGCGTGGTTGTCCCGCCCAGTCGTCGAAGTCGGCACGCGGTCCCAGCAGCGCCAGGCCGCGGATGCGCGGGTCGTCGGCTGCGGCGCACACCGTCAGCGCCCCGCCCGTATTGGTGCCCACCAGCCACACGCCCGTGGGCGCCGCCTCGGCAATGAGGTGATCGATCGCGGCGCGCAAGTCGTCGACCCAGCCCTGCAGCGAGAAGTCGCCCTCGCTGGTTCCACACCCGCGGAAGTTGAACATCATCGCCGCCCACCGCTGTTCGTTGGCGATGCGGTCGATCAGCTCGGGAAACGTGAGTCCGCTCTGGCGCGCGTCGAGCGGGCCGATGGGGAACCCGTGGCAGACGATCACACCGGGCAGCCCGTCGTTCCGGCCGGCCGGCACCGCCAGGTACCGGGCCAGCTGCAGCCCGCCCGAGGTGAAAGCGCCGTTCACCGAGTGGTCAGGCTCGCGGCGCGCGATGCCGCCGCTTCGCCCCCGGCGTGGCCAACGTATAGCCCCGGTTGCGGGCCTCGGCCAACGTGTCGGGGCCGAAGCACAACCCCACCTCGGCCTCGACGATCTCGTCGATCACCGCCGCATCGGTCCATGTGTCGAGGTCGTACACGAGCTGCGTGCGCTTGTCGCCCAGGAAGCGAGTGTGTTCGAAGCGAGACGGCCGTTCCATGGACGACGACGTTACCGGGCGAGGCCGGTGCGATGCATGGTTCACCGCTTCGCTACGGTCACGCGCATGGCCATCCCCACCGACACCATCGACAAACTCGAGCAGATCTGGCGCTCGCTGAGCGACCTGTGCGCCGGGCTCACCGAAGCACAGTGGAAGACGCCCACCGTGCTGCCGCGGTGGACGGTGCAGGACAACCTGTCGCACCTCATCGGCACCGAGCGGGCGCTGCAGGGGCTGCCCTCCACCGAACACCGCACCACGGCGCTCGAGCACACCCGTAACCCCATCGGCGAGGCCAACGAACACGAGGTCGATGCCCGCCGCGCCCTGCCCGGCGCCGACGTGCTGGCAGAGTGGAACGACATCGTCGCCCAGCGCCTCGCCACCTTGCGCTCGGCCGACGACGACTACTTCGCCGTGCCGGCGATGACCCCCACCGGGCCCGGCACCCGCGCCGACTTCCTGCACATCCGCGTGCTCGACTGCTGGGCGCACGAACAAGACATGCGTCACGCGCTGGGCATCCCCGGAAACTCGGGTTCGGCCAGCGCGGCGCACACCATCGACCGCCTCATCCGCACACTGCCCATCGTGGTGGGCAAGCGGGCCGGCACGCCCGAGGGCGACGCGGTGCGGTTCGTGCTCACCGGCCCGATCGAGCGCACCCTCACCTACGAGGTGCGCGAGGGCCGGGCCACACAGGTCGATACCCCCACCAACGCACCCGTCGCCACACTCAGCATGGACAGCGACACGTTCGCCTGCCTCGCCCTCGGCCGCCGCCCCGGTTCGGAGTTGCGCGAGTGGGTCACGCTCGAGGGCGACACCGAGTTGGCCGGCCGCTGCCTCGACAGCCTCAACATGATGATCTGACCCCGGCCCCGCCGGCGGCCGCCCGCCGCCCAGTGCGATGAGCAACATGCGCACCTGCTGCGCAACCCGCTCACCGCACACGGTCCGGCACCCGGCGCGATGAGCAACATGCGCAGCCCGTGCGCAACCCGCTCACCGCGACGGCCCAGCCAGGCGAGCGGGGGTTAGAGGTCGAGGGCCTTGGGGCCGACGGCGCCGATGGCTTCGAAATAGGCCAGGTGGGCGTCGACCACATTCACCACATCGACATCATCGAGGATCTCGATGCCAGCCTGCTCGGCCTCGGCCAGCAGATACGCAGTGAGATCGTTCTCGCCCACGATCACCAGTTCAGCGATGTCCTGCCGGCGATCGACCACGTTGGTGGGCTGCAGACCCTTGGCGTGCAGCCAGCGCATGTGGATGGTGAGCAACTGCTCCAACTCGGCGGGGGTGAGCCGGGCCTGGCTGTCGGTGGGCAGG
>JBAXSU010000013.1:0-32154 GCA_037130535.1 Actinomycetota bacterium
TGCTGCTCGACGAACCCGACAACTACCTCGACATCCCCACCCGGCACTGGCTCGAGGAGCAGATCCGTACCTCGCGGTCGACCATTCTGATGGTCAGTCACGACCGCACCCTGCTCGAGCGGGTGGCCACCAAGATCATCGTCGTCGAAGGCTCGGGCTGCTGGGTGCACGGTGGCTCGTACGTCACCTTCCCCGAGGCGCGGGCCAAGCGCCAGGAACTGATGGGCGACGACCTGAAGCGGTGGAACGACGAGGAGCGGCGCTTGTTCCAACACATGAAGACGATGAAGGTGCGCGCTGCACAGAACTTCAAGAACGCCACCAAGGCCAACGCGGCCGAGACCCGCTGGGAGAAGTTCGTCGCCGCCGGCCCGCCGCCGCCTCCGGTGGCCGACCAGCAGATCCACGTGCGCCTGCGCGGCGCCGACGCCGCTCGCCGCGTGGCCAAGCTCGAGCAGGTGGGCATCGGCGATCTGTTCCTGCCGTTCTCCGACGAGGTCCACCACGGCGAGCGCGTCGGGCTGATCGGCCCCAACGGCACCGGCAAGAGCCATCTGCTGCGTGCCCTGTCGGGCGAGTCGACGCCCGATCACGGCACCATCACGTTCGGACCGCGCACGTCGGTGGGCGTGTTCACGCAGGTGAACGACCGACCCGACTTCCTCGGCCGCGAGTGCATCGACATCGTGCGCGAGCGCGTGTACGACGAGATGAAGGCAATGCAATCGCTGGCTCGCTACGGGCTGCGGCTGAACGCCCGCCAGGAGTTCCAGACGTTGTCGGGCGGGCAGAAGGCACGCCTCGAGATCCTCTGCCTCGAGTTGGAGGGCCACAACGTGCTGCTGCTCGATGAGCCCACCGACAACCTCGACATCGAGTCGAGCGAGGCGCTCGAACAGGCGCTCGACGGGTTCGAGGGCACGGTGGTGGCCGTCAGCCACGACCGCACCTTCCTGGCGTCGCTCGACCGGTTCGTGATGATCACCGACGACGGCGATGTGTTCGGACTGCCCGAGTTCGACCTGGCGTTGGCCGCGCTGGCCGAACCGCACCGGGTGGGCACGTTGCGCCTGGCCAAGCAACTCACCTGACCCGGGGCGACGGGGCCGCTACGAGGCGGTCGGCGGCGAGTCGTCGAGAACGCGACGGATCTCGGCCATCTCGGCTCGCAGCGCGCGGATCTCGGCGAGCAACTCGTCGCGGTCATCGGGCTCGGCATCGACCTCTTCCTCAGGGGCGCCGTCACCCGCCAGGGTGCCGCCCGAGTTGAAGAACGAACCGAGCGAGGCGGCGAGACTGCCGATCAGGGCGACACCGCCGAGCATCAGCATGATGCCGGCCGTCCGGCCGCCAGGCGTAACCGGGTACAGATCGCCGTAGCCGACCGTGGTGAAGGTGACGATCGCCCACCAGATCGCATCGCCGAAGGTGGCGTAGCCCGACTCCGCCGGTTCGACCGCCTTCACCACGATCGCGCACACCAGGACGAGCACACCGCTGTACAGCGCCGCCTTGCCGAGGCGCTGGCCCAACTCCTGCATCTTCTTGCTGTGATTCGATACGACGAACACCCGCAGCAGTCGGCCGAGGCGGGCGAGGCTGAGCAGTCGCCCCGCACCGAGGCCCGGGATGAGATACCACGGCACCGTGAGCACGACGATGACGAGGTCGAAGATGCCCGCCTTGGTGCGCAGGAAGTTGCGCCGCAACTGCAGGTGGACGATGAAGTCGACCAGGAAGACGAGCCACGACGTGATGTCGATCCACACCGCATGACCGCTCTGGCCGCGCTCGGTGAGCCCGACAGCGATGGGCAACAGCGTGGCCACCATCATCACCGGGCTCATCCGATCTTTCCATCGGGCCAGGCGTTGTTCGTCGGTGTTCACGGGGCGAGCGTAGGGCGTGCCCGGCGAGCAATCGCTGGATACTCAGGCGCTGCGAGCGCGATGTATCACTTCGAGTACGGGTAGCACGGCCTGGCGCATCACCCGGCCGATCTCCACGAACAGCGGCCCGTTCACCGTGCTGCGGCGCCACACCATCCCTACTTCACGCTGGGGCACCGGGGCGGTGAAAGGCACCACCGCCAGATGGGCCGCGGGTGCAACGGGCGACGCCACGGCCAGTTCGGGCAGCAGGGTGACGCCCACGCCGGCAGCCACCATCTGACGCAGCGTCTCGAGGCTGGTGGCCCGGAAGTCGCTGCGCTCGGCCGCACCGGCGAGATGGCACACGCTCAGTGCCTGATCGCGCAGGCAGTGCCCTTCCTCCAGCAACAGCACCGGCTCGCCGGCCAGCACGTCGGTGCCCACCTCGGTGCGAGCCCCCAGCGCATGATCGCTCGGCACAGCCAACACGAACTGTTCGGCGAAGAGGAACTCTTCATGGAGCTGATCATCGCTGAGGGGTAGTGCCAGCACCGCTGCGTCGAGGCGGCCTTCACGAAGGTGCTGGTGCAGCACCTCGGTCTTGTCCTCGACCAGCAACAGTTCGAGGTGAGGGAAGCGCTGCCGTAGCGGCGCCACGACATGGGCCAGCAGATACGGAGCGAGAGTGGGGATGAGGCCGAGTCGGATGGTGCCCGACTCGGGATCAGTGGCCCGCCGGGCGATGTCGTCGATGTCGGCGGCGGTGCTGAGCATGCCGCGGGCACGATCGACGATCTGTGCGCCCGCCTCGGTGAGCAGCACCTGCCGGGGGTGGCGCTCGAACAACTCCACCCCCAGCTCGCGCTCGAGCTTCTTGATCTGCGCGCTCAGTGTCGGCTGGCTGACGTAGCAGGCCTCGGCCGCCTTGCCGAAGTGGCGGTGGTCGGCCACCGCCACCAGGTACTGCAGATCGCGCAGGTTCATCGGGGCGAACCCTAGGCGCCGGCCAGTGCCGGTTCGAGGGCCGCGGTGCGGATGAGGTGATCGAAGGCGCTGAGGGCGGCAGTCGAACCGGCACCGAGCGCGATGACGATCTGCTTGTACGGCACGGTGGTGCAGTCGCCGGCGGCGAACACACCCGGCACCGAGGTGCGGCCGCGGTCGTCGATGATCACTTCGCCGCGGTCGCTCAGCTCCACCGTGCCGCGCAGCCAGTCGGTGTTGGGCAGCAGCCCGATCTGCACGAACACACCGTCGAGCGGCACGGTGTGCGACGCGTCGGTGGCCCGCTCGACGTACACGAGGCCCGTCACCTTGCTGCCGTCGCCCAGCACCTCGGTGGTGCGGGCACCGGTGACGACCGTGACATTGGGCAGCGAACGCAGCGTGCGCTGCAGCACCTCGTCGGCACGCAAACGGTCGTCGAACTCGAGCAGGGTGACGTGGTGCACCAGACCGGCCAGGTCGATGGCCGCTTCCACACCCGAGTTGCCGCCGCCCACGACGGCGACGGCTTTGCCGCGGAACAGCGGGCCGTCGCAGTGGGGGCAGAACGTGACGCCCTTGTTGCGGTACTGCTCTTCGCCCGGCACACCGAGCGTGCGCCAACGGGCGCCGGTGCTGAGCACCACGGTGCGGGCCTGCAACGTCGCGCCACTCTCCAGGCGCACCGTCGCCAGGCCACCGGGCTCGGCGGCGGGTTGCAGCGCCACCGCGCGCTGCAGGTTCATCACGTCGACGTCGTACTCATGCACGTGCTGTTCGAGGGCGGCGGCGAGACGTGGCCCCTCGGTGTGCGGCACGGAGATGAGGTTCTCGATGCTCATCGTGTCGAGCACCTGCCCGCCGAACCGTTCGGCGGCCACACCGGTGCGGATGCCCTTGCGGGCCGCGTACACGGCAGCCGCTGCACCGGCCGGGCCACCCCCGACGACGAGCACGTCGAAGGCGTCCTTGGCGTCGATCGCCGCGGCAGCACGAGCAGCGGCTCCGGTGTCGAGCCGGGCGACGATCTGTTCGAGGCTCATCCTCCCCTGGGCGAACGGCTGGCCGTTCAGGAACACGCTCGGCACCGCCATCACCTGGCGCTCCTCCACCTCGTGCTGGAACACTGCGCCGTCGATGGCGACGTGACGCACCCGCGGGTTCAGCACGCTCATCAGGTTCAGTGCCTGCACCACATCGGGGCAGTTCTGGCACGACAGCGAGTAGTAGGTCTCGAAGACGTACTCGCCGTCGAGTGACCGGATCTGGTCGATCAGGTCGGCCGACTCAGTGGACGGATGGCCACCCACCTGCAACAGGGCCAGCACGAGCGACGTGAACTCGTGGCCGAGCGGCACACCGGCGAAGCGCACGGCGATGTCGGTGCCCACCCGCTCGATGGCGAACGAGGGGCGCCTGACGTCGTCGGTCGCCGCCGGTTCGGCGACTGCGACCGTGATGCGATCGCTCAGCGCGGCGAGTTCGTCGAGCAGACCGCGCAACTCGGCCGAGGTGGCCGAGTCGTCGAGCGCGGCGACCAGGCGCACCGGGTGCACGATCTTGGCGAAGTGCCCCCGCAGCTGGGTGGTGATGGCGGTGTCGAGCACGGCGATCAGATCTTCCCGACCAGGTCGAGCGACGGGGCCAGCGTCTCGGCGCCCTGCTCCCACTTGGCGGGGCACACCTCGCCGGGGTGGTTGCGCACGTACTGGGCGGCCTTCACCTTGCGCACCAGTTCGGCGGCGTTGCGGCCCACGCCCTCGGCGGTCACTTCCATCACCTGGATGACGCCGTCGGGGTCGATCACGAACGTGCCGCGGTCGGCCAGACCCTGGCCCTCGCGCATCACGCCGAAGTTGGTGGTGACCACGCCGGCCGGGTCGCCGATCATTGCGTAGCGGATCTTCCCGATCGTGTCGGACGAGTCGTGCCAGGCCTTGTGGGTGAAGTGGGTGTCAGTCGACACCGAGTGCACCTCCACGCCCATCGCCTGCAGTTCGTCGTAGTGGTCGGCCAGGTCGCCGAGTTCGGTGGGGCAGACGAACGTGAAGTCGGCCGGGTAGAAGAACACGATCGACCACTGGCCGCGCAGGTCGGCGTCGGTGACGGGGATGAAGTGCCCGTTGCGGAAAGCGGTGGCCTCGAACGGCTTGACGGTGGTGTTGATGAGCGACATGGGGGGTCCTCCAGGGGTGGTTGGGTTCTGTCGCCTATCGTTCTAACGGATTCGATAGACATTACCAATCGGTTCTGTCCATGGCTCCGATAGGCAGGTCCGAGGTCCCTTCCATCGCTCGGAGCCGTGCGCCTACCATCCCCGCGAACGACGGGAGGGCGTCATGAAGGTGGGCATGATCGGGCTGGGCAACATGGGCGCGGCGGTGGCCCACAACCTCCGTCGGGCGGGCTTCGACCTGGTGGTGAACGACATCCGCCGTGAGGCGGGCGAGGCGTTCGAGGCCTATGGCGCGGTGTGGGCCGACACACCGCGCGAGATGATCGACCAGGTCGATGTGGTGCTGTCGATGGTGTTCGGCCCTCCGCAGATCGAAGCGGTGCTGCGCGGCACCGACGGCCTGTTGGCGGGCGACTGCCGCGGCCGCACCTGGATCGACCTCACCACCAGCAGCCCGTCGCTGATGCGAGCGCTCGCCGCCGAGTTCGAGGCCGCTGGCGGTTCGGCCGTCGACAGTCCGGTCACCGGCAGCATCGACTCGGCCATCCGCGGCGACATGATCCTGTTCGTCGGCGGCACCGACGAGGCCGTGGCCCGTGTGCAGGCCGTGCTCGACGCCATCGGCATCACCCGCCGCGTGGGCGGCTACGGCAACGGCTACGTCGCCAAGTTGGTGAACAACCAGTTGTGGTTCATCCACGCCGCCGCCATCGGTGAGGCGATGGTGGCGGCGAAGGTGGCCGGCCTCGACCCCGACGTGTGGTGGGAGGCGATGAAGGGTGGCGCCGCCGAGAGCTTCGTGATGGACCACGACGTGCCGTCCATCCTGGCCGGGCACTACGACCCGTCGTTCCGCCTGGCCCTATGCCTGAAGGACCTGCATCTCATCGACGATCTGCTGCAGGAGGTGGGCACGCGCGACGAACTCACCCAAGCGGCCTACGCCCGGTTCCGCGAGGCAGCCGAACGGTACGGCGACGGCGCCGGCGAGATGACCGTGTGCAAGGTGATCGAGGACGACGCCGGGGTGGAACTGCGCGTGCCCGGCGACTGGACACCGCCCTGGGAAGTGCAGCACCCGAGCGAGGGCTGACACAGGCGCTCCGTCAGTCGGCCGAACCCTCCATCGCGTCCGACAACCCGGCACGGGTGCGCAACGGTCGCTCGGGCAGCACCAGCGCCACCACCAACGCGCACACCATCGCCGCCGCACAGATCCAGTAGATACGGCTCACACCCAGCGCCACGCTGTCGACGACGGCTTGGCGGGCGTCGTCGGGCAGCGCGGCGATCTCGGCAGGAGCACGGATGAGACCGGCCGCCTCGTCGGGCGCCACACCGATGCGCGCCGGGATCTCGGTGCGGATGGTCGAGTTGAGGATGGTGCCGAACACAGCGAGACCGAACGACCCGCCGAGCGACCGGAAGAACACCATCGTCGCCGTCACCACGCCGAGGTCGTGGAAGTCGACCGCGTTCTGGCCGGCGATCGACGAGGTGGTGAACACCGACGCCGACCCGAACCCCATCAGGATCATCGGCACCACGAGCCACCAGTACGGCGTGTTGCCATCGATCTGCGCGATCACCAACAGACCGAGCACCGAGACGGCGCTGCCGATGATCGGGAACAGCTTGTAACGACCCGTCTTGGCGATCAGTCGGCCCACCACGAACGTGGCGGCCGTGACACCGACCATCATGGGCAACAACCGCAGGCCCGATTCGGTGGGCGACACGAACAGCGAGTCCTGGAAGTAGAGCGGCAGGAACTGGTTGCCGCCGTAACTGACCACGCCGGCGAACAGGCCGAGCAGGATGCAGCACAGGGCCACCTTGTTGTAGAAGAGCCGCAGCGGGATCATCGGCTCCTCGGCGCGCCGTTCCACCAGCACGAACACCACCAGCAGCACCAGCGCCGCGGCGAAAAGGCCGAGCGGCAGCGGCGCACCCCAGTCGTTGCGGCCCTCCTCGAGTCCGATCATCAAGCACGCGATACCCGCCGCCAGCAGCGCTGCACCGGCGTAGTCGAGTTTGGCCTCACGACGCCGGAACGGCAGCCGCAGCGTGAAGTGGCACACGATGATCACGCCGATGCAGAACGGGATGTTGATGAGGAAGATCCACGGCCAGGTGTAGTGGTCGATGATGTAACCGCCCACCACCGGGCCGAGCAGCGCCGACCCGACGAACGCCAGCGTGAAGTAGCCGATGTACCGGCCGCGGTCGCGTGGCGACATGATGTCGCCGATGATGGCGAAGGCGAGCGCCTGGATACCGCCACCGCCGAGGCCCTGCACGGCACGAGCAGCGATGAGTTGGTTCATGCTCTGCGCAGCGCCGCACAAGATGGAGCCGAGCAGGAACATCAGCATCGTCAGCTGGAAGATCTTCCGGCGGCCGTAGAGGTCGCTCAACTTGCCGAGCAGTGGTGTGGCGATGGTGGACGTGACGATGTACGCCGTACCCACCCAGGCGAAGCTCTCGAAGGCGTTGAACTGCCCGGCGATGGTGGGCAGCGCGGTGACGATGATGGAGGTGTCGAGCGACGACAACAGCATCGCCATCATCAACGAACCGAGCACCAACCACAGTTGGCGCTGGGTGAACCCCGGGACGGTAGATGGACGAGACGTGGGGTCGACTGTAGACACCGGCCTACTGTCGGAATCGACTCGGAGTTTCGCGCCGCTACAGCCGGTCGGCCGGGTAGTCGGCGTACGAGGCCTTGAACACGCCCTGGTGCAGCAGCACCGTGCACACCGTGGCACCTATGGCGTCGACGATGGTGGTGCGCGTCCAGTAGCTCTCCACCCGACGGCTCTGGCCGAGCGCCACCACCTGGTGAGTGAGCGTGTATTCCTCGTCGACGAACACCGGCGCGTGGCGCTTCACCTCGAGGTCGATGAACAGGCCTACCGACGGACCCCGCACCGGCAGGTGGTTGCCCACCTTGTGGGCGAGCACGCTGAGCATCTCGGTGGGCACCACGGCCCGACCCCAGGGTGAGGGCTGGCCCGGCACATACCATTGCGACGGCTCGGTGATGGCGCGCAGTTTGTCGGCCAGCGAGAACGGGTAGAGGTTGCCGTTCCACTCGTCGAAGCCCATCGAGGTTGGCTGCGACGGTGAGGTGTGCCCCACCTCGACACGGTCGACGATGAACAGCTCACCCGGATCCTTGGCCTGCATCCGGGCCAGACGCTCGTCGAGTTCGGTCGGCTCGTCGCCGAGGGTGAGCGTGGCGCTGAGCACCGGCTCGCCCGTCGACTTCGTGGCCCGCGCCCGTGCGCTGGCAGGGCCGGTGCGGGTGCCGGTGCAGGTGACGGTGGCCTGCACCTGCTCGCCCTCGACGACCATCGTCTCGAAGTGGGCGCTGATACATCCGCGCTCGAACCACGCCTGCCCGAACAGCGCCACGGCGAGCGGATCGAACTGGCTGAAGTGGGTGGGACCCTCGATGGGCGCCCCGGGCAGGCCCAGCTTGTCGGCCGTCGCGTCGTCGTGCACGCTCGTGTGGCCGTCGTACTCCTGGTCGGCGAGCATCTGGCGCGGTGCCCGCCACGGGCCGGTCAGGGTGTCGCCCTCCGGGCCGGCATCACGGCTGAGCGGCGTGTCGAAGGCATCGGTCATGCGCCGTCGGTCCCCAGCAACTCCGTGGCCACGGCGGGGCGCGACACGAGCAATCCGTCGACGTTGCGGTCGAGCAGCACCTGGTAGAAGTCGGCGGTCTCCTGGGTGGCGGTGTCGTCCATCCACACCCATACGGCGAAGCCCTCCGCCTGGGCGCGGGCCACCACATCGGCGGTGAGCACTTCCACCCCGCCGTAGAACGGCGGCACCTGGAACACCTTGTCGCTGGCGGCGAAGGTGACCTCGCCGCCCGTGTACCAGGTGACCAGCGTGTCGAGGCCGGGGCTCGTGGCCACATCGGGGGCCACGGCGCGGAACGCCTCGAGCACGCTGGTGTCGAACGACACGACGATCACCGAGTCGGTGCGGCCCAGTTCGTCGATCTCGGCGGCGAGTTCCTTCGCGCCTTCGTACGCCCACGCCAGATCGGGCTGACCATCGGCACCGTTGGGGATCTTGATCTCCACGTCGAGCACATGGTCGGGGAAGGCCGTGGCGACGCTGCGGAACGTCTCGACCCGGAAGTCGTCGGCCGTGTAGCCGGCAGGCGGCTCGACATCGCCCGTGCGCATACCACGGAACACGTAGGCCTCGGGGGTGAGGCTCTGATCACTCCACACATCGCCCGAGAACCAGTACGCGTTGTCGAGCGCCGACAACTGCTCGTAGGTGAGGTCGCGCACCGGGCCGGTGGCCTCGGTGGTGCGATCGACGGTGTCGTCGTGCTGCACCACCAGCTGGCGATCGGCCGTGAGCATGACGTCTATCTCCAACACATCGGTGCCGGCGAGCGCGGCCTGGGTGAAGGCGTACATCGTGGAGTGGGGCGCCTCGAAGTCGCCGCCGGCGTGGGCGATGACGATGGGCCGCCCGAGTGCCAGCAGATCGGCCACGGTCGATGCCTCGGGCGCGACCACCCCGTCGCGGACGAGCGGCGCCGCGGTGGTGGGCGGCACCGTGCTGGGCGCGGCCGTAGTGGGTGCCGCGGTCGTCTCGGGAGCGGCACTGGTGGGCGCCGCAGTGTCGGGCGCTGCGGTCGACGACACGGGCTCGGTGGCGGTAGGCGCATCGTCGCCACCGCAGGCCGCCGGCCCCAGAGCCAGCCCCATCAGCAGCACGGCTACCAGCGCCACCTGTCGGCCGCGCCGCATGGTCGGTTGCATCTGGCTCGTCATCGGGTTCCGTCGCATCCGGTCAACCTACCCCGAGGGTTGTTTGTGCACCCGGTGTACGAACAACCCTCGGGTGCGCGGTTGCGACTCGGGTGGGCGGCTGGGACTCGGGTGGTCAGGGGTTCCAGCCGGAGAAGGCGTCGATCATCGCCCGCACATCGCCGAGCGGGTACAGGATCGGGCAGGTGGCACCGTTGTCGATGTAGTGCTTCACCCGCTCGCGGGCCTCGGCGGGGGTGCCCGAGGCAGTGAGCATCTGCACGATCTCGTCGGGTACCAGCTTCGAAGCGGCCTCGACCTGCTCGTGCGTGGCCGGCCAGGTGAGCACCTCGCCCACCTTGTCGAGCAGCGACTGCGGCACCCCGCTGGCCTTCATGATGTGCGGCTGCTGGCCGAGGTACTGGGTCACCATCATGCGGGCCATGTCGAGGGCCACCTGGCGGTCTTCGTGCACCGAGCACACCACCAGCTGCGGCCGGTCGATGTCGTCGATCGAGCGGCCGACGCGGTCGGCGCCGATGCTGAGCGCCTCCATGGCCTGCTGGTTGTACTCGGGCGAGACGAGGTAGTTCAGCACCACACCGTCGGCGATCTCGCCGGTGAGCTCCATCATCTTCATGCCGGTGGCACCGATGTAGATGGGCACGTCCTTGGGGCGGCGCTCCTGGTACACATAATCGAGCTCGACACCATCGAGGTGCACCCACTC
Organism: Actinomycetota bacterium; assembly: GCA_037130535.1. Lineage (GTDB taxonomy): Bacteria > Actinomycetota > Acidimicrobiia > Acidimicrobiales > Ilumatobacteraceae > VFMC01. The sequence goes on from JBAXSU010000013.1 coordinate 10,546, forward strand.
GCCGTGGAACGTGACGGTCTCGTTGGCCAGCAACGCACGGCACACAGTGACCACCTCGCGCATCACGGTGAGCGGCTTACGGCGCTCGATACCCACCTTCGCGGCCAGCGGATCCCACCAGGCGCCGAGGCCGAGGATGATGCGGCCTGGGGCGAGGTCGTCGAGGCTGGCGAACGTGGCGGCGAGGCGGGCCGGGTTGCGGCTCCAGCAGTCGGCCACGCCCGAGCCCACCTTGATGGTGTCGGTGACGGTGGCGAACGCGGCCATCGGCACGACGGCGTCGCGCACCAGGCGGCTCTCGGCCTGCCATACGGCGTCGAAGCCCTTGGCCTCGGCATAGCGCACGAACTCGCGACCCTCGGCGATGGTGTGGGCGTCTTGCAGGTACAGCGCGACGGGCTGGCTCATGGTCGGTTCCTCTGCTTCGTGGGTCGGGTCAGTCGGGCAGCACCACACCGCGCTGGCCGGTGATGCGGCCGTACACCTCGGGGCGGCGGTAGCGGTCGAAGTCGAACAGGGTGCCCTTGTAGCGGTAGCACCAGTCGAGGTCGCAGCGGGCGATCACCAGCTCGTCGCCGGTGGTGAAGGCCTGCGCGACGATCTGGCCGCTGGGGGCGATGATGGCGCTCTGGCCCAGTGAGTCGACACCTTCCTCGACGCCACCCTTGGCGACGCCCACCACCCAGGTGCCGTTCTGATAGGCGCCGCTCTGCATGACGAGCGAGTTGTGGAAGCCCTGGAGGATGTCTTGGCTGGGGTCGGGCACGTAGTGGATGGGCGTGTTGTAACCGCAGAGGATCATCTCCACACCCTGCAACCCCATCACCCGGTAGCTCTCAGGCCAACGCCGGTCGTTGCAGATCATCATCCCCATCAGGCCACCGAAGGCGCGCCACACGCCGAGGCCTTCGGGCGACGGCTCGAAGTAATAGCGCTCGGCGTGCTGGAACGGGCGGGCGGGTTCGTGGTGCTCGTGGCCGGGGATGTGGGTCTTCTTGTAGGTGGCCACGATGCTGCCGTCGCGTTCCACGAGGGTCTGCACGTTCCAGCGGCGCACCGTGCCATCTGCCTCGGTCTCTACCAGCGCGTAGCCGAGGCAGAAGCCGATGCCGAGGCGCTTGGCCTCATCGAACAGCGGCTGGGTGACGGCGTTGGGCATCGACCGCTCGTACCAGTGATCGGCCTCGCTGATGTCGTCGACGAACCAGCGCGGGAAGAACGTGGTGAGGGCGAGTTCGGGGAACACGACCAACTCCACACCGTGGGCGTACGCGTCGCGCAGCATCACCAGCAGACGCTCGACCACCGATTCGCGGCTGTCGTCGCGTTGCACCGGGCCCATCTGGGCGGCTGCCACGGTGAGCATGCGGGTCATGACGGGTCTCCCTTCGCTGCTGCGCCCTCTGCTGCACTGCCCTCTGCTGCGCTGCGGAGTGCGGCCAGCACCCTCGACGGTGTGAGCGGGAACTGGTCGATCCACACACCGGTGGCGTCGTGCAGTGCGGCCACCACGGCCGGAGCGTAGGGCAGGAACCCCATCTCCGACATGCCTCGCGCGCCCCACGGGCCGATGGGGTCGGCGAGTTCGAGGATGTGTGCGTCGATGTGCCGCGGCAGGTCGCCGCTGCCCGGGATGAGGTAGCTCGACAGGCGCGGGTTCACGATGCGGCCGTCGCGCACGTGCAGGTCTTCGGTGAGCGCATAGCCGTGGGCCTGCACCACGCAGCCCTCGATCTGGCCGCGCACCAACTCGGGGTTGATGGCCTTGCCCACGTCGTGGGTGCTGGTGACCCGGTCGACCACGATGTGGCCGGTGTCGAGGTCGACGGTGAGTTCGATGGCCTGGGCGACGTAGCCGTAGGTGACGGTTGGGTAGCCGTGGCCGTCGACGGGGTCGAGCACCTCGGTGGGCGGAGGCACGAAGCGAAACTTCCCGACGGCGGGGCGCTGGCCGTCGGCCCACGCTTTGGCAGCCTCTTCGGCTGCGCCGAGGATGGAGTTGCCCGCCATCCACGTGAGGCGCGACGCCGATGCCGAGCCGCTGTCGCCGCTGTTGGCGGTGTCGGAGAAGTGGCCCTCGACGGCGTCGAGCGGCACACCGGCCGCGGCGGCGGCCATCTGCAGGAACACCTGGTGCGCGCCCTGGCCCACCTCGGCGCCGGCGTGGAACAGGTCGACGCGTTCGATGGTGTCGTCGCCGTGGTAGTGCAGTTCGGCTTCGCAGCGTTCGGGGAAACCGAACGAGAACGCCACGTTCTTGTAGGCGCAGGCGAAACCCTTGCCGCGGCGCAGGCGTGAGGGGTCGGCGGGCAGGGTGGCCACCGGGCTGAACTCGACGGTGGGGTCGAGCGGTTCGGCGAAGCGGCTGCGCTCGGCGCAGGCATCGACCACCTCGGCGATGGTGACGCCGGCGGGCAGGCTGCTCTGGGTGATGCTCTCGGAGTGGTCGTGCAGCACGTTGCGGCGGCGCACCTCGACCGGATCCATCCCCAGCGCCTCGGCGAGCTTGTTCATCTGGCACTCGGCCACGAACGTGCCCTGCGGGCCACCGAAGCCACGGAACGCACCGCCGATGGCGGCATTGGTGTACACGCCGTTCGAGTCGATGCGCGCGTGGGGCACCTCGTAGGGGCCCGCGATGCTGAGGTGCATGTTCCCGAGCACCTTGTTGGTGGTGTAGTTGTAGCCACCGGCGTCGAGCCAGCCATCGGCCTCGACCGCGGTGATGCGACCGTCGCGGGTGGCGCCGAGGCGAGCGTGCACACGGCCACGGTGGCGCTTGTGGTGACCGACGATCGACTCTTCGCGCGACCACTGCGCAGCGATCGGGCGCTCGGCGGTGGCACCCAGACGCTGCGCGGCGAGGCCGAGCAGGATCTGCAGGGTCATGTCTTCACGCCCGCCGAACGCGCCGCCGATGGGCGGGTAGATGACGCGCACCTCGTCCTCGGGCAGGTCGAGCGCATGGGCGATCTGGTGGCGGTCTTCGTGGGTCCACTGTCCGGCGATCTCGACCGTCACCCGGCCATCGTCGTCGAGGTAGGCGATGCCCGCTTCGGGCTGCAGATAGGCGTGCTCCTGGTAGGGCAGTTCGTAGGTGCCCTCCACCACCACATCGGCCTGGCGCCAGCCCTCGTCGATATCGCCCTTGCGGATGCGGTAACCGACATAGACGTTCGAGTCCTTGCCGTTCTCGGGGTGCAGCAACACCTCGGAGGCGAGGGCCTCGTCGATGTCGCGCAGTACGGGCAACGGCTCCCACTCCACGTGCAGCAGTTCGGCCGCAGCCTGGGCCTGCTCGCGGGTGTCGGCGATGATGAGCGCGATCTTGTCGGCCTCCCAGCGCGACACGTCGGCGGGGATGTGACTGCGGCCGGTGTCGTGCAGGCCCACCAGCACGGGCTGGTCCTTCATCGTCAGGCCGTACTCGTTCACGGGCACATCGGCCGCGGTGAACACGGCGTGCACGCCGGGGGCCTTGCGGGCGGCAGCGACATCGAGCGCGGTCATACGCGCATGGGGCTGGTTGCTGAACACGGCGAAGGCGACGAGCGCATTGGCCGGGATGCGGTCGCCCGGATAACGGGCCGTGCCGTCGACCTTGGGCAGCGCGTCGCGGCGGGTGGGGCTGGTGCCCACGCCGCCGGCGGGAACGTCCAATGCGGTCATCGTGCACCTCCTGAGGCGGCGGCCTGTTCGACGGCTTCGAAGATGCCGCGGTAGCCGGTGCAGCGGCAGAGGTTGCCCGACAGGCCCTGCACCACCTGCTCGCGGGTGGGTTGCGGGCACTCGGCCAGCAACGCGGTGGAGGCGACGAGGAAGCCGGGGGTGCAAAAGCCGCACTGCACACCGCCGCATTCCACGTAGGCCTGCTGCACCGGCGACAACTCGCCGTCGGTGGCGAGGCCTTCGACGGTGACCACGTCGGTGGCGTCGGCACGGGCGGCAGGCACCAGACAACTGAGCACGGCCTCGCCGTCCATCAGCACGGTGCACGCACCGCACTCACCCTCGGCACAGCCTTCCTTCGTGCCGGTTGCACCGGCCTCGTCGCGCAACCAGTCGAGCAGGGTGAGGCCGTGGTGCGGGGCCTGCACATGGCGGCCGTTCACGCTCACCTGCACGGCGCTGCCGCCGCCAGACCCCACGGCAGCAGGCGTGCGCTGCGGCGTGCGCAGGTGCGGCGCCGTGGCGGGTGGCGGCAGGGTGCGGCCGTCGCGCAAGGCGGTGAGCATGCGCTGCACCACCACCGGCACGATGTCGGCGCGGTAGTCGGCCGTGGCGCGCACATCGCTGATGGGGTGCACGCTCTGGCCGGCCAGCGCGGCAGCGGCGGCGATGCTGTCGGCGGTGAGGCCACCGCGGAGCAACTGCGCCTCGACCTCGGGCAGGCGCACGACCGTTGCGGCCACGCTGCCCATGGCCACCCGGGCAAGGGTGACCGTGGTGCCGTCGGCCTCGACGTGCACCACGACAGCGGCGTGCACCACCGAGATGGCCTGCTGCGAGCGGTTGCCCACCTTTGCGTACAGGCCGCGGCCGGTGGCACCGAGGGTGGGCACGTCGACGCCCACCACCATCTCGTCGGCGGCGAGGTCGACGGTGCGGAAGCCGGTGATGAAGTGCTCGACCGGCACAATGCGTTCGCCGCGCAGCGACTGCAGCCGCACCGACGCGCGCAGCGCGACGAGCGCCGAGATGGTGTCGTTGGCCGGGCTGGCGGTGACGATGTTGCCGGCAACGGTGGCCCGGTTGCGCAGCGCGGGCGAGCCGATCTCGGCGCACGCCTGCGCCAGCGGCAGCACGGCGGCTACGGCGGGGGCATCGGCCAGCAGATCATGGTGGGTGACCCCGGCGCCGAGGTGCAGCACCCCGTCGCCCGGGGTGATCGAGCGCAACTCGGCCAGGCGCGACACGTCGAGCAGCGTGCCCACACCGGTGCGGGCACCGCGGTGCACCTCGAGCAGCAGGTCGGTGCCCCCGGCGATGATGCGCACGTCGTCGTGCTCGGCGAGCACGGCGAGGGCATGGTCGAGGCTCGTCGCGGCCACGTAGCCGCTGGGCGACGCGCCGCGTCGTTGCACGGGATGGAGTTGCACACGACCCCCTCTTGCAGAAACTAAGCGTTTAGAGTACACAGACTCCGTGGTCAGCGGCAAGAAGTCCCCTGGTAACCGGCCGACGTTGGCCGACGTGGCCAGCCGCGCCGGTGTCTCCACCGCTGTCGTCAGCTACGTCGTCAACAACGGTCCGCGGCCGGTGGCCCTCGCCACCCGCCGCCGCGTCGAGGCCGCCATCGCCGAACTCGGTTACCGCCCCAACCGGGTGGCCCGAACGCTCGTGTCGCAGCGCAGCGGCACGATCGGGCTGATCGTGCCCAACACCACCAGCGCCTTCTTCACCGACCTGGTGCAGGCCGTCGAACGCAAGGCGTTCGAACGCGGGCTGCTCACCTTCGTGGGCAACGCCCAACTCGACCTCCAGCACGAGCAGGCCTACACCGAGGCGTTCGTGTCGGCTGGGGTGGATGCCGTCATCGTCGCCTCCACCGACGTGGCCCATCCCCTGGCCCACACGGGTGCGCTCGACGGCGAGCGGGTGGTGTGGATCCACCGCCGGCCCACCGGTGCACGCGGCCCGCTGGTGCGCGGCGACGACCGGCGCGGCGGGCAACTCGCAACCCGACACCTGCTGGCGCTGGGCCACCGCACGGTGCACTGCCTGGCAGGCCTCGAACGGTCGGGCCCGGTGGCCGACCGGGTGCAGGGCTGGGCCGACGCGCTGGGCGCCACCGGCGAACCCGAACCCACGCTGCGTAGCGCCTACCACCGGGCCGAGGCGGCACGGGTGGTCGGTCCGTGGCTGGCCACACTGCAGGCACCAGCGGCGCTGTTCGTGGCCACCGACGAGCAGGCCATCGGTGTGCTCGCTGCCGCGTACGAGGCCGGCGTGCGGGTGCCGCACGATCTGGCCGTGGTGTCGTTCGACGGCACCGCTGCGGGGGCGTTCACGGCCCCGGCGCTCACCAGCGTGGCCCTGCCGATGCCCGCCATCGCGGCAGCAGCGGTGGGCATGTGCCTGCAGGCCACCCGTGGCGAAGCCGCCAGTACCGAAGAGGTGGTACTGCCGGTGGAGCTGGTGGTACGCCGCTCGTGCGGTGCCGGGCCGTGACGGGCCGGGTCGAGACGGGCGGGTCGAGAGGCGACCTGTCCGCGAGGTGATCTGGGTGCGGCAGAATGGTCGGCGTGGCGAAGCTCCTTCCGGCTGATTTCGACCTGGCGCGTCTCGAACACTCCGAGCGGCGGGTCTGCGAGGCGGTGCTCGCCGGCCTCGACGACAGCTGGTTCGTCGTTCCCACGGTCACCGTGGCCGAACGCGGCAACGACGCCGAGATCGACCTGGTCCTCGCCTCGCCCACCCAGGGCGTGGTGCTGGTGGAGACCAAGGGCGGCCTCATCTCGCTGAGGGAGGGCGTCTGGCACCAGTACGACCGGGCGCTGAAGAAGTCGCCGGTCGAGCAAGTCCACAGGGCCAAGCACATGCTGCTGCGGCGGATGAGGTCGATCGGGGTCGACCTGCACGATCTGTACATGTGCCACGTGGTGGCCATGCCCGATGTGGGTGTGGTGCCCGCCGAAGGCCTCGGCACCGACGCGCCGCGCGAGATCCTGTGGGGTGCCGACGACCTCACCGACCCGGCGGCTGCAATCGCCCGAGTGCAGCGCGAGCACCCGCCGGTACCGATGGAGCGCTTCACCCGCTTCCTGCGCGCACTGCGGCCCGACATCGCGCTCGAGGGCGCCGAGACGGCGATGATGCCGGTGGCCACGCGGCGCATCGACACCGAGACCGCTGCCCGACTGGCCGCGCTGTATCCACTCGACCTCACCGGGCGGGTGCTCGTCACCGGCGGCGCCGGGTCGGGCAAGACGTGGCTGGTGGTCGAGTGGGCACGCCGGGCGGCGGCACGCGGCGAACGCACACTGGTGCTCACGTTCAATCGTCCGCTCGCCGACCATCTCGAGCGGGCACTCGAGGACGTGGGAGTGACGGTGCACACGTACCACGACCTCATCCGTCAACTGCTCGAACCGTACGGGTTCACCATCCCCGACGACGCCAAGCGCGCCTACTGGGAGACCGTGCCAACCGAGGCGCTCGTCGCCCATTCGGCGCAGGTGGGCACCCCGTTCGACACGGTGATCATCGACGAGGGCCAGGACATGCGACCGCACTGGCTGGCCTCGATCGAGCAGCTCATCGACCCAGCGGGCCCGGCCCGGCTGCTGATGGTGGCCGACCCGGCGCAGGCCATCTACGTCGACCCGTGGGTGGCACCGCCCGTGGTGGTGACCATGCCCCTGGAGGCCAACCTGCGCAGCGCCCGCACGGTGGCCGACGTGGTGCGCCATCTCGGTGGGCCGCCACCGCTGCCCGGCCTCGTCGGCCAGATGCCCGTGCGCCACCACCGCGCCGGCGGCATCAAGGAAGTGCGCAAGCGGGTGCGTGCGGCGATCGACGAGCTGACCGGGCAGCACGGTGTGCCGCTCAGCCAGATCGCCGTGCTGACGTTGCGTGTGGAGGTACGCGACCTGCTGCTCGACGGCACCGCCGACAACGACTCGACCCGGGGCCCATTGCCCCTGGCCCGGTGGGAGCAGCGCGACGAGGACGCGGCCCTGTGCGAGACGGTGCACCGCGGCAAGGGCCTCGAACGGGCGGCCGTGGTACTGATCGACATCACCGATTCGCCCGAGCCGCAACTGGTGTACATCGGCGCAAGTCGGGCCATGTGGTCGCTCACCCTGGTGGGCACCGATCACCTGGCCGCGGTGGCCGGGGTGCCGGCCCAGCCGGGCGCCTGACGACGTCACACATCCCCCGCCTGCGTGCGTTCTTCCTGTATCACCCCGCACGAGAGGACCGCGATGGACGCCACGCCCGACCCCTTCCACCAGCTCGATACCGAGGTGGTCGTCGACCGCACCATCACTCGCTGCGGTCCGAGTCAGTTCGGCCCGGGTGCGCCACAGGGTCCGTTGCAGCCGGCCGTCCCGTCGAGTGTGCACATGGTGGTGCCGCAATGACGACGCTCGGCGTGGGCACGCTCAGCTTCGACGACTTCATCTTGCTGTCCGCCGGGTTGTGCGCCCTGCAGTCGAACGAGGTCGACGGTGAGGCCATCCATCTCGAGGCCGGTCCCACCGGCCGGCGGTGGATGGTCGACTCGCAGCACGGCCAGTTGCGCATCCAGCGCAGCGAGCGGCCCGAGCCCGGCTCGTTCCAGGGCTACCTGCCCATCAGCGACCGCCTGCGGCACATCGCCGGCTGCCTCACCGACGAGACCATCGAGTTGGCCGTCGCCGACGACGATGCCCTCGTGGTCACCTCCGGCCCGAACGTCGCGGTCATCGACCTGGTCGAGCGCGCCACCGGCTTCCCCGCCGAAATCGAGATGCGGGTGACGGCCCGGGCCACCGTGCCGATGCGGCATCTGCTCGCTGTGCTGACGGCGGCGCGGATGATGCCGACGGGAGTCAGCTTCGACTCGTACCCGGCGCCACCGATGTGGATGCAGATCGCGGGCGACGACGTGGGGCTGTACGTCGACTGGTTCGACCATCTGCCGAGCCGCACGACGTACCGCACGGCGGCCATCGCTGTGGAAGGAGCAGCAACGGTGGCCATTCCCCATCGCATCATCGAGTCGTTCCTGCGCACGCTGCCGACGGTGGGCGACGACGACGAGGACCTGACGATGGAGGTGTCGGTCGGGTCGTCGACCTCCCTCGACGACCGTCCACTCATCCGCTTGGCCGGCCCCCAGTGGACCATCACGATGTACCTGCCCGACCCTCTCGGCGACCGGTGGGGCGACCGGGTGCGCCAGGTGCTCGACGATGCAGCCCTGCCGGTGGTCGACGAGACCGAGGCCGAGTGGGTGGTGTCGTCGATGCAACAGGAGGTGCGGGTGAAGTTGCACGCCGGCAGGCCCGATGTGGTCCGGGTGAGCGGGGTGCTGCTGTATCCCGCCGTCGAGAGCATCGAACTGCTGCGCGAACTGAGCCAACTGAACGCCGGCGCCATCGGCGTGCGCTTCTGGCTCGACGACGAGGCAGTGCGGGCAGCGGCCGATGTGCCGTGCATGTACCTCGACGGACTGCCGTTCGCCGTCAGCAGTGTCGCCCAAGCGGTGCGCAACCTGTCGCCGATGATCGCCGCCTTCGCCACCGCCTGACCCACAGACCCACCACGGTGGCGGGCCCCGTCACCTCGTTCCGATTACGACTCCGACAGCTCGGCACCGACCTCAGCCGAGGGACACCAAGGGACCGGGAGCCTCGACGAATTCCTTCTCCCGGACCCAGAGCGGGGTGCCGGCAGCGAGGTGTCCGTAGGTCGAACGCACGAGCGCAGTCGATCGGTCGGGTTCGCTCTCCCATCGGCACCCCTCGGCGAGAGCGGCGAGTTCTTCGCTCCGGTCGGCGCGCTGCAACCATCGATCGAGATGCTCGGCCGCAACGAGGTGGTCGCTCTTTGCTCCGTTACAGCGGTCGGCCACGACGAGATTCTCGATCGCGTTGTTCGGCCAACGCGACCAGGCGAGGAAGTGATCGACCTCACCACGGGAGGTGAGTCTGTCGCCGCAGTAGAAGCAGCACCCGTCCTGCACCTCGCGGAGTGCGCCCACGAGCGCTGGGGGGAACGCAACCCGCTCGGCTCCGAAGAGGTGGTGACGCAGGCTCTCGTCCTCCGTGGTCATCCCGGTCCAGCGAGCCACGTCGCGCACCCAGTGCAGTTCGATCAGCGGGCGCAGCAACGGCCCCAGCACCACGAGTCGGTCGGCGACACCGGGGAGCAGCCGCACCCGGTCGCGTCCGCCGGAACGGAGGCTGGCAGGTGTAGCGCCCTCTCCCCAGTCGGAGAAGTAGAGGAAGGGCAGCGACCTCGCTCCCACCACCTGTAACAGCGGGATCGGGTAGCGGACGAACGTGTCCTCGACGGCGTCGAGCGCTCGCCGATACTCAGTCGGGAAGCGGCGTCGTGTCTCTGTCACGGTGCGGCAGCCATGTGCATCACCGGTGAGACGAAGGGTCAGTACCGAGCGGAGCACCGGTGACGACTTCATCGAGATCTGCCGGAGTTCGCGTTCGATGCCACCAGTCGCCATGTAGATGCGGGTCTGCGGGTAGTAGAGCGCGAGCACCTGCTCAGCGATCGCACGAGTGGGGATCTCGTCCGTTCCTGGCGACAGGGCGGTGCAGTCGATGAGTGCCAGCAGCAGGGCGAGCTTGTATGTCGCAGTGCGGCGGCCCTCGTCGATCACCCGCAGCAGGCGCTCGGTGAGGAGGTCATCGACAACGGCCACGAACCAACGATTGCACAGCCAGGGGAGGGTCGAACGCCGCCGCACCAGAGGCGGGCCCTGCGGTCAGCGGGCTGAACGGAGGAACTCGGTGAAGGTGGGGTTCAGTCGCTGCACCAGGGGCCACTGGGCCTCGAGCCATTCGTGGGCCTCGGGCTCGCTGCAGCCGTCAGTACGCATCTTCCACGCCTTCAGCACCAGGCCCGTGCGGCTGCGGCCGCCGTGACAGTGCACCACCACAGCGCGGCCCTCGGCCAGCAGCGCATCCACTGCCGCAACGGCATCATCGACTGCGGCAGCGAGGGCGTCGTTGTGGTCGCCCGGCTTGTCGACCAGGTACACCTGGCGACGCACGGCGTGGTCGACGAACAACTCACCCGTGCGACACAGCGACACCACCGCCCAATCGGTGGGTGCCTGTGCGGCACCGAGCAGATTGGCCGCATACAGCCCCGGGGCCACCTCGTGCGGACCCACCGGTCTCTCGCCCGGCTGGTCGGGCCACACCTGCCGACGCGCCAGCTCGAGCACCACCTGCTGCAGGTCGGCGAGGTCGAATCGCCGCTCACCTCCGGGCAGGGCGACTCGGCCGTGCACATACGTGGCCCAGCGCGACGGGATGGCCTGCACCCCGTAGCGGGCACCGGCGATCGCGCCGGCCACACAGGCGACCGTGTCGGTGTCGCCGCCCAGATCGATCGCGGCGATGACCGCATCCGAGTACGAGCCCGTCGAGCGCACCGCCCACACCGCTTGGGCGAGGCATCCCCACACGGTGCCGTTGTGCGGGTGTGAACGTTCGGGTGTCCAACCGGGTGTCAGCAACGGGCGGAACGCCCCCGCCAGATCGCCCGGCAATTCGTTCAACTGGCGGGCGAGCGCGGCGAACGGGTCGTCGCCACGGATACCGGCACGCATCATCGCCACGGCCAACCACGCGCCCCAGCCGGCAGCCGGGTGCGGATGGGTGAGCGCCGCCTGGTGCAGCACCACGGCGCGGGTCTCGTCGTCGGACGAATCGATGAACGCCACCGCCAAGGGGAAGACCCGCATCAGCGCTCCGTTGGCGGCGGTGCGCGCCGGGTCGGGGTGGTGCACCGACCGCCAGTCGGCGAAGCGCAGCGACGCCCGCGTGGTGGTGCCCACATCGGCTGCGTCCTCTGCCCACTTCCGCCAGGCCTGCCACAGCGCATCGGGCTCGTACCGGCCGGCGTCGAGCAGGCTCGCCGCCAGCGCCAAGGCCATCTGCGTGTCGTCGGTGAACTCGCCTGGCGCCCACCCGAACGACCCCCCACCGATCATCTCCCCGGTCCCGGCCAGCACCGGTCGGGGAAAGCGTCGGCTGTACTGCCCGGCAGGCCCGAACTCGAACGGGGCACCGAGCGCATCGCCCACGGCAGCACCCACCACCAGTCCGAGCATGCGCTGCACCTCCGCAGGCGTGAACACGACCTGGCCGTGTGTGATGGGCAGTTGGGGGAACGCTGGCTGGGAATCGACCATGCCCATCTCAACGACCGCGAGGCCGCCGACTGTGACCTGCCGCGGTGGCCGGCGCACGTGTCACGCGCCAGCGCCTAACGTCCGTTCCGCAGGTGGGAGGACTGGGACATGGCGGGATACGACATCATCGGCGACGTGCACGGCAACGCCGACAAGCTCGAGGCGCTGCTCCGCACGATGGGCTACCGCGAGCAGGGCGGAGCGTGGCAGCATTCGGAACGAACGGTCGTGTTCGTCGGCGACCTCATCGACCGCGGCCCCGGCCAACTGCGCACTATCGAGATCGCTCATCGCATGCGCGAGGCGGGCTCCGCCCAGATCGTGCTCGGCAACCACGAGTTCAATGCAGTCGCCTGGGCCACCGACGACCCCGATGCACACGGCACGCCACTGCGGCCGCACACCGACCGCAAGCGCGAGCAGCACGAGGCGTTCCTCACCGAGGTGGCAGAGGGCTCACCCCGCCACAACGAGGTGATCGACTGGTTCCACACCATCCCGCTGTGGCTCGACCTCGACGGTGTGCGCGTCATCCACGCCTGCTGGCACCCGGAGTCGGTGGACGCCATCGACCGACTGCTCGACGACAGGTGCCTCACCCCCGACCTCGTCGTCGCCGCCAGCCGCAAGGGCTCGGTCGAACACGGCGCCATCGAGGTGCTGCTGAAAGGACCCGAAGTACAGCTTCCCCATCCGCACCACTACCTCGACAAGGGCGGCGTGAAGCGAACGAAGGCCCGCCACCGCTGGTGGGACCCCGAGGCGCGCACGTACAGAACCGCAGCGCACATCCCGGACGGGTCGCTCACCGAGCACGGCGAACCGATCCCACCGCTGCCCGACGAACCGCTCGCCGAGACCGACCTGCCGCGGTATGCCGACAAGGTGCCGCTGGTGGTGGGCCACTACTGGTTCTCGGGCGCGCCTGCGTCGCTCACCCCCTGGGTCGGTTGCGTCGACTACAGCGTCGGCAACGGAGGCCCGCTGGTGGCCTACCGCTGGAGCGGTGAGACCGAGTTGCATCCCGACCACTTCGTCGCCGCCGGCTGAACCGCCGGGCTCAGCGAAGCTCGCGCACCGCCCAGGCCACACGCTGCGCGACGGTCACCGCCACCAGCGCCGCCATCAACCAGAACCAGCCGGGCAGCCACCTCGGAAGGGCCAGCATCGCTGCGTACAGCACGACCGTCTCGGCACCCTCCACCAACCCGGTGGGCATCACGATGCTGGTCGCCGTTCCCTGCACCGCAGCGACGCCTGCGCCGCGCTTCTCGGCCAACGCCGACAGGTACGCCCACGAGACGATGTTCACGTAGAACGATGCCACCAGCACAGCGCACGCAGCCCACACTGCGGTGGTGCCGGCACCTGCGGCAAGACCGAGCGGAACCAGCGCGTAGCCGATGGTGTCGGCGAGCTGATCGAGGTAGCCGCCGAGGTCGCTCGCCGTGCCGGCACGTCGGGCGACCGCTCCGTCGACGCTGTCGAACACCCGCCCCGCGAGGAACGCCACCAGCGCCCACCAGGTGAGGCCGCGCCACGCCAGCGCCCCCGCAGCCAACGAGGTGAGCAACCCCGCTGCGGTGAACCAGCCGGCACCCACCCGCAGCGCAACGAGACCGCGCACCACCGGGTCGATCGCCCGGTCCTTTGCCTCGCGCAGCTTCTGGTCGATCACCAGCGACCCACCTCTCCGACTCGCGCTGTCCCTCGCCTCACCGTACGCTCACCGGTGGAGGTACCCATGACCGAGCAACGACCCCTGCGTGCCGGCGACCCGCTGCCCGCCGACCTCGAACTGGTCGACCACACGGGGCAGCCCTGGCGACCGGCCGACCGGGGTGGCCGGCCGCTGGTGCTCATCCTCCACCGCCACCTCGCTTGACTGCCGTGCCAGGAGCACGTGATCGCCGTGCGCGATCGCCTCGCCGAGTTCGGTGACGCCCACGTCGCCGTCGTCACCTTCGCCGCGCCCGAGCGGCTCGCCGCCTACCGGACGCACCTCGAGCTGCCGTTCGACGTCGTGGCCGACATCGACCGCACGCTGTACGCACTGCTCGGTGCCGAGCGGGGGAGCAATCGACAGGTGTGGTCGCTCGGCACGTTGCGCCTGTACGCCCGGCTGCTGCGCCGCGGGCGCCGTCTGAGCCGGCCCACCGGCGACGACATCCACCAGCTCGGCGCCGACGCCGTCGTCGGACGCGACGGTGTGCTGCGGATGGTGTCGTTGCCGGCCACCCCCGACGCCCGCCCCCCGATCGACGACCTCCTCGCCGCCCTCGCCTGACCCCCTCCCCCTCCCCCGCCCCCACCCCCGGCGTTTGTGAGTACATCCCGGTCCAGCAGGGGTTTGCTCGCAAACGCCGCAGCACCACCTCGGCGTCTGTGAGTGAACCCCTGGCAAACCGCGGGCTGCTCACAAACGCCGGCGGCGGGCGGGGGGTACGGTGGGGGCGACGTTCGAGGAGCACGTGATGAGCACACCCGTACGCCGGCGGATCGCGCTGGTGGCGCACGACAACAAGAAGGCCGACCTCATCGAGTGGGCCACGTTCAACAGGGGCACGCTGTCGGAGCACGACCTCGTGGCCACCGGCACCACCGGCTCGCTGCTGCGCGAGAAGGTGGGCCTGAACGTGAAGCGGTTGAACAGCGGCCCGCTGGGCGGCGACATGCAGCTCGGTGCGCTGATCTGCGAGGGCCAGATCGACCTGCTGGTGTTCTTCTGGGACCCGCTCGAACCCCAGCCGCACGACCCCGACGTGCGTGCCCTGCTGCGGATCGCCGTCGTCTACAACACCCCGACAGCGTCGAACCGTTCGACGGCCGACTACCTCATCTCGTCGCCACTGTTCGCCGCCGGCTGAGCGACCGCCCCGCCCGACTCACTCGGGCCGGGCCTCAGGTGCCGCAGAAGGTGACGTACTTGCCGAACGTCGGCGGGGCCGGTTCGGCGTACACCTCGCGTCCGGACTGCACCGTGAACGGCTGGCGCAGCACGTCGACCAACTCGGTGACCGGGCCCAGATCACCCGCCGTAGCCGCCTCGAGCGCCGCCTCGACCAGGTGGTTGCGGGGCACGTAGACCGGGTTGACCGCGTCCATCGCTGCCGCAACTACCTCGGCCGGTCGGCCCTCGGCGGCGAGGCGGTCGAGCCACTGCGCGGCCCACGCGTCGAATGCCTCGGGCTGCGCGAACCGGGCCCGGGCCGCCGAGGCGTCGCCGCGCACCACGCCCGACAGCGACCGGAACAGGCACGTCATGTCGACCCGCTGGGCGCCGAGCAACTCGAGCAGCGCACCGACCAGCGCCTCGTCGCCTTCGTGCTCGCTCACCAGACCCAACTTCGCCCGGCCGCCGACCGTCCAGTGCGCGGTGAACCGGTCGCGGAACGACTGCAGCACCTCGGTGGCAGCGGCGATGGCGGCGTCGGTGTCGTCGGCCAACAGCGGCAGCAGCGCCTCGCCGAGACGGGCGAGGTTCCACTGGGCGACGTTCGGCTGATTGCCGTACGCGTACCGGCCGCCGTGGTCGATGGAGCTGAACACCGTGGCCGGGTCGAAGGCATCCATAAAGGCGCACGGGCCGTAGTCGATGGTCTCGCCCGAGATGGTCATGTTGTCGGTGTTCATCACGCCGTGGATGAACCCCACCTGCATCCACCGGGCGATGAGCGACGCCTGCGCCTCGACCACTGCTTCGTAGAACGCGAGGTACGGCTGCTCGGCTTCGGCGGCCTGCGGATGATGGCGGGCGATGGCGTAGTCGGCGAGGCGGCGCACCACCGCCGGGTCGCCCATCGACGCTGCGTACTGGAAGGTGCCCACGCGCAGATGGCTGGCCGCCACCCGCACCAGCAGCGCACCCGGCAGCGGGATGTCGCGGCGGATGCGTTCGCCCGTGGCAACCACGGCCAGCGAGCGGGTGGTGGGGATACCGAGGGCGTGCATCGCCTCGCTGATCACGTACTCGCGCAGCATCGGCCCGACGGCTGCCTTGCCGTCGCCGCCGCGGGCGAACGGTGTGCGGCCGGAGCCCTTCAGGTGCAGGTCGCGGCGCGCACCGAACACGTCGATGACCTCACCCAGCAGCAGCGCCCGACCGTCGCCGAGGCGGGGCGAGTAGCCGCCGAACTGATGGCCGGCGTACGCCTGGGCGATGGGCGTGGTGCCTTCGGGCAGCGTGGCGCCGACGAGCAGGGCGATGCCCTCGGGCGACCGCAGCGCATCGGCATCGACACCCAACTCGGCTGCCAGCGCCTCATTCAGCACCAGCAACTCGGGGGCCGGCACCTCGGCCGCCTGCCATGGCTCGTACATGCCCTCCAGGTCGCGCACGTACGAGTGGTCGAACACGAACAGCGGGTCGGCGGCGACGCTCACCCTGTCGAGGCTAACGGTGCCCAGTGGGCACCGCCCTGCGGCGTGTTCGCCGGCGAGCCAGCCGAACGTGACGGCCAGACCGAGGGTGGTGCCGCCGCCCCAGTAGGCCTGTCCCGCGGGCGAGGCGATGCAGTTGCCTGCACCGCAGCGGTCGATCACTCATCCCGTTGCACTTGCCCCCATCACCGCAGGAACCGTACGCACGACCGGTGCACCCATTCGACTCCTGGCAGAGCGACTGACGAAAGGTAGGTTTACCCAATGGCTGACACCGCACGCGACTGGGCGACCGACTACGACATCTTCGACCCCGCCTACGTCGGCAATCCATTCCCCATCTGGGACGACCTGCGCCAGACCTGCCCGGTGGCGCACACCGAGCACTGGGGCGGCTCGTGGCTGCCCACCACCTACGCCGACGTCACCGCCATCGCCCGCGACGTCGAGCACTTCAGCTCGCGCAGCGTCAGCGTCATGCCACCGCCATCGCCCGAGGAACTCGCCGCCACCGGCGGGCCCGTGCTGGCCGCCGGCGTGCCGCCCATCAGCAGCGACCCGCCCGTGCACACCTGGAGCCGCCGGCTCATCCTCCCCTGGTTCTCGAACAACCGGGTGGCCGAGTACGAGGTGTACACCCGCGAACTGTGCCGTCGCCTGGTGAACGGCTTCATCGAGGACGGCCGGGCCGATGCGGCCGCCGACTACGCCCAGCAGATCCCCGTGCGCGTGATCGGCCTCATCCTCGGCGTGCCCGAGAGCATGAGCGACACGTTCACCGGCTGGGTGCGCGACCTGCTCGAGTTCGCCTACGACGTCGAGCGGCGCACAAAGGCCCGCAACGAGTTGGTGCCGTACTTCTTCAACCTGATGCAGGAACGGCGGGCCAACCCCGGCGACGACCTGATCAGCGAACTGCTGCAGGCCGAGGTCGACGGCCAGCCGGTGCCCGATGCCCACGTCCTGGGCACGGTGGCCCTCACCCTCATCGCCGGGGTCGACACCACCTGGTCGGCCATCGGTTCGGCGATGTGGCACCTCGCCACCCACCCCGACGACCGCCGCCGCCTGGTTGCCGAGCCCGAACTGATGCCTGTGGCCATCGAGGAACTGCTGCGGGCGTACTCGCCCGTCACGATGGCGCGCATCGTGGTCGACGACATCGACTTCCAGGGCTGCCCGATGAAGGCGGGCGACCGGGTGCTGATGAACTTCCCCGCCGCCAACCGCGATCCCGAGGCGTTCCCCGACCCCGACCAGGTCATCATCGACCGCGAGATCAACCGCCACGTCGCGTTCGGCGCCGGCATCCACCGCTGCGCCGGGTCGAACCTGGCCCGCATGGAGATGCGGGTGGCCGTCGAGGAGTGGCTCGCCCGCATCCCCGAGTTCGACCTCGACCCCTCCGGCGAGGTCACGTGGGCCGGCGGTCAGGTGCGCGGCCCGCGCAACTGCCCCGTGCAGTTCCCCAACCGCTGACGCCCACACCGCTGCACCGCAGCGAGTATGCGGGCTCGAGGTGATCGCTGCGAGCACGTGGAGCCCGCATACCCACGAGTTGACCCTGGCAGCGGGCCGTGGCAGCGTCGGCGGGTGACCTCCACGACCATCCCCTCTGTGTCGGCCGAGCCCGCCGAACCGGTGCGCCGGGCAGTGATGGTGCAGCGGTGGGCCGACCTCGTGTACCTGCACTGGCGCTACGACCCGGCCGTCGTGCAGGCGCTGCTGCCCGATGGACTCGAGGTGGATGTGGCCGACGGTTCGGCGTGGGTGGGGCTCATCCCGTTCCGCATGGAGGGCCTCGGCCTGCCCCACCTCGCGCCGCTGCCGCTGGTGGGCACGTTCCCCGAGGTGAACGTGCGCACCTACGTCGTGCGCAACGGACGCCGGGGCGTGTGGTTCTTCTCGCTCGACGTCGACCGCATCCTGCCGGTGGCGGCCGCCCGGGCCGGGTTTCACTTGCCGTACTGCCTCGCCCGGGCCAGCCACGCTCGTGCGGGCGACGTCATCACCACCTCGGTCCACCGCCGTTGGCCGCGGCCACCGCACGACACCGGCGACACGGCGATCGCGGTGCGCGACCTCGGCCCCGACACGGCGGACGACCCGCTCGACCGGTTCCTCACGGCACGATGGGGTCTGTTCGCCACCACCCGCAGCGGCCGGCTCCGGTATGCGCCGGTCGACCATCCGGCCTGGCCCCTGCGTCACGCGGAAGTGCTGCACCTCGACGACCGACTGGTAGCCGCGGCTGGCCTCCCCTCCCCAGAGGGCGAGCCGCGGGTGCGTTGGTCGCCCGGTGTGGATGTGCGGATCGGCCGCCCCACCCGCGTCTGACGCCGCGACCGGTCAGGCACCGAGTGCGGGTGGCGGTGCTGGCCGAACGTCTCGGCGTGGCCCGGTCGAGCTTCTACTGGTACTTCGCCGACCGGACCGAACTCACCGACGCGCTGCTCGACCTGTGGGAAGGGCACAACACGGCGTCGCTCGTCGAGCGTGCCGACGCCCCAGCGCCCACCATCACCGCCGCCCTACTGCGGGTGTTCGAGTGCTGGGCCGACCCGGCCGTGTTCGACGTGGCGCTCGAGTTCGCGATCCGCGACTGGGCCCGCCGCGACCCGGCGGTACGCGAACGGCTGGCCGCCGCGGATGAGCAGCGCATCGGTGCACTCGCCGCGATGCACCGGCGCTTCGGCTTCGAACGGCGCGAGGCACTGGTGCGCGCCCGGGTGCAGTACCACTCGCAGATCGGCCTGTACGCGCTGGGCATCGACGAGAGCCACGCCGAGCGGCTCGCCCTCCTGCCCGCCTACCTCCGGGTGTTCGCCGGCGTCGACGCCTCGCCCGCCGAACTACGCGCCTTCCGCCGCAGCGTGAGCAGGCTCGATCGGCCGATCTCGGCGATCACCGAATCGGCACCACGCTGAGCACGAAGGGTCGGCTGGGTGTGCCAGGTGCGATCGGCCCGCCCTTGTCGAACTGAGCGGCGACGACGATGAGGTCATCACCACGACGGCTGATGCCGGTGGGGAAGTCGAGCGTTTCGTCGACCAGCGCGGTGGTGACCTGTGCGCACGCCAACTCCGGACAGAGGTCGACGCGGGCGATGGTGTCGGGTGCGTTGCGGTTCACGAAGAGCGTGTCCTCGTCGAATACCACGAACGCGTCTGCATCGACCAGGGAATCACCGGTGGTGGGGATCTCCCTCACCGTCAGAGTCACGGGGTCGATCGCATACATCTGACCGGTCGCTGTCTGCACGGTGATCAGGGTGCCGTCGGGCAGTTGCTCGATGCCGTTCCAGTTGTAGGCGCCCTCCACGTACTCGATGCCCTGGGCCGCCAGGTCGATGGCGGGCTCGAGTGGAGCGTCGGCGGCCGCGCCTGCAGGAACGCGCCAGAGCGTGCGCTGGAACGAGTCGGTGACGAAGACCCCCGAGTCGGTGACCACGACCTCGTTCAGTGCCCCCGCCCCCTGGGCGGCGACGTGCCGGCCGACGAACGTGCCGTCGAGTTCGTA
Source organism: Actinomycetota bacterium (assembly GCA_037130535.1). Lineage (GTDB taxonomy): Bacteria > Actinomycetota > Acidimicrobiia > Acidimicrobiales > Ilumatobacteraceae > VFMC01. The sequence goes on from JBAXSU010000013.1 coordinate 30,314, forward strand.
CTCGTACAGCGTGCTGTCGAAGCCGCCCGCGATCCAGAGTCGGTCGGCGCCGACTGCCAGGCCGATGGCGATGCTTCGGCCATCGGCGTCCGCAGGGATCAGTTCGGTCACGGTGCCGTCGGGGCTGACCGTGGCGATCGCGCCGCCGAACAACGTGCCGGCGTACAGCATCCCGGTGGCCGGGTCGACGTCGATGCCCTCCGGGTACTCGTAGCCATCGGGCAGCGCGATGCGACCCGACGGTGCGGCGAGTACCGGCTCGGGCGCAGGTGCCGTGGTGGCCGGAGCGCTCGTGGCCGGAGCACTCGTCGTCGGAGGAATGGCCGGCGAGGTGGTGGCCGATGCCGTCGATGCCGTCGATGCCGTGGTGGCGGGCGCCTGGGTCGTGGCCTCAGATGCCGTGCTGTCGTGGCTGCATGCCGTCAGCCCAGCGAACGCCGCGACCGCGCCCATCAGCGCAAGACGTGCGGGGCGCGTGCGGAGCGCGAGCGGGCGGGTGGCGGTGCGCCGGGGTGCCGTGGGGCTCATGGGGTGTCTCCTGAACGGTCGTGGCCGTCGAACCCGCGAGCGGGGCGGCGGTCAATGTGAACGCCGTTAACATATCGGCACCCGGGAGAACCCGAACGACACCGCGCATGACAGAGGTCACACCCGGTGGATCATCGGGCCGCGCGAAGCGGCCACGGTCATGAGGGGGCACAGAGGCCCCCGAGGCCGGTCGGACTCAGGCGGCGGCGTCGAACTGGACCTGCACCGCAGTGGCCTGCGGGTGGCGGGCGATGCGGGCCTCGATGGCCTCGCGCTGCTGGGCGGCGGCCAGACGGGGCTGGTCGACGGTGGCCCAACGGGCCAGGCCGTCCCAGAACCGACCGATCAGCTCGGCGCCGGGCATCGAGCCGCCGTCGACGGTGCGGAACCGCACCTGCGCCATTTCGCCCAGGTAGAGGCGCAGCGAGCGCACGTGGATCTCTTCGTCGATGCGGATGCGCTCGACCAGTTCGGCAGCCAACTCGGCCTCGGCGCGCCGACCGGCGAACAGGTCGGCGGTGCGCAGGATCTCCTGCGTGGCAGCGAAGCCGATCTCGGCGCGGAACTCGATGATCAGCAGGTTGGCGAGCAGCGACACCATGCCCTCCACCAGACCCTCCACCTCGGGCACGAACCGCGTGCCGGCCTCGGGGCGCGAGATGGTGTCGGGCGGGTCGACGTCGGCGAACGCACCGGGCCCGAACGCCAGGTCGCGGGCGACGAACCACATCACGTCGTGGCCACCGATGCCCTCGCCGGGCAGACCGCCCTCGTCGATGCCGTGCGCGTACAGCAGGCCACGGTGCAGGTGCCCGATGGCCATCTGCGAGATGTCGTCGACGATGGAGGGCTGCAGGTCGGGGATGGGCATCTCGGCCAGCAGGCGGCCCTTGGCCTCGATCTTGCCGGTGATGGTGAGCGTGTTCCAGAACGTCTGACCCAACCCGTTGCGCAGCAGCACGCGCGACTGCTCGACGGTGGGCAGCCGCACGCCGCCCAGCAGCGACGCATCGGCATCGAGCAGGTCGCCACCACGGGCCTGCAGCGCAGCCGTCCACGCGTCGAGTGCCGGCTCGCGCACCAGTGCCCGCGGCGGCTGATAGGTGCCGTCGGCGCGCAGGCCACCGTGCATGCGCACATCAGCCACCACGTGCGGGGCGGCGTAGTCGTGTTCGGCCAAGAGTTCGTCGCGTACGTACACCAGTCGAGCGGTCATACTCCGGACGTTACCCATCTCGCCGGGAACTCGACACCCCCGAGCGGCGACCTCTGCTCGACGAACACGGTGGGGGCCAGGACATGACAGCAGTGAC
>JBAXSU010000130.1:0-9829 GCA_037130535.1 Actinomycetota bacterium
GGGTGCAGCTTCTCGAGGTCGGTGAGCACCTGCAGATTGCCGAAGAATCGGAAGCCGTACAGCCTCAGGAACGTGGGTGCCCGTCGCACGATCTGGCCGACCGGAATCTTCCAATGCCCCGGCGGCGACCAGATGGCGCTCGCCCCGTGATCGGCAGTCGTGTACACGTGGCCGTACTGCAGGTGCATCTCGATGAACGCCCGGAAGAACGGCAGCGACTGCTCGACCGGCAGTTCGGTGCCGCCGCACAGGAACAACTTGAGCGGGTCGTCGGCGAAGGCCTCGGCGAGTGGACGCGCCGCCGTATCGACCTCGTCGGGAGCGACCACGTGGATGTCGACGGCCATACCGCGACTCTACGCGCACGTCGGTGACGGGCCGCCCGTATCGACACCAGCAGCAGGCAGCCCGTACGGTGGCGCCATGGCGAAGGAACTGAAACTCGGCTACAACACCGGCTACTGGGGAAGCGGGCCGCCCGCCGGCGCCCTCGAGGCCATCCAAGAGGCCGAGCGACTCGGCTACACCTCGGTGTGGACCGCCGAGGCCTACGGCAGCGATGCCATCACGCCCCTCGCCTGGTGGGGTGCGCACACCACGAAGGTGCAGTTGGGCACGGGCATCATCCAGATGAGCGCCCGCACCCCGGCCGCCACGGCCATGGCAGCGATGACGCTCGACCACCTGTCGGGCGGCCGCTTCATCCTCGGCCTCGGCGCCTCGGGCCCGCAGGTGGTGGAGGGCTGGTACGGCCAGCCCTACCCGAAGCCCCTCGCCCGCACCCGCGAGTACGTCGACATCGTGCGCAGCATCATCCGCCGCGACCAGCCGATCAACCACCAGGGCGAGTTCTACACGATGCCCTATCCGGGCGGCGCCGGCCTCGGCAAGCCGCTGAAGAGCACCATCCACCCGTTCCGCACCGAGATCCCCATCTATCTCGGCGCCGAGGGGCCGAAGAACGTGGCGCTGTCGGCCGAGATCTGCGACGGCTGGCTGCCGCTGTTCTTCAGCCCGAAAGACGACGCCTTCTACCGGCAGTGCCTGGCCGAGGGTTTCGCCAAGGCCGGCGACCCCGGCAAGGCCGACCGCTTCGACGTGGCCTGCGGCGTGATGATCATCCCCGGCGACGACGTCGAGAAGTGCGCCGACTTCGTGCGCCCCTTCCTGGCGCTCTACGCCGGTGGCATGGGTGCCCGTGGCGCCAACTTCCACTTCGAGGTGTTCGCCCGTATGGGCTACGAAGACGTGGCGCTGAAGGTGCAAGACCTCTACCTGGCCGGCAAGAAGGCCGAGGCGGCAGCATCAATCCCGCTGCAGATGGTGGAAGACGTCGCGCTCGTCGGCCCGCCCGACAAGATCCGCGGCGAACTCGACCGCTGGCGCGAGACCTGTATCACCACGTTCCTGCTCAGCGGGCCCAAGCAGATGCTGCCCGTGTACGCCGATCTGCTGCTGGGCTGAGGCCCAGAGCAGCAGTTCAGCAGCAGTTCAGTCGCAGCAGCTGTCGCGCCAGCCGCAGGCACGGCACTTGAAGTGCGCGTGCTCGGGGTGCAGCGCGCCGCCGCACAGCGGGCACTCGGGGAACACCCCGAACCGGGTCGCGCAGGTGGGCGACGGAGCCGCGGAGACAGGAGCCGCGGTCGCAGTTGGTGACGCAGAAGGTGACACAGTGTCGGGCACGGCGCAGAAGGTTGCCAGACGTGATCGAGCCGCGCGCGGATCCGGCCTCACCGGTACCGCAGCAGTAGGGTTGGCGAGCCGTCCCCCACGGCAACACCACCCATGACCTCTGTGATCACCGCCCCCGAGGGGTCGCGACGCCCCGCCCACGGCACCGCCGCCGCCGCGCTGCGCCACCGCGACTTCCGCATCCTGTGGTTGGGCTTGTTCGCGTCGAACGTCGGCACCTGGATGCAGACCTTGGTGCTGCCCGCCTACATCGCCGATCGCACCAACTCGGCGCTCTGGGTGGGCCTGTTCGCCTTCGCCCAGATGGGACCGCTCCTGCTGCTCTCGATCCCGGGCGGCATGTTGGCCGAGCGCTTCCCGCGCAAGACGTGGATGATCATCCTGCAGGCCGAGCAACTGCTGCTGGCGGTCGCTGTGGCCGCACTGGTCGCGGCCGACTCGGCGCTCATGTGGCTGTTCCTCACCCAGTTGCTCATCGGCATCGGCAATGCGCTGAACGCCCCGGTGCTGCAGAGCACGCTGCCCAACCTGGTCGATGTACGCGACCTGCCAGGCGCCATCAGCCTCAACTCGGTGATGATCAACGGCTCGCGTGTCATCGGCCCGGCAATCGCCGCGGTGCTGATGACCAGGGGCGTCACGGCGCCGCAGATCTTCGTCCTCAACGCGGTCACCTATCTGTTCGTCATCGTGGCGCTCGTCGTCATCACCGTGCCGGTGTTGGCCAAGGCCACCGACGCCCAGGGCTGGGCCAACGTGCTGCACGGGGTGCGCATCGCCCGGCGGCGCACGATCGTCGGACGCCTGCTCGTGGGCATGGCCCTGTTCTCGTTCCTCTGCCTGCCGTACGTGGGCCTGTTCCCCATCATGGTGAAGCAGGCGTTCGACGTGGCCTCGATCAGTTCCACCTACAAGTGGCTGTACGCCGTGTGGGGCCTCGGTGCCTGCCTCGGTGCACTGTCGATCGGCACGTTCCTGGCGCAGACCGACAAGCGTCGCCTCATCGCCCCGTTCTTCATTGGCTTCGCTGTCAGCCTCACGGCATTCGCGCTGCTGCGGTCTGCCGGGCCCGCGTTCCCCGTGGGCTTCCTGCTCGGCTTCTGCTACTTCGGGCTCGCCACGTCGATGCTCACCGTGGTGCAGCAGAACCTGCGCAGCACCGAGCGCGCCCGGGTGATGTCGCTGTGGTTCATGGCGTTCGGCGGCATGGTGTCGATCGGTGCATTGGCGTTCGGGCCGATCGTCGATGCCATCGGTGCGCGCGGGGTGATGCTGCTCGGCGCAGTCGCCGCACTCGGGCTGGCGTGGTGGTGCGACGTGTCGCGCCGGGCCGTGTCAACCCTCGACGACGAGGCCGCCGCCGAGGGCGACCAGGTCGCGGGCCACACGCTCCAGACCCGAGGCGCGGCTGGCCTTGACGAGCACGGCGTCTCCGCCGGCGAGTGATCCCAGCGCCGCCGACGGGTCCCCCAGCGGGGCAGTGCCGTACAACTCGGTGCCCACGGCGATCACCTCGACGCCACGCTCGGCCGCATACCGGGCGATCGCCACATGCTCCGCCGGTGCATCGCTGATCTCTGCCATCACCCCGATCACCGCTACGCGCCGCTGCGCAGGCAGGTCGACCAGCGCGTCGATGGCCGCACGCATCGACGTGGGGTTGGCGTTGTAGCAGTCGTTCAGCACCAGCGCGCCCGATGCGGTGCGCACGATCTCCATCCGCATCGCGGTGAGGTGCACCGCTTCGAGCGCCGCAGCACCAGCGGCCACATCGCCGCCGACGGCACCCACGCACGCCAACGCCGCAGCAGCGTTCATCGCCATGTGGCGCCCGCTCACGCCCAGACGCACCCGGTGCGTGCCCCACGGCGTGTGCACCGTGAACGAGGGTCGGGCCAGGCCGTCGAGTTCCACGGCATCGATGCGCACGTGTGCATCGGCGGCCTCGCCGAACAGCAGCACCGAACCTGCACATCTGGCCGCCATCGCCCGCACCCGGTGGTCGTCGGCGTTCAGCACTGCGATGCCGGCGGCGGGCAGTGCCTCGACCAGTTCGGCCTTGGCCCGGGCCACCCCGTCGATACCGCCCACCCGGTCGCTGTGCGCCTCGGCCACACGGGTGACCACACCGATCGAGGGCGGGGCGATACCGCACAGACGACTGATCTCACCGAAGCCGCGCATGCCCATCTCGAGCACCAGCACCTCGGTGTCGTCGGGTGCGTTCAGCACGGTGGTCGGCAGTCCCTGGTCGTTGTTGAAGCTGCGTTCGTTGGCCCAGGTGCGCCGACTGGCGGCGAGCGCCGCCCAGGCGAGGTCCTTCGTGCTGGTCTTGCCCACCGAGCCGGTGACACCGATGACGGTGGTCGGGCTGCGCCGCACCCGGTCGGCGGCCAGCGCCATCAGCGCCTGCAGGGTGTCGGCCACCTCGATCGCCGATCCAGCGATCGCGCCGTCGGTCGGCGGCCGCGAGGTCAGGAAGGCCGCTGCCCCGCGCTCGAGCGCCGTCGGGATGAAGTCGTGCCCGTCGCGTTCGGCCACCAGCGGCACGAACAGTTGCCCGGGTTGCAGCGAGCGGCTGTCGAACGACACCCCGTCGATGGCCACGTCGGGTCCGACGAGCCGGCCGCCCACCGCCAGGGCCGCGTCGAGTGCTCCGAATCGCATCGCCCACACGGTACCGTCGAGCCGATGAGCGCCGACGACCGCATCAACCTGATCGTGCTCTACGGCGGTCAGTCGGCCGAGCACGACGTCAGCTGCACCACGGCGGCACACGTGCTGCGCGCCGCCAGCCCCAGCCGCTACCGCATCACGCCCATCGGCATCTCGCGCACCGGTGTGTGGTCGCTCGACACGGCCGCCCAGGACGCCCTCGACTCGGGCCCCGACGCCCTGCCCGGCCGACTCGAGCCCACCGGCGTCACCGTGTCGGCCAGCCCGTTCCTGGCGGGTGAGGTGGCTGCCGGCGGCACCACCGTGGTGATGCCGCTGCTGCACGGCCCGATGGGCGAAGACGGCACCGTGCAGGGCCTGCTCGAACTGCTCGACGTGCCCTATGTGGGCAGCGGTGTGCTCGGTTCGTCGCTGTGCATGGACAAGGCGATGGCCAAGCATGTGACCGGTGCGGCGGGCATCCCCCAGGCCCGCTACCGGGCCTTCCGCGAGAACGACATCACGCCGTCGCTGGTCGACGACATCGTCGCCGACCTGGGCCTTCCCGTGTTCGTGAAGCCCGCCAACATGGGTTCGTCGATCGGTGTGTCGAAGGCGAAGACGGCCGAACAACTGCACGCCGCTATCGACGTCGCCCTCGGCTACGACGAGTGGGTCGTGGTGGAAGAGTCGATCACCGGCCGCGAGATCGAAGTGGCGGTGCTGGGCAACCTGCAACCCCGCGCCAGCCTGCCGGGCGAGGTGCAGCCTGGCGCCGAGTTCTACGACTACGCCGACAAGTACCTCGACGACGGGTCGCGCACACTCATCCCCGCTCCCCTGCCCGACGCTGTCACCGCCGAGGTGCAGGCACTGGCCGTGCGGGCCTTCCGGGCGCTGCGCTGTGACGGCCTGGCCCGAGTCGACTTCTTCTACGAAGACGGCCCGTCGGGCCGCGGCCTGCTGCTGAACGAGGTGAACACCATCCCCGGGTTCACGCCCATCTCGATGTACCCGAAGATGTGGATCGCGAGCGGCCTGTCGTACGCGGCGCTCATCGACGAACTCGTCGACCTCGCCCTCGACCGCCACGCCCACCGCCGCCGCAACACCGGCCGCTGAGCAGGTGCGTAAGCGGGCTCCAGGTGCTCGCCCCGAGCACGCGGAGCCCGCATACCCGGGCACCACCCCGCTGATACAGCCCGACGTGCGACGACCGCACCGAAGTGCCGATCCCGGCGGAGGCCGCGACGTGTTCGCGGGCCGGTCGGCCATCGCTTGACAAGCCAGTTGATCGGATCCTGCCGGAGGGAGACAATGGGCCGATGGCCGACCGCATGGTTCCCCTCCCTACGTCGAAGGCGTTCGGCGACGACGAGCGCGCCGTGCTGCTCGGATACCTCGCGTACCACCGTGCGGTACTGGCGAGGAAACTCGACGGGCTCACCGACGCCCAGGCACGCCTGGCCGCGATCGCTCCCAGCCGACTCACGCTGCTCGGCCTCGTGCGCCACATGACCGACGTCGAGCGCTGGTGGTTCCGCCGCGTTCTCATTGGCGACGATGTGCCGCCGCTGTTCGACGATGAAGAGGAGTGGGACGTGCCGCTGGACGGGACGGTCAACGATGTCCTCGTCGCGTTCTGGGACGAGATCGCGGTGATCGACCAGCACTTGATGGTGGCCAGCCTGGACGACGTGAGCACCGGCAACCCCGAAGGCGGACGCCACGCGCTCCGTCGGACCATCGTTCACATGATCGAGGAGTATGCCCGTCACTGCGGTCATGCCGACCTGCTCCGCGAAGTCATCGACGGCAGCACCGGCGACTGAGTCATCCGGGATCACTCGCGAGCAATCGACCGAGTGGATGCTCCTGCGCCAAAGGTCGTGAAGGACAGTCCTGCATCGCCTCTCAGACCGCCCTGCCTGCCGCTCAGGGAGCGGTAGGCAGTTGCGCGACTGGACAGCGATGACGAGGTAGGGGCCGTGAAGCTTCCGGAGCTCTCCGATGGGAACTCGTCGACGACTCGATGACCGGAATATCGGTACCGACCTGACCAGGGCCGTGCGACGATGGCGCCGTGGATGAGTACATCGAAGTGAACCTCGCGAACTGGAACAGTCGGGTCGCGCATCACGAACACGGCTACGGCCTCGAGCAGTTCCGAACCGACCCCGCACATCTCTCGGACGTGGTGCGTTTCGATCGTGCGCGCCTCGGCAGCATCGAAGGTCTCGACGTGGTGCATCTGCAGTGTCACATCGGCACCGACACACTGTCGCTCTTGCGGCTCGGCGCCCGCAGCGTCACGGGCGTCGACTTCTCCGCACCGGCTCTGGCGGTGGCGACGCAACTCGCCGCCGATTGTGGAGCCCCGATCGAGTACGTCGAGAGCGAGTTGTACAGCGCGATCGACGCGCTCGGCGCCGGTCGCTTCGACCTCGTCTACACCGGCATCGGAGCGCTCTGCTGGCTGCCCGATATCAGCCGATGGGCGCACGTTGTCGCCGCGCTCTTGCGACCCGGTGGCCGACTGTTCATCAGGGAGGGACACCCGATGCTCTGGACGTTGGCCGACCCGCGGGCCGATGGTCTGTTGGTCGTCGAGTTTCCCTACTTCGAAACCGAAGGTGTGCACTTCTCCGAGCTGTTCAGCTACGTCGAGCACGACGAGCCATTGGGATCACCCGACATCGTTCACTTCAACCACGGTCTCGGCGAAGTGATCACCGCGCTCATGAATGCAGGCATGGCGCTGACTGCCATCGAGGAACACAACACCGTGCCGTGGAACCCGTTGGGCGACGCAATGGAAGACGTCGGGGACGGAGAGTACCGACTCCGCAACACCCCAGACCGACTGGCCGCTACGTACACCTTGCAGGCTGTCAAATCGCCATGACAAGGCCCACCAGGAACGGGTTGGCGCTCAGCAACGCTGCGGCCGCCAAGAAGTTCTTCGAGACTCGTTCCGACAGCGCGCAGCGCCATCACGTCGACAACATCACCAGCGCCAAGGCACCGGCGACGCGGCAACGCCGATATCCTTACCAATAGTCATGAGTAAGGAGACACTATGGAGATCGCAGCGAAGATGAGCTCGAAGGGCCAGATCACGGTCCCCAAGGCGGTCCGTGACGCGCTGGGCATCGGCGAGGGGGACAGCGTGGTGTTCCGCGTCGAGGGCAATCGTGCCGTGCTGGCTCGCACACCAGACTTTCTGTCGCTTGCCGGAACGATCAAGGTTCCGGCAGCCCGACGCAACGCGGCGTGGGACCACGTGGTCCGCACGACCCGCTCCGGCCGCGCGGACACGCGCCGATGACGGCATTCGTCGACACGAACATCCTCGTGAGGCATCTCACCGGTAGCCCGCCGGCGATGGCCAGGCGAGCCACCGCATTCCTCGCCAGCCAACCCGAGCTGTACCTGGCCGACCTGATCGTCGCCGAGACCGTGTACGTCCTCGAGTCGTTCTACAAGGCCCCGCGAGACCAGGTCGCCACCGCGATGCGGTCGCTCATTGCCATGCGCTCGATGCTGACAGTCGATCCCGCACTGCTGCTTCGAGCGGTCGAGGTCTACGAGGTCGATCGGTTGGACTTCGCCGAGGCGTACCTCGTGGCGTGTGCAGAGCGCACTGGTGTCGGCAGCATTGCCTCGTTCGACAAGGCCATCGACCGAGTCACCACCGTGACCCGAATGGAACCCTGACCAACGCCGAACTTGTCGACCTCGACCTCGCCCTCGACCGCCACGCCCGCCGCCGCAACACCGCCCGCTGAGGCGGGTGCCCGCCGAGTAAGCGGGCTGCAGGCGCTGGCCCTGAGCACGTGGAGCCCGCATACCCGGCAGATGGCGCGCTGCGACTCGGGTGGCGCGCTGCGACTCGGGTCAGGGGGTGAGGGCGGCGCGGAGGAAGGCGAGCAGCTCGGTGCGCAGGCGGCGTAGGCCGGCGGGCGACGCCTCCCAGCCGGTGACGCGCAGTGCCTCGGGCTCGGTGGCGATGCCCGTGACCGTGGCGTAGCAGAGTGCGGCGATCAGGCCCGGGTCGGCGCGGCGCAAACGCCCCGCATCCATCTCGGCGCTCAGGTACGCCTTGGCCCGATCGGCCAGCGGACGCAGCGAACCGGTGAGGCCGTCGGTGACCGAGCGGTCGAGGCGGCTCACCTCGCGCACCAGGCCCAGCAGGGCCGGGCGTCGCACCGCCGGGCGGAACACGGCGCGAACCACCGCCTCGATACGGTCGAGCGGATCGTCGGTGGCGGCACGTACCGCGGCATCCACCGCCAGGGCCAGCTCGGCCGCCACCTCAGCGAGCACGGCCTGGAGCAGCTCGTCCTTGCTGGGGAACCAGTAGAGCAACGTCTGCTTGGCCACCCCCACCTCGGCGGCGATGACGTCGAGCGACACGGCATCGACCCCGCGCTGGCCGAACAGGTCGGTGGCGGCGGTGAGGATGCGTTGGCGGGTGGAGGTGCGCATGGGGTGCTCGGTCGCTCGGCCAGGGGTGGCGGCGGTTCTCTACCATATGGTAGACACTGGTTCTGATGATCAGCGAACAGCTTGCCGGCAAACGCATCGCCATCACCGGCGGCACCGGGTTCGTGGGCACCGCGCTCATCGAACGCCTGCTGCGGGGCGCACCGGGTTGCGAACTCGTCCTGCTCGTGCGGCCCAGCAAGCGCCACGATGCCACCGAGCGCGTGCGCCGCGAGATCTTCAAGAACAACGCCTTCGACCGCCTGAAGGCCGACCTGAAAGACACCGCCGAACCATTCGAAGCGATGGTGGCGCGCCGGGTGCGAGCCATCGGCGGCGACGTCAGCACCGACGGCCTCGGCCTGAACGACGCCGACCGCGCCCTGTTCGCCAGCTGCGACACGGTCATCCACTCAGCCGCCGCCGTGGCCTTCGACTCGCCGCTCGACTCGGCTGTCGAGATCAACCTGCTCGGCCCGGTGCGCATCGCCGAGACCCTCAACACCCTCGGCGTCACCCCCCACCTGGTGGCCGTGAGCACCTGCTACGTCGCGGGCAACCGCCGAGGCAACGCCCCCGAGGAACTGGTCAGTGAGGGCCCGTTCGATCTCGGCCTGAACTGGCGCAAAGAGGTCGCCGCCGCTCGCCGCCTGCGCAGCGACACCGAAGCCGCCAGCCGCGACCCCGAGCGCCTGCGTGGCTTCCGCACCCAGGCCCGCAAGGAACTGGGCGCCGCGGGCGCACCCGCCCTGGCCGGCAAGACCGAGCAACTGCGTGAGCGTTGGGTGAGCGACCAGCTGGTCGAGGCGGGCCGCGCCCGCGCAGGCGTGGGTCGCGTCAACGCGGTGCCGACCCGCGCCTCCTGCCGTCCATGACGCGTCGCCGTGTTCGGGGGGGGGTGTGGTGTCTGGGGGGGCGAGGCATGCCATGCCTGGAGTTGGGGGCCTTTCTGAGAGGGTGCCCCAAGGCCCATTCAGCCAGGGGGGGGGTTCAAAGC
>JBAXSU010000131.1:0-9808 GCA_037130535.1 Actinomycetota bacterium
TCGAATCTGCCCGTTGGGGCAGAGACGGTCAGGGCAGCGACGATGTGACCCGACGACATGACCGGACACGCGGCGCACGACACCTCGTCCGCGAACTCTTCGAGGTCCAGCGCGTACCCGCGTCGCGCGACGGCCTCGAGGTCGGCGGCGAGAACCTCTGGGTCGACGATCGTCGTGGCGGTGAGCTTCTCGAGAGGGTTCCTGCGCAGGTAATCGTCGCGGAGGCCGGGTCGGGCGAAGGCGAGCATCACCTTGCCCGAGGCACGAGCGTGGGCGAAGCCGTGGGTGCCGCGGGCGAGCTGTGCGACACGGACCAGGTGCGAGCCGGGCACGGTGGCGACGACTTCGATCTCTCCGTGGCGCCAGGCGCTGAGATAGGCGGTCTCGCCCGTCAGGCGGGCAAGTTCCCGAACGGCGGGCTCCAACATCATGATCGGCTCGCCCTGCTCGAGGTAGGCGTCGCCCAAGGCGCCGATCCGGGGCCCGAGCAGGAATCCGTGCTTGCTCGCCTTCACCAGGGCGCCGATCTCCACCAGGGTGTTCAGCATGTGGTACGTGGTCGGCAGGGGAGCCCCCATCGCGGCGGCGACGTCCTTGGCGGTCATCGCGCCGGGCCGGTCGGCGATCTCCGACAACGCTGCGAACGCCTTCACGACGGATGCGATCGACGTTCCACGGCCTTCGGGCATGGCCCGACCCTATCTCATCGTGGTGAGGAGTCTTGCAGAGTCAGAATGCCCCGCCCCGCCCGCCAAAAAATTCTTGCGGAATGAGTATTGATTCCATAATGCGATAAGTTTATGGTGTGACGAACGGCACCCTGCCGAAACCAATCACTCGAACAAGGGGAGATCACTGATGCGTGTGAAGAAGCGTCAACAACGACTTGCGATCGCCGCGGCGACATCCGTCATGCTGCTGCTGGCCGCGTGTGGGTCCGACAGTGAGTCGTCCGACACGACCGCGTCCGGCGGGAGTTCGGAGACCACTGCGGCCGGCGGTGGCGGGGCGAAGCTCGGCAAGGCCGGCGTGTCGGTGTTCAGCCTCAGCAACGAGTTCCTCGCCTCGGAGGCCAAGCTCGCAGCGGCCGCCCTCGGCGCAGGCGGGTGGGAGGCACTCCCGCCGGTCGACGCCAAGGCATCGGTCGACCAGCAGGTCACCGACGTCAACAACCTCATCGCCGCCGGTGTCGCCGGGCTCGTGATCGACCCTGCCGACAGCGCCGGAATCGTCCCTGCGCTCAACGCGGCCGAGAAGGCCGGCGTGCCGGTCGTGCTCGTCGACGTGGGTGCCTCGGGCGGCAAGGCCTACATGACGGTCCGCGTCGACAACGCGGCAGCCGCAGCCCAGGTGTGCGACCAGATGGGCAAGATGCTCACCGAGGCCGGCAAGCCCAACGGCACCGTGCTGCAGCTCCAGGGCATCCTCGCCCAGCAGGCGGGCCAGCAGCGCACCTCCGGGTTCGACGAGTGCATGGCCAAGAACTACCCCGACATCAAGATCATCCGCCAGCCAACCGACTGGGATGCCAAGAAGGCCGCCGACGCCACTCAGACCGTCGTCTCCAGTGAGACCGTCGACGCGATCTACATGCACAGCGACTGCGCACTGCTCACCGGCGTCCAGTCGGCACTGAAGCAGATCGACCGGCTTGCCCCGAAGGGCGATCCGAACCACATCATCCTCGGTGCGATCGACGGCTGTGCCGCTGCGCTCGACGCCATCAGGGCGGGCACGCTCGACTTCACCGTCGAGCAGCCGTTGGTCACCTACGCCTCGCTGTCGGCGAAGTACCTCACGGATGCGGCCAACGGTGTGCAGCCGACCGAGGGGCCTGCCGCGCCGAGTGGCAAGATCGTGAAGAACGTCACCGGCTATGAGCACATCCTCGATGCGGTGCTCGTCACCGACAAGAACGTCGAGGACGCCGATCGTTGGGGCAACGCGGCGAAGAACGCCGGCTGACACAGGTCTGGATGGGTGGGGGATCACATGCTGACCGGGTTGCAGACATCGGCCGCCGTCGAGGTGAACAACGTCTCGATGCACTTCGGTGCGACGCGAGCGCTCGACGGTGTCTCGTTCAGTGTGCAACCGGGTACGGTCCACAGTCTCCTGGGGCGCAACGGTGCAGGGAAGTCCACGCTGGTGGGCATCCTCGCCGGGTTGCTCGTCCCGACGTCCGGAGAGATCCGGTTCGCCGACGACATTGCCTCGGTCGGGACTGTGTTCCAGCACTCCATGCTGGTCCCCCACCTGTCGGTCACAGAGAATCTCGGCTTGGGGATGCTCCCCCGCCGGTCAGGCAGGATCGACTGGAAGGCGGCCCGCCGCGAGGCCCGTGCATTGTTGGACGCATGGGACCTCGATGTCAGCGAGGACGCACCGGCGTCATCGTTGTCGGTTGCCGAACGGCAACTGGTCGAGATCATCCGCGAGTTCTCACGTGGGGCGAAGTTCGTCGTGCTCGACGAGCCCACATCACGGCTCGAAGGGGCCGACATCGTCCGTCTCCACGATCGGGTCCGCCGGGCGCGCGATGCCGGGATCACGTTCATCTACATCTCGCACCACCTGGCCGAAGTGATGGAGCTCTGCGACGCCGCGACGACGTTGCGTGACGGAAAGATCGTCTCGACGAGGCTCGTTGCCGACACCACGTCGGACACCCTCATTCGCGACATGGTGGGCGAGGACGTGCCCGATCGACAGCGCCCGGTCCGTCGACGATCCGACGTGCCGACCCCCTCGATTCTCGAGCTGCGCCGCCTGACGTCGGCGAACGCGGAGATCACCGATCTCACCATCGAATCCGGAGAGATGGTCGGACTGGCCGGGCTGGTCGGCTCAGGCAAGGAGGCGATTGCCGAAGCGTTGGCAGGTCTCGCCCGAGCAGATCTCGTCGAGGCATCCATCGCGGGATCCCCCGTCCGGTCCGACACGCCCCGCTCGGCGATCGAGAGCGGCATCGCGTGCGTGCCGGGCGACCGGCATCGCGAGGGACTGGTGCTTCCGCTCGCCGTCGGCGAGAACATGACGATGGGCATCGCCCGACGGTTGGCGAACCGGATGGGCCTGCTCTCACCGCGGGCGCGGGACCGAGCCGCTCAGCAGTTGGGTGACGAGGTCGGCCTGAAGGCGGCGTCGGTGCGCCAGGAGGCCGAGAGCCTGAGCGGCGGCAACCAACAAAAGGCCGTCCTCGCGCGGGCGTTGGCGAGCGACCCGAAGCTGTTGGTCCTCATCAACCCGACCACCGGCGTCGACGTCGCATCGAAGTCGGTCATCTACGAGGTGATCGCCCAACGGCAGGCCGAGGGCACCGCCGTCCTGCTCGTCTCCGACGAGCTCGAGGAGTACGAGCGATGTGATCGGGTGCTCGTCCTATTCGAAGGCAAGGTGTCGAAGCAGTTCCACGGCACATGGGATCAGTCGGAATTGTTGGCAGCGATCGAGGGAGTGTCAGCGTGAGTGGTATCGCAGGGCAGGGTGAGATGATCCTCGCGAACGCCGGAAGTGCTGCGGAGGTATCGACGCAGCAGAGGCGACACTGGGGTGCCCGGGCACAGTTGGCGATCTGGCCGGCGATCGTCGCCCTGATGGTGATCGGAGGTTTCGCCAGCTCCGCGTTCTGGACGCAGCGGAACTTCATCAACGTGCTGCAGCAGGCGTCGGTGCTGTCGGTGCTGACGCTGGCGATGCTGCTCGTCGTCTTGGTTCGCAAGTTCGACCTGTCGATCGAGTCGACAGTTGCGTTCACCCCGATGCTGGCGGCGCACATCATCTTGCCGTCACCGGTCGGCTTCGGGGGATCGCTTCCCGGTTGGACCGGCTTCTTCATTGCTCTCGGCATCGGTGCGCTGATCGGTGTGGTCAACGGGATTCTCGTGGTGAAGCTGCAGATCAACGCCTTCATCTCCACCCTCGGGATGCTCATCCTCCTCCGCGGGGCGACCCTCGGGATCTCCAACGGCGAGACCATCGTGTCGCCCCCGAAGGCGATGGTGTGGCCGGGTGCAGCGATGATCGGGTCGGTACCGGTCAGCATCATCCTGGGCGCGCTGCTGTACGTGGCCGCCTGGCTCTTTCTCCGCTACCACCAGGTGGGGCGCAACCTGTACGCGATCGGCGGCAACCCCGTTGCGTCGAGGGCGGCGGGCATCCGCGTGGAACGCACCGTGTTCGGCGTGTTCATCGTCGCGGGGACGCTGTCGGGCTTCGCCGGCCTGATGCTGAGCGGCCGGATCGACTCGGTCGTCGCCAGCCAGGGTTCGGGCACGGTCTTCGACGTCTTCGCCGCCCTCGCGATCGGCGGGGTGAGCCTGAACGGCGGCAAGGGCACGGTCGGCGGGGCGCTTTCCGGTGTCTTGTTCCTCGCCCTGTTGGCGAACATCCTCATCCTCGCCGGCCTGTCGTCGTTCTGGGTCGACATGGCGCGTGGAGCCATCATCGTCGTCGCCCTCGTCTTGTCACGGATCACGGGAGGACCCGCCAATGACTAGTCATGCCAGTAACCCGTCAGCACTACCCGACGTCGCCATCGTGGCGGGTTCGAGTTCGGGTGTCGGCGCAGCAACCGTCACGCGCATGCTGAACCGCGGTGTCCACGTCGTCGGGATCGACCGGTCGGACGTCGTCCCCGAACTGCCTGCCGGTGCCGCCGACCGGTACATGCACCTCGTTGCCCATGCGGGGCAGGAGGACACCTGGTGCACAGCGCTCGACCAGGGCCGTGCCCGGTTCGGCGCCGATCCCAACGCGGTCGTCTTCTGTGCTGCCGTCCTCGTCATCGGCAGCGTCGTCACCCTCGACGAGAGCGACTGGCAGTCGGTCTTCGAGACCAACGTGTTCGGGCCGGCTCGTGCGCTCAAGCACGTGGTGCCGCGCATGGCAGCGCGTGGCGGCGGATCGGTGGTGTTCGTCAACAGCAGCGACGGCCTCGTCGCCGAGCAGAACCTCGCCGCCTACTGCGCATCCAAGGGGGCGGGTCTTCAGATGATGCGTGCCGTGGCGGTCGACCATGCGCGCCAGGGCATCCGCTCCAACGCCGTCTGTCCGGGATCGATCAGAACGCCCTTCTTCATGCGCCATGTCGACGCGGCACCCGACCCCGCTGCATTCCTTGCCGCGAAGACAGCACGTCATCCCGCCGGTCGTTTGCTCGAACCCGACGATGTGGCTGCAGTGATCGACTTCCTTGCCGGTCCTGCATCGCTGGGCATGACCGGCACGGCGATCCCCGTCGATGGTGGATTGACAGCCGCCTTCGACTTCTACGTCGATCAGGCCGCTCAGGAAGCCGAGGAGTCGGCGCGTCGTTCCGCCGAGCTTCGGTAACGCAGCCGAAGAACACCGAACAGCGTTCCTGCTCGGTGCAGTTGATCAACCCGCCGGTACCCCAGTACCGACGCGCACCCGGTGCCTCGCGCACACCCCCGAACTCAGTATTCGACAATCTGGAGGAGAAGTAGATGTGGTCTGCCCGTCGTGGTGAGGAACTCACGCCCGTATCGGCATTTCGTGCGATGTCGTTCATTCGCAGGTTCGAAGAGGAGTGCTTGCGGTTGAGCCGCGAGGGCCTTGTCCAGGGCTCGATCCATCTGTGCCTGGGGCAGGAAGCAGTGCCGGTCGGGACGATGTCGGCCCTCACCGAACACGATCGGGTGGTGGCGACCTACCGGGGCCATGGGTGGGCCTTGGCATGCGGCGCGGATCCGACGGCAGTGATGGCAGAGATCGCCCAGCGCGTCGGCGGGGTGAACGGAGGCCGCTCGGGTTCGGCCCTGCTCAGCGACCCGACCGTGGGCTTGCTGGGCGAGAACTCGATCGTCGGCGCCGGCGCGCCGATTGCGGTCGGTGCGGCGATGGCGGCGGTGGCGAACGGCACCGGTGGTGTGGTGGTGGTGTCGGTCGGTGACGGGGCCATGAACCAGGGCTCGGTCACCGAGGCCATGGTGTTCGCCGCCGCCCTCGATCTGCCGGTGGTGTTCATCTGTGAGAACAACCAGTGGTCGGAAATGACGCCGATCGCGTGGACGACCCGCGGTGCAGATCTGGCCGATCGGGGCCGGGGGCTGGGCATCGAGAGCCATGTCGTCGATGGTGGCGACCCCTTTGCGGTTGCCGCCGCCGTCGGGGCTGCCGCCGAGGTGTGCCGCCGTGGCGACGGGCCGGTGCTGCTGGAGTGCAAGACAATTCGTCTGAGCGGTCACTACAACCGCGACATCGAGCACTATCGGCCGGCCGCCGACCAGGAACATGCTCGACTGAATGATCCACTGGTTCGACTCGCGCAGCGAATCCTCGCCGACGGTGGTGACGGCCAGCAGCAGCTCGACGGGGTCGATGCCGAGATGACCGCCGAGGTCGATGCGGTCTCGCAGACCGTCCAGGCGATGGCCGAGCCGGCGCCCGAGACCGCGGGCGAGCACCTCTACGCGACGCCGCGCACCGCCCTGCTCCCCGGGTTCGAGGAGGCCTCCCCGGCGAAGGAGCTGACCTACCAGCGGGCCATCAACGCCGCGCTGAAGCAAGAGCTCAGCGCCCGACCCGAAGTCGTCGTCTACGGCGAAGACGTCGGCTTCGCCGGCGGGATCTTCGGGGTGTCGCGCGGTCTGCAGAAAGAGTTCGGTTCGCAGCGTGTGTTCGACACCCCGATCGCCGAGGCGGCAATCCTCGGCTCGGCCGTGGGGGCCGCCATGGAGGGCCTGCGCCCCGTGGTCGAGATCATGTGGGCCGACTTCGTGTTCGTCGCCCTCGATCAGATCGTGAACCAGGCGGCGAACGTCCGCTACATCAACAGCTCGCGTCTCACGGCGCCGCTCACCATCCGCATGCAGCAGGGGGTCACACCGGGGGCCTGTGCGCAGCACTCGCAGAGCATCGAAGCGATCCTGGCGCACATCCCCGGGATCAAGGTGGGCCTTCCCGCTACTCCCCACGACGCGTATCAGATGACCCTCGCCGCGATCGAAGACCCTGATCCGACGGTCCTCATCGAGTTCCGGTCGCTGTACCAGACCACCGGCGATGTCGTCCTCGGCGGGCCGATCGAGCCGGCGTCCGGCGCCCGGCGCTACGGCACCGGCTCCGACCTGGCCATCATCACGTGGGGGTCGATGCTGCACACCGTTCTCGACGCAGCCGACACACTTCGCGCCGAGGGGATCGACGCCTCGGTGCTCGACCTGCGCTGGCTGAACCCGATCGACGACGCGGCGATCAGCCAACTCGTCGCCGACACGGTGGGCCGGGTGATGGTCGTTCACGAGGCCAACACCACCGGCGGATTCGGTGCCGAGATCGCCGCGCGGGTGACCGAGCGCCATTTCGCCCGACTGACGGCGCCGGTCGTCCGCATCGGCACCCCCGACACCCGCATGCCGTCGGCGCCCTCCCTGCAGGGGGCGCTGCTCCCCAACGCCACCACCATTGCTGCCGCCGCACGCCGACTTGTCGGCGAAGCCCCGGTAGCGAGGTGACCATGGAGTTCCTCGTGCGCATCGAGCTGACGGCGCCACCGGACATGCCGCCCGACGAGCTCGCCGACCTTCGTCATCGGGAAGGCCTGCGCGCCAGGGAACTCGCGGCTTCGGGGAACCTCGTCAGGCTCTGGCGTGCGTCGAGCAACTGGGGCAACTGGGGTGTGTGGCGGTGCGCCACCCGAGATGGCCTTGTCGAGGTGCTGGATAGTCTCCCGCTGCGTCCCTTCATGTCGATCGAGATCCACGACCTGGGCCCGCATCCCAGCGACCCGCTGGCGTACGCCGAACACGAGGAAGGTCATCACGATGAGTGGGGTTCGGATCGCTGACGCGGAAGCGTGGCTGTGTCGGCTGCCGCTTCCGTGGCCCGTGCGATTGGGGTCGATCTGCTATCCCACTCGCGACTACGTCGTGCTCAGGCTCGCCACCGATACCGGGCTCGTCGGCTGGGCGATGGGATACACGCGAGGAACTCCGCTGCTCGAGAGCACGCAGGCGCTGGCGTCGAGCCTGCCTCGTGAACTCGACGGTCCCTCGGCGCTCTCCGGACTGTGGCGACGCCAGTTCGCGCCGGGTTGGGCCGCGCTCGTGCGGGCGGTGTCGCTGTTCGACATCTGTCTGTGGGACCTCGTCGCCAAGCAACGCGAGCAGCCATTGGGAGTGGCCCTGGGAGGGCAACCGGCCCCCGTGCCACTCATGGCGGTGGCTGGGTACTTCATCGATGATCGCGGTGAGGCGGCAGTCGTCGACGAGGCGGTCCGCTTTGCCGACGAGGGGTTCGCGGTCGTCAAGATCATGCTCCCCGGGCGCGATCGAGCGGCCGACGAACGCCTGGTGAGCACGGTTCGTCAGGCATTGCCGGCCGACTGTGCCGTCGCCGTGGATCTGCACGGCATGTTCCAGACGGTCGGCGAGTCGCTGGAGTATGCGGCCTGGTTGAACGCCGCGGGCGTGGCCTTCATCGAAGATCCGTTCCCGAGTTCGGAGTGGCGCGAGGTGACGGCATTCCAGGCCCAGTCCGCGGCACCTGTTGCATCAGGGGAGGACCTGACGGGCCTCGGCGGGTTCCTGGATCTCATGGACGGGGGAGTGCGGACGGTTCGTCTCGATGCCACGGCAAGCGGTGGTCTCACCGCCTCATTGGCCGTCCTCGCTGCTGCGTCGAGTCGGCCGGTGAGCGTCGCCCCTCACGTGTGGCCGCACATTCATGCTCACCTGGCCGCCGTGAGCGAGCAGATCGCCTTCGTGGAGGTGATCCCCGACTACGTCGGGGCAGATCCCATGTGGCGGTTGCTCACCGACGGCCCGACCGTTCGCGACGGGCAGTGGCAGGCGACCACGTTGCCCGGCACCGGCATGACGGTCGACACCGCTGCGTTGGAGCACCATGCTGTTGCGCACTGGCGACTCGCTGTCGAGGTGACGCTCGACGTCGGAACCGAGCCGACTCCTCCGAAGGCGAAACCATGAAGCTCGACCTCAGCGACTCCGTCGTCCTCCTCACCGGCGCCGCAGGCGGGATCGGCCGAGCATCGGTGAAGGTGTTCGTCGAGGCCGGGGCACACGTCGTCTGTGTCGACCGCGACCGTGAGGCGCTCGAGGCGCTCACCGATCTCGTTGCAGCCGATCGGCTGACGCTGTTGCCGATGGATCTGTCGTCGCCCGCGGCCGCTGCCGAGGCAGTCGACCGCACCCTGGCGGTCCACCGGCGGCTCGACGTGGTCGTCCACATGTCGGCGATGCTCCAGCCCCTGGCCCTGGCGGAGGTGACCGAGGAACTCTGGCAGGCCCACATGGAGGTGAACGTCGACACCACGTTCTTCCTGGCCCGCGCCGCAGCGGATTCGATGAGGGACCGGTCGATCGCCGGGCGGATCATTCTGATGTCGTCGGGGGCGTGGTTGTCGGGTGGGATGTCGACACGCCTTCCATATGCGACGACCAAGGGTGCGGTGACCACCATGTCGCGTGGCCTCGCCAAGGCGTACGGGCCGCACGGGATCACGGTGAACTCCATCGCACCCGGGCTGATCGACACGGCGATGATGCGCAACGGACTCAGCGACGAGGACCGTCGACAGATGGAGGAAGCGACGCCGCTCAGGCGGTTCGGCACACCCGAGGAAGTGGCCGCAGTCGTGCTGTTCCTGGCGTCTGATGCAGCCAGCTTCATCTCGGGTGCGACCATCAACGTGTCCGGCGGATTCACCCTCTACTGATCGGCGCGGCCCGAGCCGGTCGGGTGATGTGAGGGCAGTAACTGCTGCGGAGCCGTCGTCCGCAGCCGCCTACGGTGGAGCGCATGCGAGCCCCCCGACGCGCACCTC
>JBAXSU010000132.1:0-9769 GCA_037130535.1 Actinomycetota bacterium
CTCGGTCGAGCTCATCTGATCGCTACACCGCCGCTCGCGTCACCGGCGATCACCACGTGTCGGTCGATGCTGCCGTCCCGGCGGTTGGGGGCGAGGTCAGGTGATCAGAGGGTTGGCGACGTGCAGTCCGCGACGCTCGGCGGCGGCACACAAGGCGGTGTCGGCGCTGCTGAGCACGGTGACGCCGGTCTCGAGCGCTGCAGCGAGGTGAACGGCGTCATACCCTCGCAGACCCTCGACATCGGCGAGCTCGGCTGCGGCCGACACGAGCTCGTCGGTGACCGGCATCAGGTGCAGGCCCAGAAGCAGCGCTTCGAGCTCACCAACGGCGTCGCGGGCCTGAGCCATGGTCAATCTTCGCCCGCGACCGGCGGCGGCGATCGCGGCGCGTGCTTCGACTGCGATGAGGCTCACCGATGCGACGGCGTCGGCCGAGGACCAGATCAGCGCTGCTCGATCCGAGCCATCCTCGTCGATGATCAGCTTGAGCAGCACCGACGTGTCGACGTAGGTGATCACCTGGGTCAGCGGCGCTGCTCGGCGACCAGCTCGCTGACGCTGCCCTTGGCCTTGATCCGCCGCTTCGGGAGGTAGCGCTGTGGGCTCGATGGCGATCGCACGACCCCCGCTGCGACGAGTTCCGCCAGCCGATCGTGCGGGGCATCGAGCGCCGACAGACGGGCGACGGGGCGGCCCCGATCGGTGACGATCACCTCTTCGCCGTCGCGGACGCGGTCGATGTAGCCGCTCAGCCCGTTCTTCAACTCACGGATACCGACCTCGGACCGAACCGTAGCTACATTCATGTCATGAGAGTAGCCACATGGGCGCCGGCACACAACCCTCAACTCTCCGGCCCCGCCAACCGATCGCCCGTGCAACCCGTCCACCAAGTGCCGGTAGGGGGCGTGCTCAAGAGAGGCCGACTCGCACAGATCCGCTTGTGAGAACGGTTTCTGCTCTCGAGATTTCTCCGCTGAGAAATGCGCGGGAGACGTGCCGGGCAAGGGGGCTTCGCGATGCGCTCTCCGGTCGGCGGCATGAGACGCACTCGTTCGGCACGTGTGCCCTGCACGCAGAGCGCTCAGTCGGTGGTGGCCGAGCGGCGCTGTTCGCGGTAGTCGCGCGCCGCACCCTCTTCGGGCTCGACTTCGAGGGTGACGCCGTCGATGGCCACCACCCGCACCCGGTCGCCGTTCTTCACCGGCGTGGCCCGGTTGGTGCGAGCCCGCCAACGCGAACCCTCCACCAGCACGACGCCATCGGGGTCGATGTCACCCACGGCGGCACCCATCGAGCCGATCATCCACTCGCGACCGATCGTGGGTGTGGCGAACCGCGTGCGCACCATCGACGGCATGCCGACGATGAACGTGAGCGCACACCCGCCGATGCCCACCAGCAGGGTGAGCCAACCGAGTCGCAGGCTCGTCCCGGCCAGCGGCTCGAACAGCCACAGGCTGCCCACCCCGGTGAGCACGATACCCACACCGGTCCAGAGCCGCGGGATGCCCACCTGCACATCGATGGCGAAGGCCACCATCGCCAACACGAGCAGGGCCACGGCCCACCCGCGTGCCGGCAGTTCGGCCAGGCCGAAGCAACCGAGGAATGCACAGACGGCGCCCACCACACCGGCCACACCCACACCGGCGGTGAACAGTTCGAAGACGAGCAGCGCCATGCCGATGACGAACAGCAGATAGGCCACCGGCGGGCTGGCCACCGTGTGCATCATCTGGTTGCCGAAGGTGAGCTTCGAGAATCGCACCGTGGTGAGCGTCTTCTGCGCCTGGCCCTCGTCGTTCACCTGATCGGTGGCGGTGTTCAGCACCACCCCATCGGCTTCCACACCGTCCATCGCCAGCACCATGCTGCGGATGGTGGGCACGCCGAGGTCGGTGGTGTCGAGCTTCAGCGCACCGAGCGTGCGGGCCTCCTGGAAGCTGAGCGACCCGTTGCGCAGCCGGTCGTCGGCCGCACCGAACGTGAGCTGTTCACCGTTCACCGCGATCATCCGACCCGTGTAGCCCATGCGGCTGCCACTGACCATGGCGGTCACGTCGGCCACCGCCATCAGCTGGGCGGGCAGGCCGTAGATGCGGGCGCTGCCCGACGGCCCGATCCAGATGCCGATGGGAAGCGGCGCAGTGGCGACCCGTTCGATGAGCCGCCGCATGTCGGCGGCCGAGGCCACTTCGCCGCCGGTGTTGATCTGCAGGATGAGCGCCTGCGAGCCGTTGGCGATCGCCCGGTCGATGGCGGTGTCGATGGCGTCGATGACCACACCGTCGAACAGACCAGTCACCTGCAGCACGTCGACCGGCGGCAACGACTCGTCGGTGGCGCTGCCGGTGTCGACCGGAACCGGCTCGGTGGGGGGAACCGACGCCGACGCCGAACCCGACAGGGCCAGGCCGATGGCCGCCACGAGGGGGGCGACCACGACCGCCATGACTAGTCTGCGCACACGTGCCTCCGAAGCGCCTCGATCCAGGTGAGTTCCTGAGCGCCACCCGGCTGATCGTCGTCGCAGGCAAGGGTGGTGTCGGGAAGACCACGGTAACCGCAGTTCTGGCCCGCGCCGCATGTGAAATCGGGCTGCGGGTGCTGGTGGTGGAACTCGACGGCAAACCGCAGCTGCAGACGCTGGTGGGCGACATCCCCACGCTCAGCCTCACCGCCGCCGCCGCGTTGGCCGAGTATCTCGACACCCACGGTTTGGCGCGGGTGACCAAGCGACTGGCCACCAGCGGCGTGATCGATGTGGTGTCCACCGCAGCGCCGGGCATCGACGACATCGTCGTGCTCGGCAAACTGAAGCAGCTCGAGCGCAGCGACCAGTACGACCTCGTCCTGGTCGACGGCCCGGCCGCCGGTCACGCCATCACGTTCCTGCTGTCGGCGCGCAGCCTGCTCGACACCGTGCGCGCCGGGCCCATCCGCACCCAGGCCGCGGAAGTGCTCGAGATGCTGGCCGATCCAGCCCGCTGCCAGGTGGTGCTGGTCACGCTCGCCGAGACCACGCCGGTGAACGAGCTCATCGACACCGCCTTTGCGCTGGAGGACCGGGTGGGCGTGCAACTGGGGCCAGTGGTGGTGAATGGGGTCGACGCGGGCCCGCCGCTGGCGGTGTCCGCCGACACCGACCCGACGCTGGCTGCTGCGGCGCGCTATCGCACCAGCCGCCGGGCGCTGCACGCCGCCGAGATCGAGCGCCTGTCCGACCTGCTGGCCCTCCCCCAGATTCACCTCCCCCACCTGGTCGCCGCGGGCCTCGAGGCGCGCCACATCGACGAACTGGCGGCCAGGCTGCGATGAGCGACCTCGCCACGGCCCTCACCGGTGCCGACGTGGTGGTGTGCTGCGGTTCGGGCGGTGTGGGCAAGACCACCACTGCCGCCGCGCTGGGCCTGGAACTGGCCGCTCGCGGCCGCCGGGTGGTGGTGGTCACCATCGACCCGGCCCGCCGCCTGGCCGACGCGTTGGGCCTGCCCGACGGGCTGGGCAACGAACCCACCCGGCTGCTGCTCGACGGAGTCGTGGGCGACGGCGAACTGTGGGCCACGATGCTCGACACCGCGGCCACGTTCGACGGGATCGTGCGGGCCAACGCCGACACACCCGAGCAGGCCGAACGCATCCTGGCCAACCACTTCTACCGCAACATCGCCGGGGCCCTGAGCGGCACCCAGGAGTACATGGCCGCCGAGCGCCTGCACGCCCTGCACGGCGACCCGCGGTTCGACGTGGTGGTGGTCGACACACCGCCGAGTCGTCATGCGCTCGACTTCCTCGACGCGCCCGG
The DNA here is from genome assembly GCA_037130535.1 of Actinomycetota bacterium. Taxonomy (GTDB): domain Bacteria; phylum Actinomycetota; class Acidimicrobiia; order Acidimicrobiales; family Ilumatobacteraceae; genus VFMC01. The sequence goes on from JBAXSU010000132.1 coordinate 3,809, forward strand.
CACCCTGTCGCGGTTCCTCGACCACCCGCTGTTCCGACTGCTGATGCTGCCCACCCGCCGCGGGCTGAAGGTGCTGAACGTGGCGGCCCAGCCGGTGCTGCGCACCATCGGCAAGGTGGTGGGCGGCGAGGTGCTGGCCGACGCAGTCGCATTCTTCCAGGCCTTCGACGGCATGGAGACCGGCTTTCGCCAGCGCGCCGATGAGGTGACCGAGCTGCTGCGCGCCTCGACCACCCGGTTCGTGCTCGTGGCCTCGCCGCGGCGCGACACGGCCGACGAGGCGGCGTTCTTCGCCGACCGGCTGCGCGAGTCGTCGCTCGGCGTGGCGGCGCTGGTGGTGAACCGCTGCACCCCCGATTTCGGCACGCCTGCCGTTCCCCGCCGCGCGGCCGACGCCGCCCTGTGGGCCAATCTCGACGAGCTCGACGCGTTGGCCGCCGCCGAGCGCATCCAGATCGCCGACCTCACGGCGCGGGTGGGCGACGCTCCGGTCGCGTGGGTGCCGCTGCTGGCCGGCGACGTGCACGACCTCGACGCGCTGCACGTAATCCGCGCCCTGCTCTTCGACTCGGCCCGGGCCGCCGGGTAGCCTGCGCTCGTGCACATCCTCGTCGCCACCGACGCCGACTTCGTCCTCGACGACGTCGTTGCCGCCCTCTCGGGCCCCGACACCTCGTTCACCGTCTGCCGCAACGGCCGCGACGTGGCAGGAGTGGTGAAGGCCCGCACCCCCGACATCGCCATCCTCGACCTGCAGATCGGCTCGATGGGCGGTATGGCCGTCGCCATGGCCCTGCGCCTCGACGAGAGCTCCGGCCGGGCACCGCACGTGCCCATCCTGATGCTGCTCGACCGTCAGGCCGACCTGCACCTGGCCAAGCGCAGCGCCGCCGATGCCTGGCTGGTGAAGCCGCTCGACGCCCTACGCCTGCAGCGCTCGGTGCACGCCGTACTGAACCCGCCCGCGCCCGACACCGGCCTCGATACCGGCACCGCCGAGGCCGAACCAGCCGATGACGAGGATGCGGAAGCGGTACCAGCCGGATAGAGTCGCGGCGCACCAATCGGGGTGTAGCGCAGCTTGGTTAGCGCGCCACGTTCGGGACGTGGAGGCCGGGAGTTCGAATCTCCCCACCCCGACCACATGGATCTTGCGGCATTCCAGCAGGTCATCGAGCACACGTACGGTGCTCGCGACCGGGCCCGCGGCGTCCCGTCCACCGTCGCCTGGCTGGCCGAAGAGATCGGCGAGTTGGCGCAGGCGGTGCGCAAGGGCACGCCGGCCCAGCAGGAGCACGAGTTCGGCGACGTCATCGCCTGGGTGGCATCGCTCGCCAACCAGATGGGCATCGACTTGGCCACCGCCGTGCAGCGCTACGCCGACGGCTGCCCTCGCTGCGCCGCCAGCCCCTGCGCCTGCCCCTGACCGCCCGCCACCCAGCGCGATGAGCAACCTGCGCACCTGGCGCACCACTTGCTCACCGCGACCGGGAGCCCCTGCCTCGCGATGAGCAACATGCGCACCTCGCGCACCGATTGCTCATCGCGACCGGATTAGAGGAAGAGTTCGGCGATCTGCACCGCGTTCAGCGCGGCGCCCTTGCGGAGGTTGTCGTTGCTGATGAACAGCACCAGGCCTCGGCCGTCGTCGACGCTCGAGTCGTGGCGGATGCGCCCGACGTAGCAGGGGTCCTTACCGGCCGCGTCGAGCGGCGTGGGAACGTCCATCAGCACCACACCGGGGGCGCCAGCCAGCAGTTCGGTGGCACGGGCCACGGTGAGCGGACGGGCGAACTCGGCGTTGATGCTGAGCGAGTGGCCGGTGAACACCGGCACGCGCACGCACGTACCGCTGACGCGCAGATCGGGGATGCCCAGGATCTTGCGGCTCTCGTTGCGCAGCTTCTGCTCTTCGTCGGTCTCGAACGAGCCGTCGTCGACGTACTTGCCCGCATACGGCAACACGTTGAACGCGATGGCCTTGGCGAACTTCGTCGGCGCCGGGAACACGACGGCGTCGCCGTCGTAGGCCAGCGCCCGGGCGTGGTCGACCACCTCGCGGGCCTGCTTGTCGAGTTCGTCGACACCGGCCAGACCACCACCGCTGACGGCCTGGTAGGTGCTGGCGACGATGCGCAGCAGACCGGCCTCGTCGTGCAGTGGCTTCAGCACCGGCATCGCCGCCATCGTGGTGCAGTTGGGGTTGGCGATGATGCCCTTGCGCGCGTTGGCGATCTCGCCGGGGTTCACTTCGCTGACGATGAGCGGCACATCGGGGTCCATCCGCCACGCCGACGAGTTGTCGATGACGGTGACACCGGCAGCCGCGAACCTCGGGGCGAGCTCCTTCGAACTGGTGGCGCCCGACGAGAACAGGGCGATGTCGAGGCCCGACGGATCGGCGGTGGACGCATCCTCGACGGTGATCTCACCGCCCTTCCACGGCAGCGTGGAACCTGCCGAGCGGGCCGAGGCGAAGAACCGCACCTCGTCGATAGGGAAATGACGCTCGACCAGCAGGTCACGCATCACTGCGCCCACCTGGCCCGTGGCTCCGACAACACCGATTCGCATGGCCGTCAGGCTAACGCTGCCCACCCGGGCGACGGCCGGAATTACCGTTCCCGAGAGGTCAGCGCACGGTTGCGATGAGCCACCAGTGGCTGGGGTTCACACCCTCGAACGTCGACTCGGCCACGCCCTCCACTCGGAACGGCTTGCGCTTGGGCGACCGCACCAGGCGCACGTCGTCGAGCAGATGCTGCACCTGGCCGAGCACCTGCGTCGGCGACAGCCGGTTGGCCTGCCAGCCCAGACGAGTCGCCCAGCGCTGCTTGGCCAGCACGGGCCCGATGCCCGGTACCCGCCACAGACCGCGCACGATCTTGCCGGTGGGCCACAGCACCACGTCGCCCGCCGACCAGGTGCGGTAGTTCAGCGCCACCTGCCCACCGGGGCGTACGGCCCGGATGGCCTCGTGGGTGAGCGCCAGGGCGTCGTCGTGATGGCAGTGCTGCAGGGTGATGTAACTGAAGCCCAGGTCGATCGACCCGTCGGTCACGCGTACCGTGCGACCGTCGAACACGTGCACCGTGCGCAGGTGGTCGGGTCGGCCGAACTGGGCGACGGTCTCGCGGCATCGCTCGAGGAACGCGGCATCGAGGTCGCACGCCACCACCGTGGCGAACATGCGCGTGAAGCTGGCGGTCATCCGCCCAATGCCCGACCCGATCTCGAGCAGGGTCTGCCCGGCGTTGTGCTCGCCCGCCAGCCCGAACGCCTGCAGATAGGCAAGCGTCTCGTGATCGCCGGTGCGTACGAACTCGGCCAGGTCGAGTTCGTCGCCGGTGCGGTTGTTGAACACCCAGCCGGTGCGGCGCACCACGTCGTCGGCACTCGCCTGCTGCTCGCTGGCGGTGCCCGCTGCCTTCCAGGGCACGTGTTGCTGGCGACGGTTCATCAGCTGCCCAGTGTGGCAGGCCTTACTTGCGATCGGGAAGCGGCGCCGAATAGGCCTGGCCGCTGTCGAGCCCGAACGCCGTGTGCAGGGCGCGAGCCGCGTGCTCGAGGTCGGCGGCGGCGGTGACCACACTGATGCGGATGGTCGAGGTGGAGATCATCATGATGTTCACGCCCGCATCGGCAAGGGTGCGGAACATCTTCGCGGCGATGCCGGGGCTGCTCTTCATGCCGGCACCCACCAGGCTGATCTTGGCGATCTCGGCATCGTGCTCGACACCGGCGGCGCCGATTTCGGCGGCCACCCGGCTGACGATCGACTCGGCAGTGGCCATATCGGCCTTCGGCATCGTGAAGCTGATGTCGGTGGTGCCGACGTGGCCCGTGTTCTGCACGATCATGTCGACGTTCACGTTGGCCTGCGCGAGCGGCTCGAACAGGGTGGCCGAGATACCGGGCCGGTCGGGCACACCGACGATGGTGACCTTCGACTCGGACAGGTCGGTGACGACGCCGGAGATGACCGGATCTTCCATGGAGGGCTCCTGACCGGTGACCCACGTGCCCTGCTCCCAGGTGAAGCTGGAACGGACGTGGAGGGGGACGTTGTGGTTGCGGGCGAACTCGACACTGCGCAGCGCCAGCACCTTGCTGCCGGCGCCGGCCATCTCGAGCATCTCGTCGAAGTTGATGTGGGCGAGCTTGCGGGCATGGGGCACCACGCGCGGGTCGGCGCTGAACACGCCGGTGACGTCGGTGTAGATCTCGCAGCTGTCGGCCTGCAGCGCGGCGGCCAGCGCCACCGCCGTGGTGTCGCTGCCACCACGCCCCAAGGTGGTGATCTCGTGGTCGGTGCTGATGCCCTGGAAACCGGCCACCACGCACACCTTGCCCTCGGCGAGGGCCTCGCGCACCCGGTCGCCCTTCACCTCGAGGATCTTCGCCTTGCCGTGTGCGGTATCGGTGACTATGCCCACCTGGCTGCCTGTGAAGCTGACCGCCGGAACGCCGATGTCGGCCAGCGCCATCGACACCAGCGCCATCGACACGCGCTCGCCGGTGGTGAGCAGCATGTCCATCTCGCGCCCGGGCTGGGTCTTCGACACGCTGTTGGCGAGGGCGATGAGGTTGTCGGTGCTCTTGCCCATCGCGCTCACCACCACCACCACCTGGTCGCCGCGGCGACGCGTGAATGCGACGTTCTCGGCGACCGCACGCATCCGGTCGGGGTCGGCGACGGATGTTCCGCCGTACTTCTGGACGATGAGGGCCACGGGTTCCAGAGGATACCGTCTCACCCTGATGCTCGCCCGCCCTCTCGATTCGCTGTTGGGCGACGACTGCCCCGCCGAAGTGCGCCGCCACATCGGCACGCTCACCGCGGCCCGGCTGTGCGCCAACGCCTGCTTCCGCTACGCGCCGCCGTTCCTCGCCACCATCGCCCGCGGTACCGGGGTGTCGCTCGACGACATCGGCGTCGCTCTTGCAGCCGCCGAATTGGCCGGGCTGCTGTCGCCGCTGAACGCCCGACTCGTCGACCGGATGTCGCGACGCACCGCCATGGTGCTCGGCCTGCTCGGCGTGGTCGCCGGCACCGTGCTGGCCGCATCGAGTCAGGGAATGGTGCTGTTCGCCATCGGGCTCATCGTGATGGCGCAGAGCAAGGTCACCTTCGACCTCGGACTGGGGTCGTGGGTGTCCGACCATGTGCCGTACGAGACCCGCAGCCGGGTGGTGGGTGTCACCGAGATCGCCTGGGCCGGTGGCCTGCTGCTGGGTGTGAGCACGATGGGGCTGGTCACCGGTGCGCTCGGTTGGCGGGCCGGCTACGCCACGGGAGCTATCGCGGTGCTGATGTTCGCCGGTGTGGTGGCCCGGCGGCTGCCCCGCGAACCGCACCACACCGAGGTGTCGGCGCGCGAGGTGGCAGGCGACCGAGGCCGCCGTTCACGACTCGGCTCGCGAGCGGTGCTGGCGATCTTCATCTCGGGCTCGCTGATGGGTTCGGTGCAGTTCCTGTTCGTCACCTTCGGCAGCTGGCTCGAGGATTCGTTCGACTTCACCGCGGCCATGTTGGCCGCCGTCGCGTTTGCGCTGGGCCTGGGCGAGTTGGGCGCGTCGATCACCTCATCGCGCCGAACCGACGCATGGGGCAAGGAGCGCAGCATCGCCCTGGGAGCCGGGTTGATGGTGCCGGCCGCACTCGGGTTGGTGTTCGTGCACGACCAGCTCTGGCTCGGACTGCCGCTGCTGGCGATCGTTGTACTGAGCTTCGAATTCGGGATCGTCAGTTCGGTGGCGATCGGCACCACCCTGGTGCCAGGTTCGCCGGCGCTCGGGATGAGCCTGATGCTGGCCGGCGGCACCCTGGGCCGAGCCATCACCTCCATCCCTGCCAGACCAAACTGAAGGCGGAAGGGAAGGAAGCCGGGAAGCACGAGGGTGCAGTCAAAGTCAAGTTCCCGTGGCTCGACAAGAGTCATGAGAGCCAGTGGGCGCGGT
>JBAXSU010000133.1:0-9713 GCA_037130535.1 Actinomycetota bacterium
CGGGTGGATCGCTGGTGGCGAGTGCCGTGCACACCCGACAGCCATCACGCCCAGCCCCCGGTGCCCGGCGGCACCGTTGGTCAACCTGCCTGGCGCGCGTGGTGGAGTGATCCCGGTTTCGGTGATGCCGCTCGGTTGCCTGGCGGCACGCAGTGAACGTGCGTGACGCCCTCGCCCGCGTCGATTTGGCCGAGTTGCTGACCGAGCTGAGTGGCCCACCGTTCGGGTCGGGCCGCAGCCAGCGGTGGCACTGCTGCCATCGCGACCATCCCGATGAGCACCCGTCGGTGACCGTGTCGACCGACCGTGGCGGTGTGCAGCGGTGGCGCTGCTGGTCGGGGGGACACGGCGGCACCGCGGTCGATGCGCTCATCGCAGCCCATGGTGTCGATATCCGTGAGGCGATGGCCATGATCGAACATCGGGTCGGTCTGGAGTCGGCGCCGATGTCGCGACCGATAACGGGGCGCAGCAGAGAACCGGTCGGGCAGCCGCTGTCGGCCGAGGCATGTTCGTTCGTCGATGAGTGCGCGGCGCGGTTGTGGAGTCCGGCTGGCGAACCGGCGCGTGACTGGCTGCACCGCCGAGGTCTGAGCGACGCGGTGTTGGTCGTGAACCGGGTCGGGTTCGACCCGGGCGCCGAGGTGCTCGACCGGGCAGTCGGCCTGCCGAGGGTGAGGGGTGTGACCTACCCGTCGTTCGACGCGGCAGGGCAGCTCGCGTACGTGCAGAGCCGGGCCCTCGACGCCGGCGCATCGTCGAAGTACGTGAACCCCACCCGCGTACACGGGCGGGCACCGATGGTGTCGTTTCCATTGGTGGATCATCCGATCGATGGGCCGTTGGTGGTGACCGAAGGGGTACCCGACGGTCTGATCGCCGTCACCGCTGGGTTCCGGAGTGCGTCGGTGCTGTCGGCCGCAGTCGTCAGCCGAACGATCGCTGACGCGATCGTGGAGCGTGCCGCTGGCGATGACGTCGTGGTGGCCTTCGACAACGATCAGGCCGGCCGGAGTGGAGAGCAGCTTCTCGTGTCACATCTGCGAGGCCGTGTGCCGTTACGGATCATGCGGCTCCCTGACGGCTGCGACCTAACCGACGCCTACAGCGGTGGCCGGCGACGACGGGATGCTGCAGGAGCCCGAGCGGTCGCTGGCGTCATCGGCTTGCAGCGTTGACATCGACACGACGGCTCTCGCTTTGCCGGAGGGCCTCTGCGCGGTAGCGCACCGAGGTGGCCGACAGTTGGCTGTCGGGGTCTCGCTGCATTGCTGCACGGAACGCATCGACGACGGTCCGGTCGCCGAGCTCGAACTCGTCATGGTCGTGGCCGTCGGTCACCACGTGGGCGTGATTGGCGAACCGACCGCGGGTCATTCCCACGTACAACTGGGCCGCTGTCGTGCGTGGCGTCACCACGGTGTGGCAGGTGTCGACGGTGCGGCCCTGTGCCCCGGCAAGGGTGGTGGCGTAGGCGAGCACGACGTGCTGACGCGTGTAGTCGGGTGTGATCACTGCGGTGGCGTTGCGGCGGGTGTGGGCCACGTCGAGCGAGCCATCAGGACGGGCCCCGGTGACTCGCCACGTGTCGCGGTTCAGTACCCGTTGGCCGTCGCTCGTGATGAGTCGACTGGTGTTGTGTCGGGTCTGGATGATGTCGCCGATGCAGATCGGGTTGTGGTCGGCGCCGAACGCGACGATTGGACCGAGTTCGTGGTCGACGGCGCGGCGTGCCTGGCACAGCGCAGAGAGATCGGCAGCAGCGGCAGCGGTGTCGACCACGATCAATGTGTCGAGCCCGGCGGTGTGATCGGCATGCCAGGCACGGGTGGCCGACACCGTCGCCGTGTCGGTCGTGACGGCCACCAGTCGACCCTCGTTTGTGTACCTGTCGGCGACCTTCGTGTCGCCGCTACGTAAGGCGACCGTGGCGGCCTTCTCCCAGTCGCTACGGAAGCGACGCACACAGGTGAGATGCACCGCTTCGGGCGTGGCGGCAAGGTCGCGCAACAAGCCGCCTGCCTCGGGAGCCGACATCTGCGCGTAGTCGCCGATCAAGGCCACCCGGCTGCCAGCGCGTGCCGCTGTGGCGATCACACGATCGAGGGTGAGGGTGGGAACCATCGAGGCCTCGTCGACGATCACCAGCCCGTCTGCAGGCAGGGCGAGAGTGCCCTCGCTCCACGAGGCGATGGTCGACGCCGGGAGCCCGGTCTCGTTGCTGACCACCCGCGCCGCCGCGGCCGATAGCGCCATCACCAACACCGGGCGTCGGACGGCTGCGCAGGTGTCGGCGACGGCAGCGAGCAGCGTGGTCTTGCCCGCACCGGCAGGGCCGATCACCACCGACACCTGCGAGCGACCCGCAGTGATGGCGTCGACCGCGTCGCGCTGGTCGGCCCCGAGCCGACCGTTCGGGGTGGGTGCGGAGGCATGCCAGGGAGCGGGCTGGTCGAGGCTGTCGAGCACGCGACGCTCTGCGGCAAGGATCGTCGTCGACGAGTACTTCGTCGCTTCCCATTGAGCACTTGAACCGTCAGGGTCAGGGTCGATCACGGTGCAGTCGGCGAGGAAGCGATCGGTCTCAGCGTCGATGCGCTGCCTCGTTGGGTTCTCGATCAGCCGGGCGATCTCGGCGAACACATGCGCCCGGTACCACCAGGCGCGCTGCTCGTGCAGGCCACGCTCAACCGCCGCCAGCAGGGCTGTTGAACCTGCCGGCAACCGCCCGGCATCGGCGTGCACATGCCCGGCAACCACACGGTCGATCTGAGCCTGCTCACCAGGTGCCAGTTGGGATTGCCAGGCATCGTGGAGGTCGACGTGTCCGGGTCGCTTCGGAGCCCGCGAACGCAAGGTCGCCGCATCGAGCAGCCCGGCCCGCTCGGCGCGCGTCGGGGTGCGACCTGTGGCCGACTGCCAGGCCGCCACCGTCCGCTCGAACGAGGCCAGCACCTGCCTGCGCCGGGTCGACCACAGCGTCACCAGTCGTTTCGGCACTCCTGCCACCTCCCGCATCGGCACTCGCCCATCTGGTGTCTGCCACGAGACGCCGAGCCGGGCCGACAGCTCTCGTTCGAGGACGGCCCCATAGAGCGCACCAGCGGCATGGGCGTTGCGATAGACGGCCTTCGAGTCCGGCGTGCGCCACACCCCGTCGAGACCGCACACCCGGTTCAGCACGGCGCAGTGCGTGTGCAACTGCGGATCGGCCACGGCGTCGGCTTCGTCGCTGCTGGCCGTGGCCCGAGCAGTGCGGTGCCGAAACCGTGCCACCACCAGCCCGTGCGTATCGATGCGGCCGGTGCCGTTCAGCCCGATGCGGGCATGACCTGCCGTGCGCTCCAAGTACTCGAGTGCCTCGGTCACCGCCTGCTCGTGGCACTCCACGACCACCTGGCGAACCCTCGTATCGGTCGCCGTAGCCCACAGCACCGACACCGACTTCGATGGCGAGAACGTCACATCGAACGCCGCGACTGGAGCCGCCGTCGTGCCATCAGCGCGGTGCCGAACCGACACCCGCCGCCCCAGCACCAACTCCGGTAAGGCCGCACCTGCTGCATCGACCTGGCCGACCGTTCGTGGGTCGACGAATCGGCCGTACAGCACGGCCATCACCTCGGCATCCACCTCGCCGTTCAAGCCGAGCAGCGGTGCCCCGCGGCCCGCCCACTCGCCCGGCGCCTCACCCCGGCCCGCGTAGTAGTCGGCCGGAGTGCGAGCCACGTCGCGAGTCAGGTATCGGTAGCCGTCGCCGGCCGTGATGCGTCCCACGCTTGCCACCATCACGCCGATGGTGAAGGTGGCAGCCACCGATCACCAGTGTCTGGCCGACAATGAGACGCTCAGCGGCAACTCGCTACACCGGCGGGCTCAGCGCAGCATTTCAATGCCAGGGTGTGAGCACAAGGTAGCCATCAGATTCGGGATACCCAGTCGCTCCATGTGCGCAACGACACATTGGGTACGGCCTTGATTTCGCGACATGAACTACGACCGCACACCTTCGACGAAATCGTCTAACCCGCCAAGCGGATCAGGAGCCGCAGTGCAGCGGGATTGGTTCCTGGAGGAGCGCTTCGCTGAACAGCAGCGTCAGACGTGTACCCATCGGCCCGAAGGTGTGCTGCCTGACGAAGCACTCTCGACATGGGAGTATCGGGGCTACGCGCAAGGAACTGGTGAAGTCGTTCCAAGGACTCCTCTTCGAGTTCCTGGATCTGTTGGCGACGGACCCCAAGCGACTGGCCAAGTTCACGTAACGGGACTGGAGGCTGCCGGGTGACGCGACCGATGATGACTGCTCGGCGACGCGGCCCCAGAGAATGCAGCGCCGTACGAAGCACGACATGCAGCTCCTCAGCGGAGAAGTCTGGGGAGTCGTAGACCGGTGCGCAATCCTTGATTCGAGCGGAGCGGAACTTCAGCGCCCGCTTGATGCGCATCACGCCCTTCGGGCCGATGCCGGGGTGCTCGGAAATTGTCGTCAGGTCGGTCAACACGAGAAGGCCCCACGTCGTGATCCCCATCTGCCGAAGGGCCAGAAGCGTGGCAGTGTCGATTGGTCTGAACTCGCTCAACTGATCCTCGAAGCGCAAACCCTTCGGCGCCCACTCCTCGCCCGTTGCCGCTCGCGGATCCCTCCGCATCGCCGCCAGCGCCGAGTCGTGCTCCACCCGAGCTTCGACCGCCATCAGGATTTCCTGTTTCGTCAGGTCATCGATGTTCGGCAAGGAGGTGATCTCGGTCGGAGCTGCATGCTCAAGCTGTGACCAACTGCTCCAGCCGCGCTGTCGCACAGCTTTCAGAGCGCGACGACTCAGTTGACCCTCCCCGATCACATCGCCAGGCGCCGTGGCAGTCGACTCAGACGCGCTGCCGGCGCGGTTGCTCTCTCGGGCAAGACCATGAGAATCCGACTCAGACCGACGCATTGATTGCACATATAACACGACCAAGGAGGTCTAGTCATTCCTGGATCACACGGACAGGCTCACTTGCTCTGGGGTCTCCACCAAGGGTTCGGTGTCCGCGCAATCAAGTCAACTCCAGCCGAAGGTCGCGAGTTCGCTCTCTCCCCCGCATCCTCAATGAGGGATCCAGTCTCTCAGTATCGCCCTCGATCGAGGTCCTGCCATGATCTAGTCGTGGAGATGCACGATGCCGAGCCTCGGCGAATTGAGTCGATTCGAGATGCTCTGACCGTCGTCGGGTCTGCAGCCGCATCCTTCACTGAATTGATGGAGTGCGTCGCAGTTGCCAAGGCTTCCAGCGACTGGCAACTACGTCATCGTGCTGCTGAGCGGGCGTTCGCTGAGATGAAGATTGGAACACCCAACGCAGCGAAGCACTTGAGCGGTGCTGCCGAAGTGGTCATCGACACGTTTCTGAAATCGGCCGGCTCTCTGACGGAGCTTCCGCCTCGGTTGGAGGCCGCGGAGGCATGGCTAGATGCACATCGGCCGAAGCTGGAGATTGCCGGTGCTCGAGACTTTGCTGATGAAAAGGTCAAACTCCTTGCACAGTTGCTCGTCCTGTTGAGTGACTCAGAGCCGGAAGCGAAGGTACGACTCTGCTCACGTCTGCGGAAGGTCGATCGGTCCGATCTCGCCATTCAGGCCGTGCGGCCAGTCGCGAACAGTGACCGTACGAACGTTCCTGCTCTCACGACGCTCGGCGCTGCCTACTGCGACATGGCGCAGTACGACAAAGCGGAACGGGCGCTGCGGGCGGCTCTGAAGGTCCAGCCTGCTGACGCGCGGGCCCGGATCGCGCTGAGCCGCGTTCTGCAGGAGTCCGGCCGGGAGTACGAGGCATTTGACGAGGCGAAGCTCGCCTTCGCGGGTGAAACCAGCACCTACACGGCTCACCGGTTGCTAGCGGCCGCGGCAGCGATTGGCAATGCAGAGTCCTTTGACCTGGCAGTCGCAGAGGTTGAAGCGGCGGCTGAACGACGGGAGGAAGGCAAACCCGACGTGTATCTCCTTCTCCTCGCTGGCGAGGCGCTCGTGGAGCAGGGCCGAGCGAACGAAGTGGTGGACATCATCGACCGCATTGCGGCAGTGGGGTCCCCATTGCGGGGGCAATCTGCGAAGCGCTTTGCGGAAATGAAGCAGGCGGCCAGATCGGCGACTCGGATGACCTTGTTCGACAGCCAGGGCACCTGAGGGTCGCTACGAAACCCGGGGTGCTTCCGTGTGTCTGTTGAGTTCGAGGTAGGCGTCGACGCGCCAGGCGTGCAGGAGTGGGGCGATGACGGGCCGGTCGCTGAGCCTTCGATGAGTCCGCTCCAGGTGCGCATCGAGACCGGCGAGCTCATCAGCGTGGGTTGTGGGGTCGGCCTCGAACGTGGTGACTGCGAGGTCGGCTTCGATCTCGGCCGGGTCGACCTCTGGTTCGGGCTCAGCGGCGGCGACTGTCTCTCCGGCCACCTCGGAGGCCTGCTTGGGGGCGGGGTCAAGCTGGCCCGAGCGAGCCCATTGGATGAGCAGTCCAAAGGGGCTGCTCACCGGGTTGGTGCCTGGGTGGTTGACGAAGTGATGCACGCGGTCGATCGCCGCGCGCAGCTGGTCGGGTGAGCAGTACCGCAGCGTCTCGTACACACCGGCACGGTGGGTCATCGGCTTGAGGCGATGCTGCTGCACGAGTCGGTGCACGGGCGTGAGGAGGTGGTCGAGGTCTTCATCGCTGATCGAGGCCCGCGGAACTTCGGCGGTTCCGCGCAGACGCGCGTGGTTCCGCGTGCCTGAGAGCAGAGGAGGAGGTGCAGGAAGGTCTTCTTCCGCTTCTTCATTGCTCTGCACCTCGGCGCCGCGACGTACCGCGCGCGATTCTTCGACTTCCCGTGCGGATCCGCGCGCCGGGTAGGCGGTCCGCGTGAGCAGTCCGATGAGGTGCGCCTGTGCGTCGACCACGTTGCGATAGGCGTCGATCAGTTCGCTGATGTCCGCCCCTGCAGCGCGGTCGATGCTTCTAGGGGTGGCGTCTGGTGCACCAGCGATGTGTACAGGATCCGTAACCGGCGCGCAGCCCGAAAGGACGATGTGTGGGGCGCGAGCGACGACGAGCGGGCCGAGCGCCGAGAGGTAGGCGCCGATGGTCGAGGGGGCGAGTTGGCGCCGTCGGGCCAGTTCGCATTGGCGCATCGGGATGGTGACGAGGTGGCCCTCGACGACGCCGTAGTCGGCGATCACCGAGTCGAAGAACGCTCGCGCTCGCCGTTGGGTTGCGGTGACGTTGTCGTGCAGGAGTCGGCCGGCCATGTGCAGTCGTCTCGTGGGTTCGGTCAGGGCTCGACGACACTCACTGCCGGGATGCGGTCACCGGGTCGGTGACTGAAGCGGGCCGATCTCCATCAACCGGATCAGCGCTGTGCGAGGAATGCGCTTCGTCCGGCCGAGGCGTACGAACGGAAGCCCCGTCCGACCGCGCGTTGCCTCGAACTCGACTGTGAGCTCGTACGCCTTGGAACGGCCGAGCTGCAGCACCTCGGCCGCCTGCTCGACGGTCAGGAAGGGGGGAAGGTTCTCGAGCATCGTGCAGCCTCCACATCGGCAATGGATCAATACAGTGCACTATCGCGCAATGGTTTGTTGACGTCAAGCACAGCAAAGAACTACTGTCGGTGTGTGCCGAAGTTGCGCCGCCCCGAACCCGTCGACGCCGAGTTGGTCCTCACCACGAACCAGGTGATCGCCTACAACTTCGCTCGCGCTCGCGAGGAGGCGGGCTGGACGCAGGTGGAAGCCAGCGATCGACTCGAGGGCTACCTTGGCTACCGCCTCAACCAGGCCGGTGTGTCGTCGATTGAGCGCACCTTCGACAGCGACCGGCAACGGAGTTTCACGGCATCCGAGCTCGTCGCCTTCGCCCGCTGTTTCAAGAAGCCCGTCGGCTGGTTCCTGCTTCCGCCCGAGCGGATGGGCCGCCACTTCGTCGACCCGATCAGCGGCTCATCGTGGATGCGGGCCCACGACCTGCCGGCCCTCGCCCTGGGCACACCGGAGGCGTGGGCCTCGTATGTCGAGCGGCTCCACGAATGGCTGGCGAATGATCCGGCCGACGCATGGACAGGCCTGCGCTACGCCTTCAACGACCGCAGCGACGTTGACCACACCAGCGACAACATCGGGGGGTTGGCCGGCGAGCGACGGAGGGAACTTCAGCTCGACGTGCTGCGCGAGCTGGCGAGCGACGTCGACAAGAAGATCCACGAACTTGCCGGCCTCGTCGAGCAGCTCAAGGCCACCACGCTGGTCGGGTTGCTTCAACACGCCGAGTCGGACCCCTCGGCTTTTCAGAGCGTCGTCGAAGGCGAGTGATCAAGAGGCGAGTCCGCCAGTGCTTGCCCAGTTGAGCTAAGCCCGATGCTGATCACTGGCGATAGGTGACGCGCTCGGATCGGAACTCTGTGCACGACGATGCCTCTGCAGTCTGGTCCATAGCGTGCACTCGGCGCGTTGCGACACAGTCGAACCCTGTCTGTTCGACTCTCGGTTCCGGCGCGGTGTCTGTGGTTTCGTAGCCTCTCGGCAGAGCATTTGTGCGTTTGGCAGTATGTGAGCATGGCGTCGAAGCAGGACCGGATCTGGGACCTCGAGCGGGAGCTGCGAGAGGAGCGAAAGAATCGGATATCCGACCAGGAGCGGTACGAGAAACACCTCGAGGGCCGCCGCAGCCGCATTGAGGAGCTGGAGGCCAAGATCGTCCAGCGCGATTCTCAGCTCGAGGTCGCGTACCGCCTGATGTGCCCGGCCTGCTTCGGGCGGGTCGAGTCGATGATCAGGCAGCACCTCAAGGAGCACCCGTACGGCTGGCACTGAGACCTTCGACCACCTCACCGCGCGCGCTACGCGGGCGGTGGTTCCTGACGAGTCGACGCCTTGTAGAACGCGTCCCTGCCGGGCCATACGAGCGATCGCGACAGCGAGCAGAGGGGCCAGGCTGATTCCCCCGTTGCATCACACGTCGGGAAAGGCCGGGTTGGTCCAGTCGGGATCGGGCTCCCATGCAGTCCATGACTGATCCCACCAAGGCCCCTCAGCCACCAACCGTCGGACCAGCATCTGCCCGTAGTGACGCACCCAGGTGACGAGTTCCGGCGAGTAGCGCCCTTCAGCGACTCGATCATCGAGGACTTCGTCGTCCTTCACGAGGTGTGACCCGTCAGGGAAGACGACGAGATCCAACTCGAGGTCCTGGGTGTCATAGCCGTCAGCGGTGCGAACGAAGGCTGTCTGCAAGTTGAGGTACCAACAGACGAACTCGCGGTCGGGTCCGTTCCAGAAATGCCAGACGGCATGGTGCTCGCCCGGCCGCTGGACCATGAGACACCCATTGCCTTGCCACCCGGAGCGCCCCTGCCACGGATGGCGGCCATCGGGTGTCGGCCATGAGCCCACTGGGAACCGAAACGGGGCACCGGGCGCCATGTAGGTCACGAGGTCCTCCGGGTTGTCGTCGACGACGAACACCGGGGCTTCGAGCCACACACCGGTGCCCGCCGTCGCCGTCGCCACCTCGACTGGTTGGAGACCGAGTACCTCGCGTCGGATGATGAGGTCGTCTCGATTCCAGCGTGCGTCCATGGCCTGCAGTCTTGTTCGCTCACCGCCGCCAGCGACCTCGCGGCCGAGCCGCACCGACGCGCCCCTTCCCGGCGGTTGGTGGCAGGTGCCCGTAATCCAGTTGCGGTATCGGGCTCGTTCAGA